>JAAXGX010000094.1 GCA_012271165.1 Vicinamibacteraceae bacterium | reverse complement strand
GTCCACGGCCACGGAGCGAGTCTAGCGGCATTCATCAGACGGGGCTACGCCCCGAACCCCCGGCGTCCGCTTGCGGGGAACCCTTCGCCCCGCGCCGCTCCCGCCGAGGCGCGCCGTGCGCCTTGCGGAGTCTGCGCCGTTCTACAGCGCAGACTCCGCGGGCCGGTTGTCGACGGTCTTGCTACTGGCCGTCGCCCGCGGCGGCCGCCTCCAGCGCGCTGGAGGCCCGGGCGGCCTGGAGCTGCGCTTCGGTCCGGAACTGGATGCGGGCCGCGCGGCTCGCCTCCCGGTACACCACCCACACGTCCGGGCCGCCCGCGTCGTCGACCGCGATGTGGCGCAGCTCGGCCCCGAGGCTGGGGAGCTTGAAGATCGTGTACTCCTCGGCGACCGGATCGAACCGCGCGACGGCGTCGTCGGACGACAGGTTCGTCCACACCATGTGGTTGCGGTCGACCACCGTCGCGTACGGGTGCGCGCCGATCGGCAGGTGGTAGTACGTCGCCTCGAGCGTGTTGATGTCGATCTTCGCCAGGTTGGAGCCCCACCAGTTGGCCACCCACACCGTGTCGCCCGCGGGGTCGGCGGCGAGCCGGCGCGGCGCCTGCCCGCCGGGGTTGTAGACGCTACCGGAGAAGCGCATGGCGCCGATGCGGTGGAAGAAGTCGCGGTCGGCCGGCGTCAGGAGCTGCTCGCGGTCGAGCGCGCCGGGCGGCCGCATCGGCACCTCGTCCACCTCGCCGGTCGTGCCGTTCGCGTGGCCGACGATGTCCATGTTGAACTGCGCCCACCAGCCGTTCCCGAGGCGGTCGGCGGCGGTGCCGTAGGTCTGGCCGTCGCCCACGGTCTTGTTCTGGTAGTACGTGTACTCGCGGGTGGCGGGATCGAACTTCAGCGCGCCGTGGCGGTTGCCGACCCAGATGTTGCCCCGGCCGTCCTCCTGCAGGCTCCCGCCGACGCTGAGCGGCCGCGGCGGCGTGTAGAGCTCGAACGTCTCCGTCTTCGGGTCCACGCGGCCCAGGCTGCCTTGCGTGTCGAACCACATCATGCCGTCGCGCGCCTTCGTGATGCCGTGCGAGCGGCGCGCCCGCTTGCCGTCGGGCGCGGTCACCTTGAATCCCGTGACCTGGCCGGTGCGCGGATCGATCCTGGCGAGCGTCCGGAAGTCGTTCGGCACCGAGTCGGTGATCCAGACGTTGCCGTCGTCGTCAACGGCCGCGTCGTGCATGCCGCCGCCCCCGCGCATCCCGGACGGGATGCCCTCGGACCAGTCGCTGCCGTCGATCGACGTGCGCTCGGTCGGCAGCTCGGCGATGGGAATGTCGTACTCCGTGACGACGTGCCGCGCGGCCTCGCCGGTGGGGCGGGGCTGCAGCTCGAACGTCAGGGGCGGCGACTCCGGGCCGCGGGCCTTCGTGAGATAGGCCGCCAGCTCGTCCCGGTAGTAATCGATCGTGATCGAGCGCCGGCCGCTGGAGCCGCGCCAGCCGTGGTAGCTGACGTTGGCCATGAGGTCGATCATGGCGCGCCAGCCGCGCTCGTCGAAGCGGTTCTGCAGCACCAGGCCGGCCTGGTGGCATTCCGTGCACGTGACGCGGAACAGCTCCTTCAGCCGGCGGTCCTCGCGCGTGTCGGCGGGCAGCGCATCCAGCCACTCCACCCCCGAGAGCTGGTGGGTGAAGTCGGCGGCGTCCGCCAGCGTGAAGTCCTGCGCCACCTGTCCTGCGGGGTCGAGGACCGCGTGCGCGCTGGCGCGCTCGTAGCCCACGGCCTGCGCCCAGACCTGGTACCGCCCGCCCTCGAACGGGGGTTCCAGCGCGGGGAAGTAGTACCGGCCGGCCTCGTCCGTGAAGACGGAGGTCGTGGTGGACGCGCCCTCCGCGCGCGCGGAGACCGCCACGCCGGCCAGCGGTTCGCCGTCGGCCGCGGTGACGGTGCCGGCGAGCGGCGTGGGCGCGCCGGCCTGCGCCGCGGCGGGCGCCGACGCCCCCGCCACCAGCAACGTGCAGACGCCGATGATTGCTGCGGCCGGTCCGATGGACCGTCGGGTTTCGAGCATGTCGTCTCCTCGGCGCCTCACTCCGGCGCCACGCTGTTCATGTAAGCGATGACCTCGCCGATCTGCTCGGGCGACAGCGTGTACTGCCAGCCCGGCATGCGCGACGACCCGACCAGGATGACGGCGCGGACCCGCGCTTCGCCCAGGTTGCTGACGGTCTCGCGAGTGAGCAGGGGGGCGAAGCTCTCCGGATACGAGGGCTGACCCAGCGGGTCGTGGCAGATCGCGCAGCGCTGCACGAACAGCTTCCAGCCCGCCAGCGCGTCGGCGGGGAGCGACGGCGGCCTGACGACCTCCGCCATGTCGTACTCGGTCCGCACGATCTCCGGCGTGGACACCTGGGTCTCCCGCAGCGGATTCTGCGCCAGCAGGCCGAGCGCGATCAGCGTGAGCGATAGCACTGCATGCATTGGATTGCCCCCATCGACGGCGGCTGCCCGCTACTGCACGCCTGCCGCCGCGGCCCGCTCGTCGGCGCGCGCCCCGCCGAGGATGCCCTCCATGGCGTAGTTGCCCTCGTGGCAGGCGTACTCGTACAGCGGCGCGTCGGTCCTCGTCAGCGGGACGACGGCGGTCCAGGGCCGCGTCCAGGTGACGGGATCGTCCACCGTGAACTCGTACAGGATCGTGTCCGGGCCGACGCGCGTGAAGCGCTCCACGAGGTGCACGTTGGCGGTGGACCCTCTCACGCTCACCCGCCCGTCGAAGTTGCGGGTCTCGACGACCAGCGTCGCGTCCTCCCAGCGGGCGCGGGAGTCGCCGTGCCACTGCGGGATGGCGCCGTGCGGGCGCCCGTTCAAGCGGAGGATGCGTGCGTTGTGGATCATCTCGGTGAAGATGACCACGTGCTCCGGCGTCTGCAGGAGCTGGACGTTGTTGTTGTAGGCGCCGGGCGCCATCGGCGGGCCGGCGTTGAACCCCACGATGCAGCGGTCCGCCAGGCTGCGGTCCAGCCAGGAGTCGGCGGGGTGGTCGCGGCGGTAGGCCCGGCGGGCCGCGGCCCGCGCCTCCGCGGCGGGCGTGAGCGCCGGGAGTCGGCCGTCCGGCGGATCGACGATCAGCGACGTGCGCCGGTCGCTCACGAGCCGGTTGCCGCGGTCGTACCAGAACTCGTTGTAGGGCACCACGCCGCCCTGCGACTCCGGCGGGTAGATGGCCCCGCCCAGCTTCGGATCGACGAGGTCGCGGTTCAGGCGCCGGTTCTCGCGGGCCTCGAAGCTGGCGGCCTCCTCGGCCGTCAGCACCTGCCTGTCGGCCAGCTCGGCCGGGCGTTCCATCGGCGTGATCGTGCGGAAGTCCCAGACGCCCTGCAGGTCGGGCGCGCCCCACGGCGTAACGGGCGGCGTCCAGCCGTCCGGCCCGGCCTGACCGGCGGCGGCCATCGGGACCAGCGCGACGAGGGCGGCGGTTGCCGCGAGCGGAAGACGGCCCTTCATCTCGAACCTCCCTGCCTGTCCCCGGCGCGCTGCGCGTTGAGACGGGCGATGTTGACGTCGCGCTCGATGCCCGGCGGCGTGGGCTCGGCGCCCAGCGTCCGGAAGAGCGCCGCCATGTCGTCCGAGCGCGTGTCGCTGGCGCCGAAGTAGACGCCCTCCGCGATGGCCAGGGGAGTCCATCCCAGGCCGTTCTCCACGTTCAACTCGGCGCCCCGGTCCACCAGGAACCGGATGATCGTGTCCGACCCGCTGAGTCCCCGGTAGGCGGCGCCGTGCAGCGCCGTCTCGCCGGTCGCATCGGCGGCGCGGACGTCGCCTCCGAGCTCGACGCACAGCGCTACCGCCGCGAGCGCGTCGGCCTCCGGCACCGGACTGTAGCCGCGGAAGCCGACGCCCGCGGCGATCATCAGCGGCGTCGTGCCCCGGTCGTTCGGCTGCAGGGGATCGGCGCCGGCGTCCAGCAGAATCTGCATGAGGCGCGTGTCCCCGGTCCGGGTGGCCGCCAGGAAGGGGGTGGCGCCGGCCAGGTAGCCACCCCGCGCCTGGCCGCCCGCGTACCGTCCGGGCGTCCCCTCGGCCGGGGCGTTCGGGTCCGCGCCGAAGTCGAGCAGGAGCCGCACGAAGGCGCGGCGCGCCTGACCCTCCAGGCCCTCCAGCCCGCTCCACTCGTTGTTGTCCGCCCGCACCGCGGCGTCGGCCACGGTGTCGACGTTGCGCCAGTTGCCGGCCGCCCAGTGCAGCGGATTGAAGCCCGCCCCGCGGTCCGGGTCCGCGCCGTGCTCGAGCAGCAGCCTGGCCAGCGCCACGTTGCTCCTGACGGCCGCCACCAGCAGGGCGGTGGACCCGTCGGCCGCCTCGTCGTTCACGTCCGCGCCCGCATCGAGCAGGAGCCGCACGAGCTCCGGGTCGCCGCTGCGCGCGGCGAACAGCAGGGGAGTCGACCCCACGTGCGAGCGGGCATGGAGGTCGGCGTCGCGCGCGATCAGCAGCCGCGCCGCGTCCACGTGTCCTTCGGCGGCCGCCCACATCAGCGCCGTCTGACCATGGCGCGTCTCCTGCGCGCCCGGGTCCGCGCCGTGGTCCAGCAGCGCTTCCACGACTGCCGCGACCCCCGTGCGGGCGGCCGTCATCAGCACCGTCTCGCCCGTGACCGGGGAAGCCGCGTTCGCATCGGCGCCCGACTCCAGCAGCCGGCGCGCGACGGCCGGGTCGCCGTTCGTGCTGGCGAGCGACAGCGGCGTCACGCCGTAGTCGTTGACCGCGGCCACGTCCGCACCCGCGCGGAGCAGCAGCTCCACGCTGGCGAGGTCGTTCCAATGGACGGCCCAGTGGAGCGCGGTCGCCCCGTCGGGCTGCGCGGCGTTCACCGGCGCCCGCTCCGCGAGAAGGCGCCGCACCGCCGGCTCGTTGCGCTGTCTGACGGCTTCGACGAGCCGCAGATCGTCCGCGCCGGCGGCCGGCAGGGCCGCCGGCGGCAGCAGCAACACGGCCAGGGCAATCGCCGCGCCGGGCCTGGCGGGCATGGTCATCGGCTGCCGGGCCGGCTACAGGGCGGCGAGCCGGCCGCTGCTGTCGCCGAGGCGGTCGACCGTAATGCCCATCTTGTCCAGCACGGTCACGTGCAGGTTGGCCAGCGGCAGGTCCTTCGCCACCCGCAGGTGACGGCTGCCGGCGATCTGCCCGCCGCCGGTGCCCACGAGCATCGTCGGCAGGTCCTGGTGGTGATGCATGTTCGGGTCGCTCATGCCGGACCCGTAGACGAGCATGACCCGGTCGAGCAGCGTCCCGTCGCCTTCCTCGATCGAGTGCAGCCGTTCGAGGAAGTGGGCAAGCAGGCTCGTGTAGAAGGTGTTCAGCCGCGTCAGCTTCGCCAGCTTCTCGGGCCGGTCCTGGTGATGCGACAGCGGATGATGGGGATCGGGTACGCCGATCTCGGGATAGCTGCGGCTGCTCTTCTCGCGGCCGTACATGAAGGTGCTCACCCGCGTCAGATCGCACTGCCAGGCGAGCGCCCACAGGTCGAACATGAGCCTGGCGTACTCGCCGTACGTCGGCGGCACCCCGGCGGGCTGGGCCACGACGGGCAGCTCGCGGCTGCTCTGGTCCTCGGCAATCTGGATGCGCCGCTCGATGTCGCGGACCGCGTCGACGTACTCCGTCACCTTCCGGCGGTCGGCCGCGCCGAGCCGCTGCTGGAGCTGGGCGAGCCGCTCGCTGACCATGTCGAGGATGCTGCGCTCCATCTTGAGCCGGGCCAGCCGCGCCCCGCTCTCGGTGCTCTCGCTCGACCCGAACAGGCGCTCGAAGACGGCCCGCGGGTCGTTCTCGGCGGGCAGCGGCGTCGTCGCGCTGGCCCACGAGACCGTCCCGGTGTAGGCGCAGCTGTAGCCGTGCTCGCAGCCGCCCGCGAGATCGTTGGCCTCGAGGGCCAGCTCGAGCGATGCGAGCTGCGTGTGCCTGGCGAGCTGCTTCGCGGCCACCTGGTCCATCGAGATGCCGTTCTCGAGGTCGGCGCCCTCCGTCTTCTTCGCGTGGGCACCCGTCAGATAGCCGGCCGACGAGCGGGAGTGGTCGCCCGATCCCTCGCCCGGCAACTGATCGGCGGCGTTGTTGGCCAGCCCGCTCAGCACGACCAGCCGGTCGCGGAAGGGCGCCAGCGGCTGGAGAATCGGCGACAGCTCGAAGGCCGTCCCCTCCGCCGCGGGGGTCCAGTCCGTCATGTTCATGCCGTTCGGCGCGTAGAGGGCGCCCAACCGCAACGGCAGCGTGTCGGCCGCGCCGCCGGCCCTCGCGAACGCGGGCACCATGCCGTCGAGCAGCGGCAGGGCGATCGTCGCGCCCATCCCGCGCAGAACGGTCCGGCGCGCCAGATGCTTTCTCGTGACGATGTGGGGACTCATGGTTGAACCTTTCTCGGTCGAGGTTGTCCCGGTCGAGCCTCAGTCGGGGTTGGATGCGGCGGCGAGCAGCGGCGCCGGTCCGGGTCCCTGCGCGGTTCGCATGCGAAACGGCACGCTGTCGACCAGCCCCAGAATCAGGGCCGACCAGCGGTAGTCGTCGTCGGCGGCGTCCGCGACGATGCGCCGGATGGCCGGCCGGTCATAGTGCTCGGTTCCGCGGCCGAGCGCGTAGGTCAGGAGCTGCTCGACCAGCGTGTGCACGAACTCCGGATGGCGGCGGACCAGCGTCTCGCGCAACTCCACCGGCCCCTCGAGCCGGGTCCCGTCCGGGAGAGCGCCGGCCGCGTCGATCGGCAGCCCGAACTCGCTGTCCCGCCACTTGCCGATGGCGTCGAAGTTCTCCAGGGCGAACCCGATCGGGTCCATCTGGGCGTGACAGCTCGCGCAGACGGCGTTCTGCCGGTGGGCCTCCATCCGCTCGCGCACGGTGGTCGCCGGCGCGCCGCCCGCGCCGGCTTCCTCCAGGCCCTCGACGTTGGGCGGCGGCGCCGGCGGCGGCGAGCCCAGCAGGTTGTCCAGCACGAACAGGCCCCGCAGCACGGGCGACGTGCGGTTGGAGTACGACGTCACGGTCAGGACGCTGCCGTGTCCCAGCAGCCCGCGCCGGACGGGATTGGCGACCGGCACCCGCCGGAAGTGCGCGCCGTACACGTTCGGCATGCCGTAGAAGCGCGCGAGCCGCTCGTTGACGAACGTGTAGTCGGCGTCCAGGAGGTCCACCGCGCTGCGGTCCTCGCGGAGCTGGCTGGCGATGAACAGATCCGTCTCGCGGCGAAACGCCTCGCGCAGGCTGTCGTCGAAATCGCGGAACACCTGGGTGTCGGGCGCGGCCACGCGCAGGTCGCGGAGAAACAGCCACTGGCTGGCGAAGTTCGTGACCAGCGCCTCGGCGCGGCTGTCGGCGAGCATGCGCCGGACCTGCTGCTCCAGTACGTCGGGCTCGCCGAGCCTGCCGGCCACAGCGAGATCCAGCAGCTCGTCGTCCGGCGCGCTGCTCCAGAGGAAGAACGACAGGCGGGATGCCAGATCGACGTCGCTGATGCGGTACGCAGCGCCCGGCGCCGCCCGCGGGGGATCGTGCTCGACGCGCAGCAGGAAGTCGGGCGAGACGAGGAGCCCTTCCAGCGCGAACTGGATGCCGGCCTCGAACCCGCCCGCGGCCCGGCCCGTCCGGTAGAAGGCCAGCAGGGAGTCGAGGTCCCCGGTCGTGACCGCGCGGCGGTAGGCGCGGCGGGCGAGCGTGCCGATCACCTCCCGGGCGCAGGCCTCCTCGTCGTCGGCCCCCGCCGGCCGGCACACGAAGATGCGCTCGCGGCTGGGGCTGTCCGGCGGCCCCGCGGCGCTCAGCGGGCCCTCGATCTCGATGCTGCCCACGTTCATCGGCGCGAGCTCGGTATTGCGCAGCTCCGAGGTGGGCCGACGCCCGGGGCCGGGGCCCTCCGGCGCCGCGACGGCCCGGTCGACGAACGACACGCCCACGAGCCGCGGGCCGCCCTTCGTCGCGAACCGCACGTGCAGATGCTCGTCGGCCGTGCGCCCATACTCGGAGACGGGCACCACGCCGGGCGGCAGGAGGCAGCGCGGCTCGTCCGAGCCGACGCATTCGCCGCCCACGTCGAACAGCTTCAGCCGCACGCCGTCGAGGCGGACGTCGAGCTGCTCGCTGACGTCGAGACCCTGGATGGCGTTGTTGTCGAACCGCCGTCCGAGGTGGACTCGCAGCCCGTACTCGCCGTCGGCCGGAAAGTTGTGGCGCACGGCGGCGCCGCCCCGCGACCCGAACGGGAGATCCTCGCTGAGGCGGCTCTCCTGCAGGAGAAAGGGCGAGACCTTGTAGGTAGCGATCGCCGGCGGTTGCGTCGGATCGCCCACGGCGAGACGGCTGATCTTGCGCGCCGCGCTCATGTAGCGCTCGAGCAGCCCAGGCGAGAACGACAGCACGTCGCCGACGTTGTCGAAGCCGTAGCCGGACTCGTCGGTCGGCAGCAGCGCCCGGCCGTCGACTTCCAGGGCCAGCAGGTCGCGGATCGCGTTGGTGTACTCGAGCCGGTTGAGGCGGCGGACGACGGGCCGCCCGGGATTGGGCCGCGCGTCGGCCGCCCGGTCGAGCTCCGCCTCGAGCCAGCTTGCCAGGCCGTCGTAGGCGGCCGGTTCCGGGCGCGGCCGCCCGGCCGGCGGCATCTGGCCGGCGCGGAGCTTGCGGACCACCTTCTCCCAGATCTCCGCAGCCTCGCCGACGTGCCCGACGTCGACCCGATCGAGATCGAGCCCGCCGGTTCGCAGCCGCTCGTTGTGGCAGGTGACGCAGTAGCGGTCGAGCAGCGCACGCTGCGCATCGGCAGCCGCGGACGCAGGCGCCTGCGCGCGGGCCGGTCCGACAGCGAGGAAGCCGCCCGCCAGAACCACGCCGATTCCGCCTGTGAGCATTCGTCGCATCGCTGCCGCTCCTGCCGGTCGGACACGCTGGACGACCGGGCGTCGGACGGCCGCCGCTGCCCGCGGCTCGTCAGTTCCTGGCGAACTTCCGCAGCATGTTGCCGGCCACCTCGCCGGCGAAGATGTTGCCGTGCCGATCGGCCATGATCCCTTCCGCGTTCACCGGCTCGATGCGCGACGCGATCGACCCGTCCCGGGCGCTGCCGACCAGCAGCGCCTTGTGCTGCTGGTAGTCGGCGACGTAGAGGGTGTCGTCGGCGCTGATGTAGATCCCGCTCACCATGCCGAACTGATCCCACGCCTCGAGGAAGTTGCCGTCCTGGTCGAAAATCTGTATGCGCGCGTTGGACCGGTCGCCGACGAACAGTCGGCCCCGCGAGTCGATGGCGATCGTGTGCGGCAGGTCGAACTCGCCCGGCGCCGTGCCCTTGCGGCCCCAGGCCTTGATGAAGGTGCCGTCCGCGGCGTACTTGACCACGCGGTTGTTGAAGTGGCCGTCGGTGATGAAGATGTCACCGTTGCCGGCGACGGCGATGTCGGTGGGTCCGTTGAAGGTGTCCGGTCCCTCCGCGCCGACGCCCGCGATGCCGAGCGTCATGAGCAGCTCGCCGTCGCGGTTGAACTTGAAGACCTGGTGTCCCTTCCCGTCGGCGCCGCTCTGGTCGCTCGCCCACACGTAGCCGTCGTGGGAGACGTGGAACCCGTGCGGCCGCACGAACATGCCGTCGCCGAACGTCTGGACCAGGTTGCCGTCGGGATCGAACCTCAGGATGGGGGGCTCCGACCGATGGAGCGCCCACACGTGCTCGCCGTCCGGATCGGGGTCGACGGAGATGACGTTGCCCCAGGTGATGTGCGCCGGCAGCCTGGCCCAGCCCCCGACGTGGGTGTAGTCGGCCGAGCGGAACTCCAGATCGCCCTGGGCGGCGCCCGCGACGCCGAGCCCGGCGACCAGGACGGCGGCCGCGGCGACCGGCCGTGCAATGCGGTCGGATGGGAACATCGCAACCCTCCGGGAACGTCGCGCTACCTCGATCGGCCGGCGGCCTCCAGGACGCGCTCGCCGGCCAGGATGTTCGGCATGCTGTAGTTGCCCTCGTGGCAGGCGAACTCGTACAGGTCGCCGTCCGTCTTCACGAACGGAAACTCGCCCGCGAAGCTCCGCGTCCAGCGTGACCGGTCCTCGACCGTGAAGCGGTAGTCGATGGTGTCTGCGTCCACTCGCGTGAACCGCTCCACGATGCGGATCGTGTCGTCGGTCCGGCCGTTGGAGGCCCGCACCTCGATCACGTCGGCGCCCTGCACGCCGGGCTCGCCCTCGGTGCGCTGGATGTTCGTCGTCTCGACCACCAGCGTGTCGCCCTCCCAGTGTCCCCGCATGTCGCCCATGTACTGGCGGATGCGGGCCGGCAGGTGCGGTCGCCCGTCCAGCGGGATGATGCGCGTGTCGTGGATCATCTCGACCTGGATGGCGACGTAGTCGGGCGTCTGGAAGATCATGTACGTGTTGTTGTACGGCCCCGGCATCATCGGCGGCCCGACCGACCAGACGATGCAGCGATCGTTGAGCTGGAAGTCCATCCAGGTGTCGGCTTCGCCGCGGGTGGCCCGCTGCTCGGCGCGGCGGCCGGCGTGCCGCGCGTACTCGGCCGTCACGGGCGGAAGGCGCCCGTCGGGCGGGTCGACGATGAGCGACGTGCGCCCGGTGGGCCGCGTCCCCCCGTCGAGCCAGAAGTTGTTGTAGGCGCCCGGTGCGCCGTCGACGCCGACGTCGACGTTGCCCCGGGTCGTCCTCACCGCCGGCCTGTGCAGCAGCCGCTCGTTGCGCTCGAGGGTCTCGCGTTCCAGCCGCGTGACCTCGTCCGCCGTCAGGAACGCGCGGTCCGCGAGGTCGGCAGGCCGCTCCACCGGCGTGATGGTCTTGTTGGTGTACGTGCCCATCAGGTCGGGGTCGCCCCACGGGGTGCGGGGCACGGCCCAGCCGTCCGCGTCCTGACCCGCGGCCGCCGCCGGCGTCAGCACGACGAGCGCGACGAGCAGGGCCGTGACCCGCGAGCTCATCGCACGCCCCGCGGCGCGTTGTTCTCGGGCCGCAGCTCGTACGGCGCCCCGGTGCCGGACGAGCCGAGGAACAGCTTCGTGCCGTCGGGGAAGGTGATGTCGCGGCCGTTGGCGCGGTTGGTGCCGTCCTTGGCCTGATAGCCGTCGACGTGGATCTCGGTCCCCGGCAGCAGCGACTCCTTGGTGAAGCCGCGGCGGAAGAGCACGTTCGGGGTGCCGCCCTCGAACGCCCAGCTCTCGGTCGACCCGTCGTCCATCGCGACGTCGATGTGGATCCAGACGTGCGGGTTGACCCACTCCATCCGCGTGACCGTGCCGGCGAAGTTGACCGGGCTGTTGGCGTCGAACTCGGCCGCGAAGGCGTGATGCGCCGCGGCCGGCGTCGCGAACGCCGCCAGCAGCAGACCGACTCCGAGCACACCGACGATGAGCTTGCTTCGCATGGTTTCTCCTCCCGCTACCTGCGATACGTGGTTCTCGATTTCGTCATCCGTCGCCGGCGCTGGTCCGGCGGTCATCCGGCCGTCGGCCTCGCCGTTCACCGCTGCAACGGATCGGCCTCGTCTCCCGACTCGGCGAACCCGGCCGCGAAACCGCCGCAGCCCGCGGTGCACAGCGTGGCCGGATCGGGGCCGCGCCCCTCCGCGAAGGCGCGGTCGTCGGCGCGGGCGCCCGCGAGCAGCCCCGGCATGCCGTAGTTGCCCTCGTGGCAGCGCGGCTCCTTGTAGATGCGGTTCGCCCGGTTGTCCTGCAGGCTCAGCTCCAGGGCGACCGTCCACGGCCGCACCCAGGTCGTCGGGTCCTCCATGGTGGCCACGTACTCCATGGTCTCCGCATCGATCCGCGTCCAGCGCTCGACGATGTGGAGATTCTCGCGGGAACCGTGGAAGTCCGTCTTGGGCGTGAAGTTGGTGACGTCCACCACCAGCGTGTTGCCCTCCCAGTGCCCGCGCGAGTCGCCCCACCACTGGCGCACGTCGGACGACAGGTGCGGGCGTTCCGTCACCGGGATCACGCGCTGCCACCCCTGCCCCTGGCCCGTGTCGTAGAAGATCGACACGGTGCCGGGCGCCTGCACCACCTGCAGGAAGAAACCCGCGGCGCCGCCGAAGTCGGGCAGCCTGGCGCCCAGGCAGCGCTCCGACAGGCCGCGGTCCTCGGGACCGTCGGAGCGGTTGAAGGAGCCGCCGGCGGCCGCGCCGGTGGCCGGGTAGTGCGGCGGCGGCTCGAAGCGCCGGGGCGACGGCGGCGCGTACTCGCCGCCCGCGCAGGCCGGCAGATTGTCCTTGCAGACGTTGGTGGCCTGCAGCAGCGCCAGCTGATACTCGCGGATTTCGTCGCGGCGCTGCGCAGCTTCCGGCGTCAGCTCCGGCAGCCGGCCGTTCGGCGGGTCGACGATCAACGACGTCCGCCGGCCCAGGTGCTTGTGGCTCAGAAAGATCGCCGCGCTGTACGCGCCGCCGACGTCCTGCTCGCTGCCGCGGGCGTCGCGCCGCCGGTCGAGGGCCAGCACCCGCGCGCGCTCGTTGTCGATGGCGGCCCGCTCCTCCTCCGTGAAGAACTCGCGATCGGCGTACCGCGCGGGCCGCTCCAGGGGCGTTTGATAGTCGGTGGTCCAGATGCCCTCCAGGTTCGGCTCGCCCCACGCCGTGAGGGCCGCCGGCGCCGGCTCGGACTGACCCTGGCCCGCCACCGGAGCCAGCTCGAGCAGCATGGTCACGGCCACGAGCACGGCCAGCACGCCGATGGACTCGATCAGTCGCCTCTTCATCACAGACCTCCAGATCTGGCACCGCGCTCCACGAGATACTCGATGACCGTCTCGTAGGCCCAGTCCGTTGCCGCGTCGAGCGCGGTGCGCCCGTCCAGGTCGGCCGCGTTGACGTCCACTCCCAGCTCCACGGCCGTCATCACGGTCGCCAGCGCCAGGACCTCGGGCTCGACGCCGTCGTCCGTAACCCACGCCCGCAAGCGCCGCCCGCCGCCCATGCCGAGCGCGGCCATGAGGGCGGTCGTGGCCTCCTGGCGCCGGATGCCGCGCCGCGAGGGCACGTAGTCGGCGTGGTGCACGAAACGCGGATCGGCGCCGTGCTCCGCGAGCAGGCGCATGATGTCGGGCTCGCCCAGGCGCGCCGCCAGCCAGAACGGCGTCGCGCCGACCAGCGCCGGCCGGAAGTGGAAGTCCCGCGAGGCGCGGCGGGTCGGCGTCCACGTGCGCAGCCGCGCGTTCGGGTCGGCGCCATGGGCCAGCAGGGCGGCGACGAGGCGCGCGTCCCGGCGCATGACGGCCGGGTGGAGCGCGCTGAAGCCGGCCGCGGCGGCGCTCGGATCGGCGCCTTCCGCCAACAGGAACTCGACCACTTCCAGGTGCCCGGCGTGGGCGGCCAGCACCACCGCGCTGACGCCCCAGGCGTCCGCGTCGTCGATGTCGGCGCCGGCGGCCACGAGCCGCCGCGCCGCGGCGAGCGCGCCTTCGCGCACCGCGAACATCAGGGCCGTGTTCCCGCCGTGCGGGATGTCGCCGTTGTACTCGGGCCGCCCGTGGGGCGGCACGGCCATCACCTGGCTCCAGACGTCGGAGCGGGCGTGCACGTCCGCGCCGTGGGCGAGCAGCACCTCCACGGCGGCCGTCCTGTGCTTGGCCGCCGCCCACATCAGCGCGGTCTGCCCGCGCGCGCCGCGCGCCTCGGGGTCGGCCCCCGCCGCCAGGAGCTGCTCGAGCACGTCGGCGTTGCCCGAGCGGGCGGCGACCATCGCCGGCGTCTCGCCGAGCAGCAGCGACTGGTTCGCATCGGCGCCGGCCTCGAGCAACCTGCGCACCATGGCCCGGCTCGCGTTCTCGGCCGCGAGCCAGAGCGGCGTGACGCCCAGATCGGTCGCCGCGTTCACGTCGGCGCCCGCCCCGAGCAGCAGGTCGGCGCCCTCCAGATCGTTGCGGTAGCTCGCCCAGTGCAGGGCGGTCGTGCCGTCCACGTCGGCCGTGCCGGGCGGCGCCCCACCCCCCAGCAGCGTCCGCAGCGCCGCGGTGTCGGTGTTGCGGGCCGCGTCGACCAGCGGCGGCGCCTCGCCGGCGGCTGCGCCGCCGGCGGCGAGCAGAACGGCCAGCAGCGCAATGAGTGCTCGCATGGCGTCACACCCCCGGCAGCGCATCGAGCTGGAGCTTGCCCGTGCTGCCGCCTATGCGCTCCACCGGGACATCCAGCTTATCCATCAGCGTCAACAGCAGGTTGGCCGTGGAGGGCTCGTTGGCGTAGTGCACGTGGCGGCCGCCGTCGAGCCGTCCCGCCCCGCCGCCGAGCAGCAGCAGCGGCAGGTTGCTGCCCGAGTGCCGGCTGCTGTTGGACAGGCCGGAGCCATACAGGATCGTCATGTTGTCGAGCAGCGTGGCGTCGCCGTCCGCGGTCGCACGCAGCTTCGCGAGGTACTCGCCGAGCAACTGCGTGTGATAGCGGTTGATCTTTGCCATGTGCGCCACCAGCGCCGGGTCGTTGTTGTGGTGCGACAGCGGATGGTGGGCTTCCGGCACGCCGACCTGCGGGTAGGGGCGGGCGCTCTGCTCCTTGCCGATCATGAAGGTGATGACGCGCGTGAGATCGGACCGGAAGGCCAGCAGTTGCAGGTCCAGCATCAGCGCGAGGTGGTCCTCAAAGTCCGACGGCGCGCCCTGCGGCTGGGCGACCACCGGCAGCTCGACGTCGCTCTGCTCCTCGGTGCGCTGGATGCGCCGCTCCACGTCGCGCACGGCCTCGGTGTAGTCGTCGACCTTGACCCGATCCTGCGGTCCGAGCTCGCGCTTGAGGTCCGCCAGCCGCTCCGTCACCGCGTCCAGCAGGCTCTTGTGCTGCCGCAGCCGCGCCTCGCGCGCGGCCCAGTCGGTGCTGCCGCTGTCGCCGAACAGCGTCTCGAACACCGCCCGCGGATTCCACTCCATCGGCAGCGCCTGCGTGGCGCTGCGCCACGAGATCGTGTGCGTGTAGACGCAGCTCAACTGGCCGCTGCAGGCGCCGGCGTTGTTCGGCTGGTCCATCGCCATCTCGAGCGACGGAACCTGCGTCTGGTCCGCGAAGTGCCGCGCCAGGAGCTGATCCATCGACACGTCGGCCAGAATCTCCACCTCGTTGCGGCCGCCGCGCGTCGTCCCGGTCAGGAACGACCCGGACGCGCCCGCGTGGATGTAGTTCCAGCTCGTCTTCAGACCCGACAGCACGATCATCTGGTCGCGGAACGGCGCCAGCGGCTCGAGGATGGGGGTCAGCTCGAAGTCGCGCCCCTCGGTGGCCGGGAGCCAGTGTTCCATGGCCATCCCGTTCGGCACGTAGAACGCCAGGAAGCGATGCGCCGGCTTCGCGGCGGCCTCGGCGCGCAACGCGAACGCGGGAAGCATCGCGTCGAGGAGCGGCAACCCCAGCGTCGCGCCCAGGCCGCGCAGGACCGTCCGCCGCGCCAACGGTTTCGTCGTCAGAATAGCCATGGTCTGCGGTTCCTCGTCTGTGGTTCGGGTCGTTCAGTTTCCGGATGCCGCCGCGCCGGTGGCGCGCAGCAGGAAGCTGGGGCTCTTCACGATGCCGGCGACGATCGACGACCAGCGGTAGTCGCGGGCCGCGGCGTCGCGGACGACCTGCCGCACCGCCGGCCGGTCGTAGTACTCGAGCCGCCGGCCGAGGGCGTACGACATCAGCTTCTCGGTGAGGGTGCGGGGGAACTGCTCGGGCTGCTCCAGGAGCAGCGCGCGCAGCCCCGCCAGGCCTTCCACCGGCGCCCCGCTCGCCGCGGTCCCGCGTGCGTCGACCGGTTCGCCCGCCTCGTCGATGGTCCGCCAGCCGCCGATGACGTCGAAGTTCTCCAGCGCGAACCCCAGCGGATCGATGACCGCGTGGCAGTTGGCGCAGGAGGGGTTCCGCCGGTGCTGCGCGAGGCGCTCGCGGATGGGCAGCCGCATCGACGCGGGGTTGGCGTCCAGGTTGGTGTCCACGCCGGGCGGGGGCGGCGGCACGGGCAGGCCGAAGATGTTGTCCAGCAGCCACTTGCCGCGCAGGACGGGCGACGTCCGGTCGGGATAGGAGGTGGTCGCCAAAACCGCTCCATGCGCGAGCAGACCCCCGCGCTGCTCCCGGTTCGAGAGGGCGACTCGCCGGAACCGGCTGCCTTGGACGCCCATTATGCCATAGTGCCGCGCCAGCCGTTCGTTGACGAACGTGTAGTCCGCGTCGAGCAGGTCCGTGACGCTGCGGTCCTCCCGTAGCGTGCTGGCGACGAACAGCTCGGTCTCGCGCCGGAACGCCTGCAGCAGGGTCTCGTCGTAGTGCGGGTAGCGGTGCGGGTCGACCACCACCTCCTCGACGCGGCGCAGGTTGAGCCATTGCGCCGCGAAGTCGCTGACCAGCGCGTCCTCTGCCCGGGCATCGGCCAGCATGCGCCGCACCTGCTGCTCCAGGATCGCCGGCTCGGAGAGCTGTCCCCTCTCGGCCAGCTCCAGGAGGCGGTCGTCCGGGATGCTGCTCCACACGAAGAACGACAGGCGTGAGGCGATCTCCAGGTCGCTCAGGCGGTAGGCGCGCTGGCTGCGCGGCAGGTCGATGGGCTCCCGGTAGACGCGCAGCAGGAAGTCGGGATCGACCAGGATGCGCTCGAGCCCGTACTGGATGCCCGCCTCGAAGCTGCCGCCCTCGCGCCGGCCGGCGTCGAAGAACGCCAGCAGCGACTCCCGATCGGCCGTCGTGACGGGTCGCCGGTAGGCGCGGCGGGCGACGGTCGTCAGGATCCGCTCCGCGCACGGCCGCTCGGCGGCCGGGTCGCGGGGGGTGCAGAGGAATATCCTGCGCCGGCTCGGCGTGTCGTGCGACCGGCCGCCGGCCGTGTACGGGCCGCCTATCTGCACCGCGCCCACGGCCGCGTAGCCCATGTAGATCTGGTCGTTGGTCAGCACCCGCCCGCGCTGCAGGGGCTGGGGCAGACCCTCCGGCTCCCACAGCTCGCGCACGAACGAGACGCCGACCACCCGCGGCCCGGCCTCGACCGGCACGCGCACCTCCAGCGCGGCGTCGCCGGTCAGCTGCATGAACTCTTCCCAGCGCGGGTCGCCGGCAAAGCCCGGCTCGCCGGCGCCGGCGTAGCTGGCCGCCACCGGTCGGCCCTCCACATTGCCCCCGACCACGAAGCGCCTGAGGAGCCGGCCGTCGAGGCGCACCTCGAGCTGCTGCGGCCAGCCCATGCCCATGATGTAGTCCTGGTACTGCCTGCGGAGGCGCACCTTCAGGAGGTACTCGCCGTCGACGGGGAAGTGGTACCGCACGGCGATGCCGCCGCGCGACCCGAACGGCAGGTCCTCGCTCTGTCGCTCGTCCTGCACGACGTGGAGCGGAATCTCGAACGTCTCGATGCCCGGCGCCACCGGGGGCAGGCCGGTCGCGAGCCGCGTCACCTGCCGGGCGACCGACAGGTAGCGCTCCAGATGGGCTCTCGAAACCGTGAGGACGCCCGCGAAGTTGTCGAAGCTGCCGTCGGCCGTCTCGTCGCCGGGCAGCAGCGGCCGCACGTCGAAGCTGTCCGGGTCGATGGCGAGCAGGTCGCGCACGGCGTTGGCGTACTCCGTGCGGTTCAGCCGGTGGACCGCGCCGATCCGGCCGGGTCTGGGGTTGGCGGCCCAGGCCCTGTCGAGCTCCGCCTCCAGCCAGCCGGCCACGGCGCGGTACGTGCCGGCGTCGGGACGCGGCCGGCCGGGCGGCGGCATCGAGCCCGCCCGCAGCCTGCCGATGACGCGCTCCCACAGCTCGGGGTTGGCGTCCGGCCGGGCCGCGTCGAGGTCGTCGAGCGCCAGGCCCGCGGTGCGCAGCCGCTCGTTGTGGCAGGTGACGCAGTAGCGGTCCACGAGCGCCCCCGCCGCCTGCGGGCCGGTGCTCTCCGGCGGGCCCTGGCCGGTCGCCGCCGGTGCGGCCAGGGGTGCCGCCAGGACGAGGGCGCCGGCGAACAGCGCCAGCGCCGACTGCCGCTTCTCGATCTCGAAGAACCGCATGCGCGCCTCCTGGGGCGACGGACGCATATAAGGATGCCAACTTGCCGCCCCGAAGTCGAGCGAATCAGGCCTTCAACGCACGAATCGCTCGTCGAGCGGCAGGCCCAGCAGGCCCGCCAGCGTCGCCACGTACTCGGTGAACGCGCTGCGGCCAGCCGCCGTGAGCCGCACGGTCGTCTGCGCCTTGCGCCCCACGAACGCCTTCGCGACCTCCACGTAGCCGGCTTCCTCGAGCCTGCGGAGGTGCGCGCTCAGGTTGCCGTCCGTCAGGTCCAGCGCCTGCCTCAGCGTCGTGAAGCTGGCCTCGTCCAGCCCGTTCAGGAACGCGACGATGGCCAGCCGCGCCTGCGCGTGGATGGTGTCGTCGAGCGGGCCGCGCGCAACCCTCGGCATCGGTCAGGGGCGCTTCCCGCGGCGCATGATCGCCAGTCCCGGGAGCGCCATGAGGCCGAGGTAGAGCGCGATGCCCGCCATACCGGCCAGCGGGCCGGGAGCGAGCAGGCCGGCGGTCGGCGCCGCGGCCCACCAGGCGAGCGCGATCCAGCGCAGCCAGCCGAGGCCGGCGATCGTCGCCGAGACGAAGAACGCGAAGCCGGTCGCCGCGGGCGCCACGACGCCGAGGTGCGCGGGCTCGATGCCCCGCCCGGCGAGCGCCAGCGCGAAGAGCAGGACGATAGTCAGGCAGAGTCCCATCCAGACGCTGCCGTACAGGCGGACTGCCAGGTTGGTTGGATGGCGGCGCCCGGAGAATCCGAGCGCGGCCGACCCGCAGACGCCGGCGGCCATCGCGCCCACCCAGGGATACGCGCCCGCCGGTCCGGCGCCGGCCAGGGCCAGCGCGAGGTGGACGGCCTGCACCGCGGCGAGCAGGACGCCCCACAGCACGAGGTGGCGGCCGTCGAGCGCCGCGGCCGCCTGCGCCTGCTCCATCATGCGGCGGATCAGCGCCAGCTCGTCGGCCGGCGCGGCGTGGCCCGGGAACATCCCGCCCGGCGCGTCCCGCGTGGCGCGTGTCCCGGTCTCGCTGGTCATGCTTCGGCCTCCGGTGCCAGCCGGCGCGAATGCGCCGGGCGCCGCCGCTGCAGCCGTCTTCCCACGAAGGCGGCCCAGCAGGCCGTGAAGAACAGGAGGACGGCCATGTGGGCGGAGGCGTGGTAGTGCGACGGACCGCCGTCGAACGGCGAGACCGGCCACAGCACGGGCAGGCGCAGGAACGCCTCGTTCACGGCGCCGCCGACGAGCAGGTAGTAGCTCCACACCATGCCGCTGACGTGCGCGAGGAACCAGGGCAGACGCGCCTGGCGCGGGGCGGCGATGGCGCCGAGCGCGACGAGCAGCAGCGCGATGACGGCAAGCCAGTGGAAGATGCGGAAGCCCTCGCCGGTGTAGATGAGGAGCGCCGTGAGCTGGGCGGCGATCATCGTGCCGACGTACCACCGGCCGCAGCGCCTGTGGCGGGCCGAGCCCTTGCGGGTGCACAACGCGACGGCGCCCGCGGCCATCGCCGCGACGCACACGGCGGTGTGCAGCCAGCCGATCAGCGAGATGGGTGCGACTGACATGATGTAAAGTCCTTTGTTAAACAAAGCATATGCCCCTGGCGCCGCTCCGTCAACCGCGGTTCCCGAGGCAAGAGGTAATATGATGGCGGCGAACCGTGAGCCGGCCACGGGTCGGACGCGATGCGGTTCGATCAGGAGGATGACATGATCAGCAGAGCTCTCGTCGCCGCACCGGTGCTCTTCGCGCTTGCCCTGGGTGTCGCCCCGGCCGGCGCGCAGACGGCGTTCGACCCGCCGCGGCTGCCCGACGGCAGGCCCGACCTGCAGGGCGTGTGGGACTTCCGCACGCTGACGCCGCTCGAGCGGCCCGCGGACCAGGCCGACCAGGCGGTCCTGGCGGCCGAGGAAGCGGCGGAGATCGAGGCGCGCGCGGCCGCGCGCAGCGCGGAGCTGAACGCCCCGACCACGGATCGGGACGAGCTGCTGCCGGTCGGCGGCAACGTCGGCGGCTACAACCACTATTGGGTCGACCAGGGCGCCCGCGTGGTCGACGACCAGCGCACGTCCCTCATCGTCGACCCGCCCGACGGGCGCCTGCCCGCGCTGCAGCCCGGGGTCGAGATGCAGCAGCTCTCGCTGGCCGAGGACCTGGGCGGCACCCTGCCGGTCCGCGTCCGGGCCGCCGGCATCGGCACCGACAGCTACGAGGACCGCGGCCTCGCCGAACGCTGCCTGCTCGGCTTCAACTCCGGTCCGCCCATCGTGCCGGCCGGCTACAACCAGAACATCCAGCTCTTCCAGACGTCCGACTACGTCGTGATCTTCCACGAGATGGTGCACGACGCCCGCATCGTGCCGCTCGACGGGCGCGACCACCTGCCGGCGAGCATCCGCCAGTGGATGGGCGACTCGCGGGGCTACTGGGACGGCGACACGCTGGTGATCGAGTCGACCAACTTCAGCGACAAGACCGCGAGCTTCAATCCGTCGGTCGCGCAGGCGGCCGGGACCGGCACCCACCTGCACCTGACGGAGCGCTTCAGCCTGGCGGCGGAGGACACGCTGCTCTACGAGTACACCGTGAACGACCCGACGACCTTCACGCGGCCGTTCACCGCGGAGCTGCCGATGAAGCGTGGCGAGCTGGTGTTCGAGTACGCCTGCCACGAGGGCAACTACGGCCTCTACAACATGCTCGCGGGCGCCCGCGTCCAGGACGCCGCGGCGCAGCAGCAGTAGACATGCGACCGGCCGCACGGCGCGCCGTGATGCTGGCGGCAGCCATGGGCGGCTGCCTGCTGGCCGCCGCCCTGCCGGCGGCCCAGCAGGCGACGCCGGGCCTGCCGCCGGTGCCCCTGCCCGCGGGGCCGCTGGTCATCGAGACCGCGGAAGCCCGGATCCGGCTGGTGGTCGTGACGCGCGACCTGTCGCATCCGTGGGCGCTGGCCTTCCTGCCGGACGGCCGCCTGCTCGTCACGGAGCGGGCGGGGCGCCTGCGGGTGATCCGCGACGGCGTCCTCGATCCGCAGCCGGTCGCGGGCGTGCCGGCGGTCCACGCGGTCGGCGCGGCCGGCCTGATGGACATCGCGCTGCACCCGCGGTTCGACGCCAACCGGCTCGTGTATCTCACCTACTCGCGGCCGGGCGACGACGGCGTCCGCGTGGCGCTCGCGCGCGGGCGGCTGGACGGGGCGGCGCTGACCGACGTCGAAACGCTGTTCACCTCCGAGCTGCTGGACGGCAGCGGCGCCGGCGCCTCGCGGGTCGTGTTCGCGGCCGACGGGACGCTCTTCCTGACGGTCGGCGGCGCGTTCGGCGAGAAGGGCGGCCGCGCCCAGGACCCGGGCGACACCGTCGGCAAGGTCGTGCGGCTGCACGACGACGGCGGCATCCCGGACGACAACCCCTTCGCGGGTCGGGAGGGCCACCGCCCGGAGATCTACTCGCTGGGACACCGCAACCAGCTCGGCATGGCCCTTCATCCCGCGACGGGCGAGCTGTGGGCGCACGAGAACGGGCCCCTCGGCGGCGACGAGCTGAACATCATCCGTCCGGGCCGGAACTACGGCTGGCCGGTCGTCTCCTACAGTCGGCAGTACTCCGGGCCGCGCGTCGCGTCGCGGCCGTGGCAGGCGGGGATGGAGCAGTCCGAGATCGTGTGGCTGCCCTCCGTGGCGCCGTCGGGGATGGCCTTCTACGACGCCGACCGGTTTCCGCGGTGGGCGGGCAGCCTGTTCGTCGGCGCGCTGCGGACCGGCGGGATCCGCAACACCGGGCACCTCGAACGCATCGTCTTCAACGAGAACGGGGAGGAGCAGCGCCGCGAGTGGCTGCTCACCGAGCTGCGGCAGCGCATCCGCGACGTCCGCCAGGGGCCCGACGGGCTGCTCTACGTCCTCACGGACGCCGATGAGGCCGCACTCTTCAGAATAGAACCCGCCGAGTGAACCCAAGCCGCGCACGGCGCGGCTCGGCGGGAGCGGCGCGGGGCTGCGGGGTCCCCGCAAGCGGACGCCGGGGGCTTGGGGCGCAGCCCCATCTGATGGATCGTTGCCGCCGGCGTGATTTGCGGGGATACTATGGGGCAACTGTTCGGCTCATCTCGAAGGGAGTTGCGATGAGAGGCATGCATCGGCTCGGACTTCTGGTCGTCGCTGTGCTCGTGCCGGTCGCCGCGGGTGCCCAGCCCGGCACGGAGGGCGCCGCCGGCGAGGTCACGTTCGCCAAGGACATTGCGCCGATCCTGCAGCGGAGCTGCCAGGAGTGCCACCGGCCCGACTCGGTGGCGCCGATGTCGCTGCTGACCTACGAGGAGGTCCGGCCCTGGGCGCGCGCCATCAAGGCCCGGACCGCGCTCCGCAACCAGCGCGGCGCCATGCCGCCCTGGTTCATCGAGAAGGACATCGGGATCCAGCACTACAAGAACGACCCGTCGCTCAGCGAGGCGGAGATCGAGGCGATTGCGATCTGGGCCGACAGCGGGGCCCCCCTCGGCGACCCGGCCGACCTCCCGCCGCCGCGCCAGTTCGCCGGGCCGGATCAATGGACGATTGGCGAGCCGGACCTGATCATCGAGTCGAACGAGATCGTCGTGCCCGCCGCGGCGCCCGACAAGTGGACGTCGCTGGGCACCATTCCGATCGGCCTGGACGAGGACCGCTACGTCGCCGCGGTCGAGGTCAAGGAGTTCAATGACGTACCCCGGTCGCAGGGCAGCAACACGGTGGGCGGACGCTACGTGTTCCACCACATGACCTACGAGACCATCGCGCCCGAGGGTGAGGACGGCGAGACCACGACGCGCTGGCCCGTGCACGAGGTGGGCCGCAACGCGGACGTGTTTCCCGCCGAGGCCGGGCGGCTGCTCGCCGCTGGCTCGCGGCTCAACCTGGAGAACGCCCACCTGCACTCGAACGGGCGCGAGACCCGGGCGCATCTGAAGTTCGCGTTCAAGCTGCATCCCGAGGGCTACGAGCCCGAGATGAAGTACACGAGCAACGTCCTGGGCAACGGTGTCGACATCGACATGAAGCCGAACATGGCCGGCCAGGAGCTGCACGCGTACCGCGTGCTGGAGGAGCACACCAAGATCGTGCTGTTCGAGCCGCACCAGCATGCGCCCGGCATCCGCATGTGCCTCGAGGCCATCTGGGGCCACAACGTCCAGCAGCTCACCTGCGCCGGCTACGACCACAACTGGGTGAAGCAGTACATCTACGAGGACGACCACGCCCCGCTGCTGCCGAAGGGGACCATCCTGCACATCATCGGCTGGCACGACACGACGGTGGCCAACCGCAACGTGGCCGACCCGCGGAACTGGTCGGGTGGCGGCCGCCGCTCCGTGGCCAACATGTTCATCAACATCGGGCAGGGCTTCGCGCTGACCGACGAGGAGTTCGAGCGCGAGATGGCCGAGCGCCGCGAGCGGCTGCAGTTGTCGAAGAACGACTACGTCATCGGCTGCCCGCTGTGCCAGGCCGACTTCCCGTCGCAGCAGAACCTGGCCAACGACAACCAGCAGTAGCGCGTCATCCCGGCGGCGGGAGGGCGTCCCGGCCCTCCCGCCGTCCGACTCGGTTCCCTTCCCGCCGTCCCGCTGCAACCATGTCCCCTGCATGACCGAAGAGACGATCTCGGCGGAGATGCCCTACGAGTCCCGGTTCGTGACCGTGGCCGGCTCCCGCATCCACTACGTCGAGGCGGGCGAGGGTGACCCGCTGCTGTTCCTGCACGGGAATCCGACGTCCTGCTACCTCTGGCGCAACGTCATGCCGCACCTGGCGGGGGAGGCGCGCTGCGTGGCGCCGGACCTGATCGGCATGGGGCGGTCGGACAAGCCGGACCTCGACTATCGCTTCGTCGACCACGCCCGCTACGTCGACGGCTTCATCGAGGCGCTCGGCCTGGAGCGGCTCACCCTGGTGCTCCACGACTGGGGCTCGGCGCTCGGCTTTCACTACGCGCGGCGTCACGCGGCAAACGTCCGTGGGCTCGCGTTCATGGAGGCGCTCGTGCGGCCCGTGACGTGGGACGAGTGGCCGCGCACGGTGCGTCCGGTGTTCGAGGCGTTCCGCACGCCGCAGGTCGGCTGGGATCTCGTTGTCGGCCAGAACGCGTTCGTCGAGCAGGTGCTGCCGGGTGCGATGCAACGCCGGCTGAGCGACGTCGAGATGGAGCGCTATCGTGAGCCGTTCCGGGAACCGGCGAGCCGCAAGCCGGTCTGGCGCTGGCCGAACGAGATCCCGATCGACGGCGAGCCGGCGGACATGACGGCGCTCGTCGGTGCCTATGCCACCTGGCTCTCGGAATGCGACGTGCCCAAGCTGCTCCTCTACGCGCGGCCGGGCGCCATCCTGCGCAAGGAGCTGGTGGGGTGGTGCCGCGCGCACATGCGGAAGCTGACGGCCGTCGACATCGGCCCCGGCCTGCACTTCGTGCAGGAGGACCGGCCGCACGCCATCGGCGCGGCGCTCAGGACCTGGTACCGGGGCCTGCCGGCCTAGCTTCGATCAGACGGGGCTGCGCCCCGGACCCCCGGCGTCCGCTTGCGGGGACCCCTGCGCCCCACGCTGCTCCCGCCGAGGCGCGCCGTGCGCGCCTTGCGCCTCCGACGACATGCGCATCTGGAACGGCACGCTGCGGGCGACGGCCAGCACGATCGACGAGAAGGCGTGGTCGTCGCGGGCGGCCTCGCGCAGGATCGCCCGCAC
>JAAXGX010000105.1 GCA_012271165.1 Vicinamibacteraceae bacterium | reverse complement strand
AGGCGCGAGGCCAGCTCCAGGTCGCTCAGCGCATACGTGTCGCGGTCCAGGTCGATGGGATCTCGGTAGACGCGCACCAGAAAGTCGGGATCGACGAGGATCCGCTCGAGTCCGAACTGAATCCCGGCCTCGAAACTGCCCGCCGCGCGCCCCTCGTCGAAGTAACGCAGCAGGGAGCGGACGTCACCGTCCGTCACCGGCCGCCGGAACGCGCGCCGGGCGATGGACGACAGGATCTCCGTGGCGCAGGCGCGCTCCTCGGCGTCGCCGTTCGGCTCGCAGGTGAAGATGGCCCGCCGGCTCGGCGTGTCGGCGACGGTATCCGCCATCTGATACGGCCCGCCAATCTCGACCGAGCGCACCGCGGCGTAGCCCATGTAGATCTGGTCGTTCGTCAGCACGCGACCGCGCTGCAACGGCTGGGGCAGCCCCTCCGGCTCCCACAACTGGCGGACGAACGACACCCCGACGACGTGCGGACCGGCCTCCACCGGCACGTCCACCTCGAGGTTGGCGTCGCCGGCGCGCTGCATGAACTCCTCCCACTCGACGGCGCCCGCAAAGCCCGGCTCGCCGTCGCCGGCGTAGCTTGCGGCGACCGGCCGGCCGGGCACGTTGCCGCCCACCGTGAAGCGCTTCACCAGCCGGCCGTCCACCCGGACGTCGAGCCACTGCGGCCAGCCCATCCCCATCAGGTAGTCCTGGTACTGGCGTCGCAGCAGCACCTTGACACGGTACACGCCGTCGACCGGGAACTGGTACGGAACGGCGACCCCGCCGCGCGACCCGAGCGGCAGGTCGTCTCCCTGCCGCGTGTCCTGCACGATGTGGATCGAGATCTCGAACGTGTCCGCGCCGGGGCTCGGCGGCGGCAGTCCCGTCGCCAGCCGGGTCACCTGCCGCGCGACCGACAGATAGCGCTCGATGTGCGCGGTCGACAGCCCGAGGACATCCGCGAAGTTGTCGAAGCTGCCGTCGGCGGTCTCGTCGCCCGGCAGCAGCGACTCGACGTCGACGTCGAGCGCGAACAGGTCGCGGATGGCGTTCCGGTACTCCGTGCGGTTGATGCGGTGGATGGCGTTGATCCGCCCCGGATACGGAGCGGCCGCCCAGGCGCTGTCCAGCTCGGACTCCAGCCAGCCGGCCACGTGCCGGTAGGTCGCCTCGTCCGGCCGCGGGCGTCCGGGAGGCGGCATCGAGCCGGCCCGCAGCCGGGTCACCACCTTCTCCCAGGTTTCCGCGGCGGCCGGGACGTTCTCCAGATCGAGAGCCGCGATCGAGAGGTCAGCGGTCCGCAGGCGGTCGTTGTGGCAACCGATGCAGTACCGCCGGAACATCCGCTGCGGCTCCGCGGTCCGGTCGACCGCGGGCTGCTGTACCGAGGGCGTACCGGCAACCTGCGCCGCTCCGGCCCGGACAGCGCCCGCTGCTCGCGGCGTTCCGGCGGCCGGTCCATCCGCGGACAGCGGCGCACGACCGGCAAGCGTACCGGCCACCTCGGATTCTCCGCCCCCCCGTTCGGTCGCTCCGGGTCCGACCGCCCCCGCGGAAGAGCCGCCGGCAATCCGGACGACCACCGCGACGGCGACCACCCAGAGCGCGGCCGAGAGCCACCAGTTCCGGCATGGCCGCGCCGCGCGCCGTCGTTTCCGTTCGCGCCGCGTCTGGAACCTCATGTGCCTCCGCTCCTCGTCATCCGTCGACAGCAGGCCGCCCCAGCGCCCGGCCGCCGCGCCGTCTCGTCTGCGCAAGTTCATCCGCGGTTCACGGCTGCTCGTCCGCCGCCGTCTGCTTCTCCAGATTCCGGTTCACGGTCAGGATGTTGCCGACGTCGTAATTGCCCTCGTGACAGGCATACTCGAACATCGGATCATCCCGCCGCTGCATCGGAATCTCGACGCTCCACGTGCGGGCCCACGCCCGCGGATCGTCCACCGTGAACTCGTAGAGAATCCTGTCGGCGTCCACCCGGGTGAACCGCTCGATGACGATCATCTCCTCGGTTGCCGCGCCGCGGAACAGGGTCTTGCCGGTGAAGTTGGTCGACTCCACCACGAGCGTGTCGCCGTCCCACCAGGCACGGGGATCGCCTTGGAAGAGCCTGATCCGGTCGGAGATTCGAGGCCCGCCGTCCAGCGGGATGATGCGCGGCTTGTTGGTCCGCAGCTCCGGCGCGATGACGACGTAGTCTGGCGTCTGCAGGATCTGCAGGATGTCGTTGTAGGCCGGCGGCACCATCGGCGGCCCTTCGTGCGGCCAGACGATGCAGCGCTCGGACAGGGGCCGCACCAGATGGCTCTCGAACTCGCGTCCGCGCCGGGCCTCGCGCCGGTCCGCCGCGGCCCGCACCGCCTCCTCCGTCCGAGGCGGGATGCGGCCGTCCGGCGGATCGACGATCAACGACGTCCGCCGGCTCGACAGCCCCTTCGGCGTGTTGCCGCGCAGCCAGACCGAGTTGTCGTAGTGCGTGTCGCTGTCCTGGTACAGCCGGTCCTGCCGCTGCTCTTCGTCCTCGAGCGCGAGGACGTTGCCCGCGAGCGGATCGACCCCCTCCGCCGTCAGCAGTTCCTGCAGCTCGGCCGCTTCCTCTTCCGTGAAGAACTCCTTCCCCGCCAAGTGATCCGGCCGTTCCAGCGGGGTGAAGGTCTCCATCGTGTAGCGGCCCTGGAAGTCGGGACGGCCCCAGGCCGTGCGCGGCGCCTTGTACTCGCCGTCCGTCTCCGTCTGCGCCGCGGCCGCGCCCGTACAGAGAAGGCATGCCGCCAGCGTAACCGCCTGCAGCATGACCGCGGCCAGGCGTACCGGTCTCTCCATTCGGGTACCCTCCCCGCGCTTTTTCGCTACCGCCCCTGCGCCGCCTCGCGATCTTCGGCCCGGCCGGCGCTCAGGCTGTTCGCCAGGCCGTAGTTGCCCTCGTGGCAGGCGTACTCGAACAGGTCGTAGGTGGTGTCGCGGTTCAGCGGCATGGCCACCTTCCAGGTATCCGTGTAGATCGCCGGATCCTCGATGGTCACCTCGTACTCCAGGGCGTCTGGGCCGGCAATCGTGAACCGCTCCACGACCCGCAGGTCCTCGGTGCGCGGCAAGCCGCGCGCGCCGCGCGTCGCGATGTTCGTCGCAATCGCGCCCTTGGAGTTGTAGTTGCCCACCTCGACCACCAGGGTGTTGCCTTCCCATCGGCCGCGCGACGCCCCGTTCCAGCTCCGGATCTTCCCCGACGGCAACGGGCGGCCGTCAATCGGGATGATCCGCGCCTCGTGGATCATCTCGTACAGGATGACCACGTAGCCCGGCGTCTGAAGAATCCGGTAGCCGGCGCCGTAGCCGGGCGGGAAGATCCCCCCGGGCACGCCGCGGGTGATGCACCGCTCCCACGGCGTGTGGTTCATGTACGAGTCGGTCAGGTGGATCAGGTTGTAGTCGCGGGTCGCGCGGGCATGGTCGCGCACCGGGATCCGGCCGTTCGGCGGGTCGACGACCATCGACCGCCGGCGCTCGTTACGCGGGGCACTGCCCGGCCCGTCGCCCCAGGGCCCCTGCGGGGGACGTCGCCTGTCCGCCTCGGAAGCCGGCATCGCCGGCGCCCGTTGCGGCCGGTTGCTGCCGGGGAACCACGCCGCGAGCGGCGCCAGCCGCTCCAGGTCGACGTCGTCGGGGGCCTCGAACGGCGTCGGGTCGAAGTTGGTCCACACGCCCGAGATGTCGGGCTGTCCGTCAGCCGTGCGGCCGGGCTCCCAGGCCCTGTCGTCGCCGGCCGACTGGGCGCGCGCGACGCCGGCCGTCGCTGCCAGGATCGCGGCCACGGCCGCAACGATTGCCGATCCAAGAAGTCTGTGGCGCATCTACCTCTCCTCCAGGACAACTCGACGCACGAGCACCCGTGCCTCGGCCGACCGAGACGAGGTCATGATCGCTCGGCAAGCGGTTCAAACGCAAGGATCTTCTGATCCGCGTCCGACTGCCCATCATCGCGGAAAGACTGAGCACACTTGCCAGAGGCTTGACGGCCACCGCCTCGGAGGAAATCCGGGCCGGGAAACACCGGCTCAAGATCGTGTTCACGACCGTAGCAGGGAAAGACGAAGGGCCGCAGGCGCGCTGCACACGCGTAGAACTGCTGGACATGGAGACGTTGCGCGCTCGTCAGCGGAACATGGACGTCTCTCGCAGCCGCGACGGCGCGTCGGCCGGTGACGACAACATGGGCTGCCTCGTGTGGATAATCGCCGCGGGGGTGCGGCTCTTTCTCGTAGAGTGCTATCGTACTCATTCATAAGGGTTTATGCCCGAGGCTGCTCCCGCTTCAGCGCGTTTTGAGGGGTGACAGCGTCTGGCGAGCGCCGTATC
>JAAXGX010000124.1 GCA_012271165.1 Vicinamibacteraceae bacterium | reverse complement strand
GCGCGCAGGCTTGAAGACTCTCGTCCTGGCCTTTACGGCCGGTTTGGGTGCGGCGACCGTCGGGTTCGCACAGCAGGCGTCCGTCGAGCGCCTGCCCCCCGCCGTACTCGATGTCGCGCCACCTTCCGGACGCGTCAGCGGCACGCCGGGCAGCATGACGATTCGCCGAGCGCCCTGCCGCAACCTGCCGCTGGAGGACGTCCGGCGCCGTATCGTAGACATCGTCGTGCAGGAATGGGCCTTCTTCGGGTTTCCCGTCGTGGACCGTACGAACATCGGCGCCGCGGAGCGCGCTCGTCGCCGCCGGCGGCGGCCGAGTCGCTCGGAGTCCGCGCGCGTCGCCGCGTCCATCGCCGGGTACTGGGCGGTAACGCCGCAGGGCACCTGGATCCTCGACGCGCAGAACAGAGTCTGGAAGGGGCCGCGCGGCATCGCGGCCAGATGGCGATATCCGTGGTCGGCGGCCTTCGTCTCGTGGGTGATGTGCGAAGGCGGACTCGGGAACGCCAACCGGTTTCAGCGCGCCGTCGCGCATCACGTGTACATCGACCAGGCAATTCGTGCTCAGGGGACCGATGAAACGCCGGCCGGGTATGCCGCCTACGACATCGGGACGACGCCGATCGCGCCCGGGGATCTGCTGTGCAGCGCGCGGCGTCCCCGCTATCGCTCGATCGCGGAACGGCGCCGCCGGATGGGCGACGGCGCCCGGACCCACTGCGACATCGTCGTCAAGGTCGACGGGGCTCGTGATCGCATCCTCGCCATCGGAGGCAATGTCCGGGGAACGGTAGCCCTGAAGCTGTTGCCGGCCGCCGGCGCGCCCGGCCGGGACCTGCGCCCCACCGGCGGGGCGCGTCCCCTGTTCGCCCATCTGAAGCTGCGCGCCGCGCCGATCGAGGCGGACGCGTTCGATCACACGCCGACGATGCGGATCCTTCGTTGCGCGGACGGATTTCCGGCGCGGGCCAGGCTCGCCGCCGCGCACCTGATGCCCGCACGCAGACAGGCCTCCCGCTGCTGACGACCACCTCTCAACCCACGGAGCCCGTTATGCACCTTGCACGATCACTCGGAGCAGTCGCCATCATCATCGTCGCCGCGTCCGTCCCGGCCGGGGCGCAGGTGCAGGCCGTGAACGATCCCCTTCCCGACCCGATTCGGAAGGGCGACCTGATCGTGGAAGCCACCGAGTTCGTTCGCGTGCCGCGAACCGAGGAGTCGGCCCTGGATCCGATAACGAATCCGGCCTACGCCCGCATCCAGTACCTGACGCCGATAGGGGACGGCTCGGGACGCCTCGTGCTCAACGACCTGCGCGGGGTGCTGTACATCACCGACGAGAGGGGGATGGAACCGGTCGCCTACATGGACATTCGCACTCTCGACGTCGGCTTCGACGACTCGATGTTCCCCAACGAGACCGGGCTGGTCGGAGTGGCGTTCCACCCGCAGTTCGCCGACGCCGGCGCACCGGGATTCGGAAAGTTCTACACCGCGTACAGCGCGCGGTCGGACAGCGGCTACGCGGACTACCTGGACGACGACGCCGGGAGTCACGAGAGCGTGATCCGGGAGTGGACGGCCGACGATCCGGCGGCGAACGTGTTCAGCGGGAGTTCCCGGGAGGTCTTCCGGATCGGCCAGTTCGCACCGAACCACAACATCGGCGTCATCGCGTTCAATCCCACGGCCGCGGCGGGATCGCCGGACCATGGGCTTCTCTACGCCACGCTGGGGGATGCCGGGGCGGCCAACGATCCCCGCGACTTCAGCCAGTCCCTCCGCGTGCCGCACGGCGCGATCATCCGCATCGATCCTCTCGCGGGCGACGGAAGCAAAGCGTACGGCGTTCCGGCGGACAATCCCTTCGTGGGCGAGGCGGGTGTGGCTCCCGAGATTTGGGCCTACGGCCTGCGGCATGCGCAGCAGTTCTCATGGGACACCGACGGCCGCATGTTCATGGGAGACATCGGCCAGAACTTCGTCGAGGAGGTCAATCTGGGAGTGCCCGGCGCCAACTACGGCTGGCGGCTCCGGGAGGGCACCTTCGCGACGGGCTACGCGGTCGGCGCCAGGCGTCCGGGACGCGTGTATCCGCTGCCGGCGCAGGACGACCAGGCCTTCGTGTACCCGGTGGCCCAGTACGACCACGGCGAGGGCAACGCCATCGGCGGCGGGTTCGTCTATCGCGGCCGGGCCATTCCCACCCTGCGGGGCAAGTACGTCTTCACCGACTTCCCGCGCGGCCGGGTCCTGTACATCGATGCGGACGGGCTCGTGCCCGGCCAGCTCGCCGAGATCCGGGAGCTGCGGCTGGTCCTGAACGGCCAGGAGCAGGACCTCGTCGACGTGGCCGGGTTTCCCAACACGTACGGCAGCGGGGCCCGGGTGGACGCGCGCCTGGGCATCGACTCGGCCGGAGAGCTCTATCTGCTGACGAAGGGCGACGGCTGGGTCCGGAAGCTGGAACCGGCGCAATCGCGCTAGGAGTCTGCGCCGTTACAGCGCAGACTCCCAGGCCGACTGGGTTGGGCGGCAATCGGAGCCGCGGGCGACGATTGTCGGGCGAGGAGCGCCGGCACGCCCGAGCGCGCCGGCCGCGGCATCGCGCGCGAACGCCGCGGCCGGCTACCAGGCAGTCTGGATCTCAGCGGCCGGGGTCGGCCGGCAAGCCCTCGTCGCCAGGGGGAAGCTGTGCGCCCAGCGTGTTCTGGAACATCGCCAACTGCGTGTAGTTCCCGACGATCAGCACGACTTGGCGCAACTCGTCGTCCGTGTAGCCGTCCGCGAGCACGTTCCACGTCGCATCGGAGATGAACCGGCTGCCGTGGAGCTCGTCCGCCGCCGCAAGCAGGGCGCGTTCGAAGTCGTCCCAGCCGGCTGCGTCCGGGCCGGCCGTCACCCGCGCGATCTCCTCCGCCGTCAGCCCGGCTTCCCTGCCGATGACGTCGTGCCGCCCCCAGATGTAGTCGCCGCGCGAGAGCCAGGCGGTGCGCAGGATGAGCAGCTCGCGGTGGCGCGTCGGGATCGTGGCATTGCGGACGAAGTAGCCGGTGTATGCCCAGTACCTGCCGCACATGTCGCTGACGTCGGGACAGAGCTCCCGCATGGGAGCCTCCCCCGCACCGTCGGGCAACCCGATGCGCGGGGCGTCGAGGTGCTCGAACGATTTCACGCGGCTCACGCCCTCCTGCGCCGCCGCGCCGGCCGCACCGAGCAGAAACGCCCCGCAAACGAGGATCACGCCGGCCGCCATGTAACCAGTCTTCCGCATCGGACATCCTCCCCGCTCAGCGTCGTTCGCGCCCGGACGATTCCGGGCGCAGCCTCTTCGGCCCCCGAAACACCGCCGGTGGTCCTCGTCAGACGGCGGCCAGCGCGCGCGCCATGTTGCCGAGCGCCCGTTCGACCAGTTGACGCGACGTGGCGGTGTTCATCCGCATGCGGCCGGCGCCGCCCAGGCCGTAGCTGGATCCGGGGTTGAGGTGGATGTGCGCGTGGTCCACCAGCCAACGCTGGAACGCCTGTTCCGGGGTCGGGCTCCCCTCCACCGCTGCCGCCGCCCGCTGCATGCCGGCCGCTTCCATGGCCTTGCCCACGTCGAGCCACGCCAGATAGGTTCCCTCCGGCTTGACGGTCTCCACGCCCGGCACGTTCGAGCGAACGTACGACTCGACGAAGTCCAGCGTGCCGTCGACGTACTCCAGAAGCTCGTCGAGCCAGTCCTCGCACTCGTTGTAGGCCGCCTCGGCCGCGACGATGCCGAGCGTGTTCATCGCCTGCCGGTGCTGTCCCACCCCCTCGATCCGCTCCAGGTAGTCGGGGTTGGTCGAAAACTGGTAGGCGCACTTCATCATCGACAGGTTGAACGACTTGCTGACCGACTTGAAGGTGACGCTGTTGCGGACGATGGCCTCGTCGTCGAGGGTGGCGAACGGCGTGTAGGCATGTCCCTTCGTGACGAAGTCGCAGTGGATCTCGTCCGCCAGCACCACGACACGCCGGCGGTTGCAGATCTCGCCCAGCGTCATCAGGTCTTCCCGCGACCAGACGTTCCCCGTGGGATTGTGCGGGTTGCACAGGATGAAGGCGTGCGTGTCGTGGTCGATGCGGCGCTCCAGATCTTCGAAGTCCATCTTGTAGCGGCCGTCGACCAGCCGCAACGGGCTCTCCTCGGCGACGCACCCGACCACGCGGATGTCGGTGTAGAACCCGTTGTAGCCCGGCGTCTGCATGAGCACCTTGCTGCCCGGGGGGCAGAATGCGCGCAGGGTGCTGATGATGCCGGAATGGACGCCGGGCGCGTGCTGGATGGTGTCGGGGTCGATGTCGAG
>JAAXGX010000142.1 GCA_012271165.1 Vicinamibacteraceae bacterium | reverse complement strand
CTTGCGGGGACCCCTGCGCCCCGCGCCGCTCCCGCCGAGGCGCGCACGGCGCGCCTCGGCGGGAGCGGCGCGGGGCGCAGGGGTCCCCGCAAGCGGCCGCCGGGGGTTCGGGGCGCAGCCCCGTCCTATCGACGCTTCCGCCGTGCCCACTCCAGCTCCAGCTCGTCCGCCGTGTGGAGGTCGAAGATCGGCGCGGTGCGGCGGTAGCTGCCGCGGAACTCGGTGTGGCAGCGGTAGCAGACCGACAGGTCGCGCAGCCGGCCGTAGACGATGAGGTCGAGCAGCGCGGCGGCCCCGAGCACGCCGTAGGCGACGAGGTCCATCCCGAACCAGTAGAAGCCGGCGCTGATGAGCGCGCCGGTGACGATCACCGCCAGTCCCAGCTTCGGATCGAAGTCCTTGCGGACGTACAGCTCGCGGCCCTCGCACACGGGACAGACGTCGGCCTCCTCGTCGGCGCGGACCCTGGCGCTCACCGCCAGCGGGATGGTGCGGCCGCAGCCGCCGCAGCGCACGGCCGCTGGCGCGGCGGCCGCCGCCACCGGCAGGCGGCCGGCGCAGTCGGGGCAGACGAGGGTGAGGTTCACAGCGGCACCCGCGTCGACACCAGGAGGTACTTGGCCAGCACCTCGCCGACGACGACGGTGAAGAAGTCCACGTAGAGGATGCCGGTCGCCGACTGGGTCGAGCGGATCTTCGCCGTCTCCCAGGTCAGGTACGCCAGGACGACCGGCCCCAGCAGGCCGAACAGCACGCGCTGCCACAGGAACACGCCGTCGAGCGACCAGATGTAGCGCGCGTACCCGGCGCCGGACGGCGACTCCCACGTCGCCAGGGCAACCCAGAGCACGACGGCGACGACCGCGACGCGCAGCACGGTCGAGCCGATGTGGAACCTGACGATCGATTGCAGCAGCGAGACGTCCATCGACGGCAGCACCAGATACCAGTGGCCGAGGATCATCGCGGTGCAGGCGCCGCCGAGGAGCGCGGCCGACGAGACGAAGCTGGCGATGGTCAGCGCGGCCGACGGCCCGGTCTCGCCGGCGGCTGCCGCCACACCCTGCCCCACGAGGGCCGCGGCGCCCGCCACGGCGGTCGTCCAGAGCAGGAGCGGACGGATGCGCGTCAGGGCGCGCCCGACGGTGGCCCAGTAGACGAGCAGCGCGCCCGTGGACACGCCGAGCGCCCACAGCCCGGCGGTTGCCGCGGGCGCCGGAGCCGCCGTCTCGGGGCGAAACGCGAGCGCGACCAGCAGCAGGACCGCCGCCAGCCCGGCGTTGAAGCGAAAGAACTTCACGCCGGCCGTCGAGTCGACGAGCAGCAGCGTGCCGGCAATGCCGACGCCGAGATGGGCGAGGAACAGGAACAGGACCGAGGACATCCAGCCCGCTACGCCACTATCCGAGCCTGCGGTTCACCTCGTCCCAGTTGATGGTGTTGAACCACGCCGCCATGTAGTCGGGTCGCCGGTTCTGGTACTTCAGGTAGTANNAGGTAGTAGGCGTGCTCCCAGACGTCGAGGCCGAGGATGGCCGTCTTGCCGTTCATCATCGGGCTGTCCTGGTTGGGCGAGCTCTCGATGCTGAGCACGCCGCCCGTGCTGACCAGCCAGACCCAGCCGCTGCCGAAGCGGCCGGCGCCGGCCGCGGCGAACTGCTCCTTGAAGGCGTCGAACGAGCCGAACGCGGTGTCGATTGCCGCAGCCACCTTGCCGCTCGGCGCGCCGCCGCCGTTCGGCTTCATCACCTGCCAGAAGAGCGTGTGGTTGGCGTGCCCCCCGCCGTTGTTCCGCACGGCCGTCCGGATGCCGTCCGGCACGCTCGCGAGATCGGCGATGAGCTCGTCGACGCTCTTGCCGGCCAGCTCCGGATGCTTCTCGAGCGCGCCGTTGAGCTTGGTGACGTACGTCTGGTGATGCTTCGTGTGGTGAATCCGCATCGTCTGCTCGTCGATGTGCGGCTCGAGCGCGTTGTAGTCGTACGGGAGCGGGGGCAGTTCATGGGCCATCGGCGCCTCTCCTTCGAATCGAATACAGCAAGAAAGTCAAGGAAGTCTAGTGGATCTCCAACATCCGGTCGAGGGCCACGCGCGTCCAGTGCTTCTCGCGGTCCGGCACCACGATGCGGTTGTGCACGACCCCGTCGCGCAGCCCCTCGAGCACCCACAGCAGGTGGTTGGGCGACACCCGGAACATGGTCGAGCAGAGGCACCCGATGGGGTCGAGCGTCATCACCGTCCGCTCGGGCGCGAGCTCCTGCGCCAGCCGGTTGACGAGGTGTATCTCGGTGCCGATCGCCCACGTGGAACCGGCCGGGCTGCGCTCGACCGCCCGGATGATGTACTCGGTGGAGCCGCTGTCGTCGGCCGCCTGCACCACGTCCCACGTGCACTCGGGGTGGACGATGACCTTGATGCCCGGATGCGCGCGCCGCAGATGCTCGACCTGCTTCACGTTGAAGCGCGTGTGGACGGAGCAATGACCCTTCCAGAGCAGCATCCGGGCGGCCTGCAGGCGATCGGGCGCCACGCCGCCGTACGCGAGATCCGGATCCCAGACCACCATCTCGTCGAGCGGCACGCCCATCTTGTAGGCGGTGTTGCGGCCCAGATGCTGATCCGGGAGGAACAGGATCCGCCGCCCGCGCTTCCACGCCCACTCGAGCGTGGGCCCCGCGTTGCTCGACGTGCAGACCACCCCGCCGCGCTCGCCGCAGAACGCCTTGATGGCCGCCGCCGAATTCATGTACGTGACCGGCACGACGTCCGTCGCGCCCAGCGCCTGCAGCTCGTCCCAGCAGACCTCGAGCTGATCAGCCTCGGCCATGTCGGCCATCGAGCACCCGGCGGCCAGGTCGGGCAGCACCACCTGCTGGTGCGGCCCGCTCAGGACGTCCGCGCTCTCGGCCATGAAGTGGACGCCGCAGAACACGATGTAGTCGGCGTCGCCGCGCTCGGCCGCGTGCCACGCGAGCTTGAACGAATCGCCCGTGCAGTCCGCGAACCGGATGACCTCGTCCCGCTGGTAGTGGTGGCCCAGGATGAGCAGCCGCGAGCCCAGGTCGGCGCGGGCGCGGGCGATGCGCTCCTCCATCTCCTCGTCCGGCAGGCCGAGGTAGCGATCCGGCAACGGCTGCCGCTGACCGATCTGCTCGCTCTCGAAGCGGGTCAGGAGCTCGACGTCCATTCGTCCTCTCCTTTGCGCGCGCCCGGGCGCATCACCTGTGAAACTTTTCTCAATCTAGCGACAAGAAAAAGCGCGGACCCGACACCCGGGTCCGCGCCTTGTGAAAAACTTCCCAAGCCCCGGACATTAAAAAAGCCAGGCCCCGCGCGGGAGAACCTGACTCTGGCTTGATTCTACCACACCCGTCAGGCCGGCAGCGACACGACGTTGTACAGCGTATCGCGCTCGACCGGGGTGCGGCCGGCGCCGCGGATGAGACGGCTGATCTCGGCCGGCGTCATCGCCTCGGGCGTCGGGGCGCCCGCCATGTGGTAGATGCGCTCCTCCTGCACCGTGCCGTCGAGGTCGTCCACGCCGAACCACAGCGCGGTCTGGGCCACCTCGACGCCGGTGGCGATCCAGAACGCCTTGACGTGCGGGATGTTGTCGAGCATCAGCCGCGCGACCGCGTGGACGCGCAGCGTGTCGGCGGCGCTCGGCGCGGGCAGCTTCTCCATCCGGTTGTTGTCGGGGTGGAACGCGAGCGGGATGAAGGCCTGGAAGCCGCCGGTGTCGTCCTGCAGCGCCCTGGCCCGCAGCATGTGGTCGACGCGCTCGGCGTGCGTCTCGATGTGGCCGTAGAGCATCGTGACGTTCGTCCGCAGACCCAGCCGGTGGGCAATGCGATGGATCTCGAGCCAGCGCGTCCCGTCGCACTTGTCGTGGCAGATCTTGCGGCGGACGCGCTCGGCGAACACCTCGGCGCCGCCGCCCGGCAGCGAGTCGAGCCCGGCCTCCATCAGCTCGCGGAGCACCTGCTCGTCGGTCTTCCCGTACAGATCCGCGAAGAAGGCAATCTCGACGGCGGTGAAGCACTTCAGGTGAATGTCCGGCTTGATGCGCTTGAAGCCGCGCAGCAGCTCCAGGTAGTAGTCCCAGGGCAGGTCGGGGTGCAGGCCGTTGACGACGTGCACCTCCGTGAGCGGCTGGTCGGCCCGGACCCGCAGCTTGTCCCACGCCTGCTCAAGCGTCATCGTGTAGGCGCCGTCGTCGCCCGGCTGCAGGCGGGCGAAGGCGCAGAACAGGCAGCTCGCGACGCAGACGTTCGTCGCCTCGAGGCGGATGTTGTGGTTGAAGAACGCCTGCGGGCCGTGACGCCGTTCGCGCTCGCGGTTCGCGAGCCACCCGATGGCGAGCAGATCGGGACACTCGAACAGGCGCACGCCGTCGTCGAGCTCGAGGCGGACGCCCGCATCGACCTTGTCGGCCACGTCGCGCAGGCCTCCCGCGGCAAGTCGTCCGTACATCGGTCGAACCCTCGATCCCCTCAGCGCATCTGATTGAAGCCCTGGCCGACGAACTCGACGGGCACGGGCGCCGGGATGAGCCGCCGGTCGTAGGCGTCGGCGAACAGCCGCTCCACCGCGGCGCGCCCGCGGTCGCCGTAGTCGAGCGTCAGCTCGTTGACGTACATGCCCACGAAGCGGTCCGTGCGGTCGACGTCGAGGCCACGGCCGAAGTCCAGCGCGTAGGCAATGGCGTCCTTGCGGTGGTCGAGGGCGTGCGCGATGCTCGCGTGGAGCAGGCGCGACACCTCCAGCATCGTCTCGCCGCCGAGGTCGCGGCGAATGACGTTGCACCCGAGCGGCAGCGGCAGGCCGGCGGTCCGCTCGGCCCACCAGACGCCCAGGTCGACCAGGCACCGCAGCCCCTCGTCGCCGTACGTCAGCTGCCCTTCGTGGATCAGCAGGCCCGCTTCCACGGTGCCGTCGACGACGGCCGGCTGAATCGCGTCGAACGGCATGACCCGGTAGGCCACGCCCGGATGAAACAGCTGCAGCGCGAGGTACGCGGTCGTCAGCTCGCCGGGAATGGCCACGGTCACGTCGACCAGCGAGGTCGGCCCGCCGGACCGGGTCACGACAATCGGCCCGTAGCGGTCGCCCATGCTCGCGCCGTGCGGCAGCAGCGCGTACCGCTCGTGGAGGTGCGCGTAGGCGTGGAACGACACCGCGGTCACCTCGTAGCGGCCCTCGAACGCGGCGCGGTTGAGGCTCTCGATGTCGGCCAGGACCTGGTCGATCGCGAACCGCTCGGCCGCCACGGCCCCGCAGGCGAAGCCGTAGAACATGAACGCATCGTCGGAATCGGGACTGTGCGCCACGGTGATGCGAATCGGCGCGGTCGGGGTGTCAGACATCGTCGTCTTCCGGCTCGGCGTACGGCTGCACCGCCCGCCGCACGACGATGGTCAGGCCGAACATCGCGATCACGGCGGCCGCCGACAGGCCGAGATAGGCGCCGGGGGCCATGGCCGGATCCGGCACCGCGTCCGGCGGCCCGCCGGCCACGATGGCGCGCGCCTGCGAACGGGCCCACGCCTGCTCGGACACGCGCCGTTCCATCAGCCGCTCGGATACCAGCAGGATGGCGAACGCGGCCAGGCCCACCAGCAGCAGCGGGTGCCGCGAGTTCTTGCGGGTGATGAAGCTGAGCACGGCGAGGGCCACCGCCAGCAACCCCAGCCCGAGCACCCACAGGCCGGCCAGGCCGGGCACGCCGCGGAAGCGCAGGTCGCCCATCAGCATCCAGGGCATGAAGGCACTCGCCGCGAGCACCACGCCCGCCGCCAGCGGCAGGTAGTACGCCCGCATGCTGTGCCGCAGGGCGCCGCTCACGGCTTCGCGCAACGGCATGGGGAGGCAGTCTAGCACGCCGGTCAGGACGGCTCGAAGACGCCGGGCGACGCCCGGAACGCCGATGCGCGGCGCCGCGGCGGCAGCGCACGGCCGGGCGCCGGGGGCCGCGCGGACGGGTCCAGACTGTCCAGTCCTTCGAGAATGTCGGATGCCCAGCGGAAGACGTCCCGGCCGGCCACGACGCGCCGCAGGGCCCGCATGCGCCGCTGGCGCTCGTCGGCCGGCATGTCGACGGCATGCTCCAGGGCCCGGGCGAACCCCTCGACGTCATAGGGGTTGATGGCGAGCGCATCGTGGAGCTCCTGGGCGGCCCCCGCCAGCTCGCTCAGAACCAGGACGCCGTCGAGGTCCTCGCGCGCGGCCACGAACTCCTTCGCCACCAGATTCATCCCGTCGTGGAGCGAGCTCACGACGCAGAAGTTGGCGAGTCGGAACAGCGCGACCAGGCGCTTGATCTTGAGCGCCGACTTCCGGTACCGAATCGGTCCGCCCGCCTGCGGGTAACGGCGATTGAGCTCTTCGACCTTGCGGTCGATGGCGGCCTCCACCGCCGCGTAGCTGTCGATGGTCGAACGGGACGGCACGCCGATCTGCACGAAAGTGAGCCGGCCCCGCAGGTCGGGGCGCCGCGACAGCAGCAGGTCCAGCGCGTCGAGCCGCTCCGGTATGCCCTTCGTGTAGTCCAGGCGGTCGACGCCGACGCCCACGACCGGCGTCCTGATCCGGAGCTCCGCGGCAAGGCGGTGCATGTCGTCCGGCAGCGCGGAATCGCGTGCGATCTGCTGGATACGGTCGTAGTCGATGCCGATGGGCACGGCCTCGACGGTCGTGACGTGGCCCGCCAGGCGCACGGTCCCGCGCGCCACGTCCGCGCCGAGCTCGTCGCGCGCTGCCGCGATGAAGTTGCGGCGGTCGCGCGCCAGTTGGAATGCGAGCAGATCGTTGGCCAGCAGCCCGGCCAGCAGCTCCTTGCGCCAGGGACAGATGCGGAGTCGGTCCTGGTGCGGCCAGGGAATGTGCCAGAACAGGGCGGTCCTGGCGTGCGGGCAACGGGCGCGCAGGGCCGGCGCCACCAGCGCCAGGTGATAGTCCTGGATGAAGACGGGGGCGGAATGATCGGGAAGCTCCTGCTCGATGACCGCGGCAAAGCGCTCGTTCACGCGCTGGTAGTGCTCCCAGTCGACCGCGCGGAACACCGGCCGGACGTGCGCCTCGTGGCACAGGGGCCAGAGTCCTTCGTTGGCGAACCCTTCGTAGTAGTGACTCTCCTCTTCCGGCGAGAGCCAGAGGCGACGCAGCGGGTACGCCGGGCTGTCCGGCGGAACGCGCACCCGGTCGTTGGCGTCGACGACGGCGCGGTCGGCGTTGCCCGATCCATGCGCGATCCAGACGCCGCCCCGCTCGCGCATCAGGGCGTCGAGGGCTACCGCGACCCCGCCGGTCGTCGGCGACCAGCCGACGGTTCCGTCGTCCTTCCGAAAGTGCTGGTACGGCTCCCGATTGGACACGATGACCACCGGCCGGTCGGCAGGCGAGTCTGGGTAGATGGATGCCATCGTTCAGTGGGCAACACGCGCGGACTCTGCTGCCCGGCGGCAAGCGCGCGCGGACAGGCCCCGGCCGCGACCCCGCCGCGGGGTTTGACCACGGGCCGCTAGACCTGGAACGACAGGCCGCAACCGCACTCGCTCTTTGCGTTGGGATTGCGAAAAATCAGCGACTGGCCAAGCATGTTGGCGTCGCAGTCGAGAACCGTGCCGTCGAGATACTTGTAGCTCTTGCCGTCCACGAAGATGCGCGTGCCGTCGGGACTCGCGAATACCTCGTCGCCGGGCCTCGGCGCCGCCTCCCACCGGAAGACGTAGCTGAGGCCCGAGCAGCCGCCGGCCTTCACGCCGACGCGGAGGCCGCCGTCGGCCATCCCCTCGTCGACCATCGCGGTCCGGATTCTCCGGGACGCCGCCGCGGTGATTTCGATCATCGGTACGGTTGCTCGACAGCCAGTGTACCCGATCGCCGCGGGCCCTGTCAGGACGCGTGGCCGACCGCCGACAACTGGCGCAGGCGATTCACCAGACTGCGCACCTTCTCGACGGCGTAGTCGATCTCCTCGGCGGTCGTCCACCGTCCCAGTCCGAAGCGGAGCGATGCCCGCGCGAGATCGTCCGGCACGCCGATGGCCCGCAGCACGTGCGACGGCTCGGGGTTCACCGAGGTGCACGCGGCGCCCGACGAGACGGCGATGTCGTCGAGCCCGACGAGCAGCGACTCGCCCTCCACTCGGTCGAAGCTCACGTTCAGGTTGTGCGGCAGACGCGCCGTCGTCGAGCCGTTGACGGTCACGCCGCCAGCGCCCTCGGAGAGACCCGCGAGCAGGCGGTCGCGCAGCGCACCGACCCGCTCCGCCTCGGCCTGCAGCTCGGTCCGACAGATCTCGGCCGCCGCGCCGAACCCTACGATTCCGGGAACGTTCAAGGTGCCGGAGCGGAGGCCCTGCTCGTGGCCTCCGCCGTCCAGCAGCGGCTCGATCGCCAGCCGCGGCCGGCGCCGCCGCACGTACAGCACGCCGATGCCCTTCGGGCCGTAGAGCTTGTGCGCCGTGGCCGACAGCAGGTCGACGCCGAGCTCCCCGACGTCGACGGGCACCTTGCCGACCGCCTGCGCGGCATCCGTGTGCAGGACGATGCCGCGCGGGCGCGTCAGCTCGGCGATGCGTGCAATCGGCTGCAGGACGCCAATCTCGTTGTTGGCCGCCATGACCGAGACGAGGCGGGTGTGCGGCAACAGGGCGCGCTCGACGTCCGCCACGTCGCAGATCCCGTCCGGACGCGGCGCCACGTACGTCACCTCGACGCCCTCGCGCTCGAGCCGGCGGCAGGGATCGAGCACGGCGTGGTGCTCGGTCGTCATCGTCACGACGTGCAGCGGCCGGCGCGGGTCGGCGTTGACGATCCCTCGGACGGCCAGGTTGTTCGACTCCGTGGCGCCGCTGGTGAGGCAGATCTCGCGGGAATCGGCGCCGATCAGCTCGGCGATCCGGCGCCGCGCGGCCGACACGGCGTCGCGCGCCGCCCACCCGAACGAGTGGTGCCGACTCGAGGCGTTGCCGAAGCGCTCCGTGAAGTACGGGACCATCGCGTCGACCACGCGCGGGTCCACCGGCGTGGTGGCGTGGTAGTCGAGATAGATCGGCAACTCGGGCATGGCCAGCGCGCCGTCGGGCGCGAGGGCGGACCGGAACGGCCGCCCCTAGTGATCGGGCGGCGTGCTCCAGGCCACCGGCGCCGCGGGCGCACCGAGCGGGAGCTGCGCCCGCAGGTCGTCACGCGCGAGCTCGTCGATGGTGAACTCCGCCAGCGTGTGCACGATGCGCTCCTTCAGACGCCACAGCGGATCCCGCACGTTGCACGTCAGGTACTGCTCGCAGCTCTCGTCGATGTCGGAGCAGGCGGTCACCATGACCGGCCCGTCGATGGCCTGCACGACATCCGCCACCGAAATGCGGGCCGCCGGGCGTGCGAGGTGGTAGCCGCCGCGCGTCCCCTGGTGGGAGGCAAGCAGCCCGCGCTTGGCGAGCCGTTGCAGGACCTTGGCCATCAACTCCACCGGAATCTTGTAGCGCGCAGCGATCTCCCGCGCACTCGACGACGTGCCGTGCGGACTGGACGCCAGGTCCTTCAGTGCAATCAGGGCGTAGTCGGCCTTCTTCGACAGTCGCAGCATCCGCCCCCTCACGGTGGAAGGAGTTCGCCAAGCCACATTTTAGCCCGCCAGCCGGACGCATCCAAGCGCGGGAAGCGCCGCCGGGGCGCGCCCGAGATGCGCGGCAGCCGCCTCTACGATTCGTGGCCCCATCGCGATTGTTGCCCGCGGCCGCCCAATGCCACATGATGGCATGATGAGCGGGATGGGTTGCACGAGCCGCGACTCGGCGAAGCTCGTCGCACGCCTGACCCGTGCGCTCGAACCGCGGGGGGAGATCCTCGAGGCCTATCTGTTCGGGTCGCAAGCGCGCGGCGATGCCCACGGCCAGAGCGACGTCGACGTGGCCGTCTACATCGACAAGTCGCTCGCCGACGAGGGCCATTGGGGCTATCGCGCGGAGCTGACGACCGTCCTGATGGACGCGCTCGGCGCTAGCGACGTCGACGTCGTCGTGCTGAACGAGGCGCCGCCGCTGCTCTACCACCGGGTCCTGCGCGACGGCGTCCGGCTCGTCACCCGGGACCTGCAGGCAACGACGACGCGCGCCGGCTACGCGCTCTCGCGCTACTTCGATTTCCTGCCGCAACTCGACAAGATGGACGCCGCCCGCCGCTTCGCGGCCGGAGAGGACCGGCGGTCTTGACGCCGGGCCGGCCCGATCGGCGCGTGGTGGACCGGCACCTCGCCGCCCTGCGCAGGGCTGTCGCCGGCCTGCGCAGGCACGCCGGGGTGTCGCCCGAGGCGCTCCGCGTCGATTCCGACCGGCTGTGGGCCATGGAACGCGGCCTTCAGCTTTGCGCGCAGAATGCCCTCGACATCGCGAGCCATCTCAGCTCCGCCGCAGGGCTCGACCCGGCCAACTACGGCTCCTCCATCGACTGCCTGGTCGAGGCGAACGTCTTGCCGCCCGCCTTCGGCAGGCGGTTCCGCGGCATCGCCGGCTTCCGCAACGTGCTGGTGCACGGGTATCTCGACATCGATGTCGACCGCGTAGCCGCCACGCTCGGCGCCCCGCTCGACGACTTCGACGAGTTCGCCGGGCACGTCGAGCGGTGGGTCGCCGCAGCGGTCGAGCCGGAACCGACGAACCCGCGTCCGTCCGCTGCCGCCGACACGCCAGCCATCACGATCGGCGTCGACGGCTGTCCCGCGGGCTGGTTCTTCGTCGCCCTGGAGCCGTCCGGTCGATCCCGTTGGGGCATCGTTCGCACGCTCGCCGACCTGGTAGCCGAAACGAGCGAGCCCGCTCGCGTCTTCGTCGACATCCCAATCGGACTGCCGGACGGACCTGGACCTCGCGAGTGCGACCAGATGGCCCGCCGGGCACTCGGCGGCCGCCGCGCGAGCAGCGTCTTCCCGGCGCCGGCGCGGCCGGTGCTGGACGCAGTCGACTACGAGGACGCCAAGCGCCTCAGCCGCGAGTCGACCGGCAAAGCGCTGAGCAGGCAGGCGTTCGCCATCCTTCCCAGGTGCCGAGAGGTGGATCGGTTGCTGCGCGACGACGCCAAGGTGCGGCGGATCGTTCGCGAGATCCACCCGGAAGTCTGCTTCTGGGCGTTCGCCGGGCGTCGCCCGATGGAGCACAACAAGAAGCAGGAGGAAGGCTTCCGGGAACGGATCGGGTTGCTCGAGCGAATCCGGCCGTCAGCCGAGCGGGAGATAGAGGAAATGCTGCGGCAATTCAGGCGCAGGGAAGTCGCCCGCGACGACGCGGTCGATGCGCTGGCCGCAGCGCTGACCGCGTCGGCGCCCGCAGCAGCGCTGAGAACCCTCCCGTCACAGCCGCAAGTGGACCGCGCGGGCCTGCGGATGGAGATGGTCTACGTCGAGCCCGGCACGGTCGACTTCTGAATCAGTACTTCGGCAGCGACGGGTCGACGGCGTCGATCCAGCGCAGGATGCCGCCGCGCAGGTTCTTCGCCTGGGCGAAGCCGGCGTCGCGGAGCAGCTTGACCGCCTTGGCGCTGCGGGCGCCCGACTTGCAGTGGACGATCATCTCGCCGCGTCCCGCCAGCTCGTGGAGGCGGCCGGGGAGGTCGCCGAGCGGAATGAGCGTCGAGCCGGGAATGGCGCAGATCTGGTACTCCTGCGGCTCGCGGACGTCGAGGATGAAGACGCCGTCCTGGCGGTCGATGCTCGCCTTGAGCTGCTCGACGGTCGCGTCGTCGTCCGCCCCCGCGGACGAGTCGGCAGCCGGGGCCGCGGGCGTCACGCCGCAGAACTGCTCGTAGTCGATCAACGCCGTGACGCTCGGGTTGTCGCCGCAGACGGGGCAGTCGGGGTCCCTGCGGAGCTTCAGCTCGCGGAAGCGCATGCGGAGCGCGTCGTAGACGAGGAAGCGGCCGACGAGCGGCTCGCCGACGCCCATGATGAGCTTGACCGCCTCGGTCGCCTGGATGGTGCCGACCACGCCGGGCAGTATCCCGAGCACGCCCCCCTCGGCGCAGCTCGGCACGAGCCCCGGCGGCGGGGGCTCGGGATAGAGGCAGCGGTAGCACGGCCCGTCCTTGGCGGCGAACACCGAGGCCTGCCCCTCGAAGCGGAAGATGCTGCCGTAGGCGTTCGGCTTGCCGAGCAGCACGCAGGCGTCGTTGACGAGATACCGCGTCGGGAAGTTGTCGGTGCCGTCGACGATGACGTCGTAGCCGCCCAGCACCTCAAGCGCGTTGCCCGACGAGAGCGCGACCTCGTGGGTCTCGACGTGCACCTCGGGATTGATCGCCTGCAGGCTGTCGCGCGCCGACTCGAGCTTCGGCCGCCCGACGTCCGGCGTCCCGTGAATCACCTGCCGCTGCAGATTGCTGTAGTCGACCACGTCGAAGTCGACGATGCCGAGCCGGCCGACGCCGGCCGCGGCCAGATACATCGCCACGGGCGAGCCCAGCCCGCCGGCCCCGATGCAGAGCACGCTGGCCGCCTTCAGCTTGAGCTGCCCGTCCATGCCGACCTCCGGCATGATCAGATGCCGGCTGTAGCGGGCGACCTCCGCGTTGCTCAGCGCCGGCGGCGCGGCGGCGACCGTCACGACGCCCTCCCGCCCGCCACCGACGGGATGATGCTGACGGTATCGCCTTCCTTGACCGGCGTCGCCTCCTTGTCGAGGAAGCGGATGTCGTCGTCGTTGACGTAGATCGCCACGAAGCTGCGCAGCCGGCCGTCATCCGTGTACAGGTGCTTGCGCAGGTCCGTGTAGGTATCGGTCATGTTCGCCAGCAGCTCGCCGACCGTGCCGCCCTCGGCCTCGACGACGTCCTGCTTGCCGGTGTAGACGCGCAACGGCGTCGGAATCAGAATCCTGGTTGGCATGGTCTCTCGCCTGTCTCGCTCCGCGGGGGGCCGCCCGGCTCCACCGCGATTCGCTCCTCGTCGAACGCCGACCGATCCTCTCGCAAGCGCCACGAGGTCATCGTCCCCGGCTGCCCCTCCTCGACCGCCACGATCACGTAGGCGAACACGGGCCACGCGTGGTCCAGATCGTACTGCGACGGACGTGCAGGGTGGTCCGGATGCGAGTGATAGAACCCCAGCAGCTCCGCGCCCAGCTCGCTCGCGCGGCGCTCGGCCGCCAGATAGTCGGACGGCCGGACCCGAAACCGCCGCCGGGAGCTCTCCTCGGTGACGTTGGGCAGGGCCAGCGCCTCCATTACCTGCCGGCCGCGGCCGATGAGCGCCCCGCAGCACTCGTGGGGGTACGTCTCGCGGCCGTGCCGGCGAATGCCGCTGTCGGCCGCGGCCCGCAGCGTGAGCGTCGGCTGCGCCATCGCCTACGCACCCGAGTCGGTGGCGAACCCCTTCTCGCGCCAGGCCAGCGTGCCCCCCGTGATGCTGCGGACGTTGCGATAGCCCAGCGACTTGAGAAACAGCAGGCCCGAGAGCGAGGCGTTCCCGCGCTGGCAGACACTGAGAATCGGCGCGTCGCGATCCGCCGGCAGCGCCGCATGATCGGCGCCGAGCTCGGCGAGCGGCATGCTGACGGCGCCGGGAATGTGCGCCTCCAGGTACTGCTCGCGCGGCCGCACGTCCATGACGAACGGCCTGCCGTTCTGCAGCTGCGCGTGCGCGGCCTCGACGTCGACCGTCAGATCGGCGTTGCCGCGCACGTTCTCCCGCATTGCCTCGAGCAGCGGGTCGCGGCCCGCGGGCCTGGCCGGCCGCGCCGCGAGCCCCGGCAGATGCCTGACCACCGACGACGCGTACTTGAAGGCGTTGTCGGGAAAGATCACGACCACGACGTTGCCGGGCGCATCGGGCACGAGCTCGAAGGCGCCCTGCAGGGCCATGGCCGAGCTGGGCCCGGCGACGATGCTTTCCTCCCGGTTCAGGCGGAGGCAGAGGTCGAAGGCCGTCTGGTTCTGCACCTCGACCAGCCCGTCGTACTCGTCGGGGAAGAAGAGCTTCGTCTGCTGCAGCTGGCGGAGACTGCGGACCCCGGGAATGTCATGGCCCTCGGTCGGGTGCACGCCCAGCACCTGGACGGAGGGGCGCTGCGCCTTGAGGAAGCGCCCGGTGCCGGTGATGGTGCCGCAGGTGCCGAGACCGGCCACGAAGTGCGTCACCCGGCCGTCGGTCTGGCGCCAGATCTCCGGTCCCGTCGTCTTGTAGTGCGCCTCCGGATTCGCTTCGTTGGCGTACTGGTTCAGCATGTGGAAGTCGGGCCGGTCGGCGATCTCCATCGCCTTTGCGATGGCGCCCTCGGGCGCCCCCGGAGCCGGGCACAGCGTGTCCTCGAGCTCCATGACGTCCGCGCCGAAGAAGCGCAGCATGGTGCGCTTCTCGAGCGGGATCTCGCTCGACAACGGCGTGGTGAGCGTGTAGCCTTTCGCGTTCGCGATCATGGCCAGCGCCATGCCGGTGTTCCCGGAGGTCGGTTCCACCAGCTTCTGGTCCGCCTGCACCGTGCGGCGCGCCTCGCCGTCGTCGACGAGGTTGGCCGCCACGCGGTCCTTGACGGCGCCGAACGGGTTGTACCACTCGAGCTTGGCGTACACCTGCGTGTCGCGGAACGGCGTCACGTGGTTCAGGCGCACCAGCGGGGTGGGGTTGTCGGCGCTGGAAAGCAGGCCGAGAATGGAGTCGTAGACGCGCCGCCCATGATCGTCCATGCTCCTCCGATCCTACCGCATCCCGCGGTGGCGGTTGGGTGCGCGGCGGCGTCGGAATACCGATGATGACCGACAGCGACAGAACGCAGACCGACACCGCCGGCGCACTCGCCGGCCTGACCGTGCTCGACCTGACGCGCGTCCTCGCCGGCCCGTACTGCACGATGATGCTGGCCGACATGGGCGCGCGCGTGATCAAGGTGGAGCGGCCCGGCAAGGGCGACGACACCCGGGGCTGGGGGCCGCCGTTTCAGCAGGGGGAGAGCGCGTACTTCCTCAGCGTCAACCGCAACAAGGAGAGCGTGACGCTGAACATGAAGCACCCCGACGGCCGCCGGGTGCTCGATGCCCTCATTGCGCGGGCGGACGTCGTCGTGGAGAACTTTCGTCCGGACACGCTGGGGCGCATGGGCCTCGGCTACGCGGATCTCGCTCCGCAGCGCCCGGACCTCGTCTACTGCTCGATCTCCGCGTTCGGACAGAACGGTCCGCGGCGCAACGAGCCCGGCTACGACGCGGTGATGCAGGGCGAGGGCGGACTGATGAGCATCACCGGCCCGCCCGACGGGCCGGCGTACCGGCTCGGCGTGGCCATCGTGGACATCGTCTCCGGCATGTTCTCGGCCTACGGCATCGCCGTCGCGCTCCTGGCGCGGGAGCGCACCGGCCGCGGGCAGCTCGTCGACGTCGGGATGCTCGATGCCGTGGCGGCGGTGCTGACCTACCAGGCCGGGACGTACTTCGCGACCGGCGAGGCGCCGGGCCGGCTCGGCAACCGGCATCCGTCGATCACGCCGTACGAATCGCTGGAGGCGGCGGACGGCGAGCTGGTCGTTGCCGTCGGGAACGATCAGCTCTGGCGCACGTTCTGCGGCGTGCTCGAAATGGACGACCTGGCCGACGACCCCCGCTTCCGGACGAACAAGGACCGCGTGAACGCGCGGGCGGCGCTCAGGCAGGTGCTCGTCGAGCGGCTGCGGACGCGGCCCGCCGCCGACTGGCTGGCCCGGCTGAAGGCCGCCGGCATTCCGTGCGGCGCCGTGCGCGATCTCGACCAGGTGTTCACGGACCCGCAGATCCTCGAGCGGGCCATGGTCGTCGCGCTCGACCACCCGATTGCCGGCGCCATCCGCCAGCTCGGCGTGCCGGTCAAGCTCGGCGGGACGCCGGGCGCCGTGCGTACGCCCCCGCCCACCCTGGGCCAGCACACCGACGCCATCCTGCGCGACGACCTCGGCTTCGACGCGGCCGAGATCGCCCGGCTGCACGCGGCCGGCGCGGTCTGACCCACGGACGATCCGGTGCGGCAGCCCGCTCCGCGCGGCCGGCTGGTGTGCTCGCCGGGCAATGCGCGCGCTGGCCGCCGAGCCAGACCGTTTCGGCCGCCAGCACCCGGGTTGCGCCGCGCGGCGCGGCCTCCCACAATGCGGCGCAATAAACTTGAACAAGAACGTGATTAACTCAGGTATATATTGGTATTCTTGAATAAAGGGAGGCGCTCGTAGCGAGTTGGGAGAAGCGCCGCTGGGAGGGCGACCCCGCTGGATTGACACGGCGAGATCGACGGCCGTGCGACTACGCGGTCTATCTGCCCGACCTCCTGGCTGGCCGCCGGTTCGTCCTGGACGGCGACGTCGCCGCCGACATCGCCGACGCCGAGGCCGCGCTCGTCACGCTCGCTGCCCCGGCGGCCTCCCTCGCCGGTACAGAAGCTGTCGCCCGCCTGCTGCTCCGAGCCGAGTCCATTGCCTCGTCCCGCATCGAAGGCCTGGAGGTCAGCGGCCGGAGGCTCCTCCGCGCCGTCGCGGCGCGCCAGCGCGGCGAAGCCCCCCAGGATGCAACGGCGTCAGGGGTGCTCGGCAACGTCGATGCCATGGTCTGGGGCGTGGAGGACGTCGAGCCCGCCGGATCGATTACCCTCCACGCCTTGCTGGAGGCGCATCGACGACTGCTGGCCGGGCCGCGCCCGGAGCGGCATGGCGGCTGCATCCGCACCGTACAGAACTGGATTGGGGGCAGCAGCTTCCACCCCTGCTCCGCCGACTTCGTGCCGCCGCCGCCCGAGCTGGTGCCCGACCTGCTGGACGACCTGCTCGCCTTCTGCAACGACGACTCGCTCCCGGCGCTGGCCCAGGCGGCGATTGCGCACGCACAGTTCGAGACGATTCACCCGTTCGTGGACGGCAATGGGCGCACCGGACGCGTGCTGATCCACCTGGTGCTGCGGCGGCGCGGGCTCGGGCTGCGCGTTCTGCCGCCGGTGTCGCTCATCCTGGCGACCTGGTCGCGGGACTACGTCGGCGGCCTGATCGGCACGCGCCACGTCGGTTCACCGGACTCCGCCGAGGCCCACGCCGGCGCCAATCGCTGGATTGCGCTCTTCGCCTCGGCGTGCCGCCGCGCGGCGGACGACGCCGCCCGCTTCGAGGCTCGGGTGCGCGCCCTGCAATCGTCCTGGATCGCACGAGCCGGCCGCCCCAGACGCGATTCGGCAGCGTGGCTGCTGATCGAGGCGTTGCCGGCCTCGCCGATGCTCACAACCTCCACCGCGGCAGCCCTCATCGACCGGTCGTTCCAGGCAGCAAGCCAGGCGATAGACCGCCTCGCGGGCGCTGGTGTGCTCGCTCAAGTCAACACGGGCCGGCGTAATCGCACGTTCGAGGTGCCCGAGCTCATCGAGGCGTTCACCGCCCTGGAGCAAGGGCTCGCGATCCCCGGCGGAAACGCCTGAGACCGCCCGGCTGTGCGCCGCTGGCGGCGCGGGCGATGCCGCACTTTCGCTTGACAACTCATGCCCTTGCTGTCAAGTTGGAGCCACAGGAGGTTACATGGCGAAGCCGTTCTGGAGCGTGGCCATCCTCGCCGGGCTGGCCCTCGGCGGCACAGCCCAAACGGCGCAGGCCGCGTCGGTCGCCGAGGAAATCGAACGCTACTGCATCCGGTGCCACAACGCACGGCTGCAGACTGGCGGGCTGGTGCTCGAAACGCTCGATCCCGCCGAGCCCGGCGCGCACATCGACGTCTGGGAGCAGGTCGTCCGCAAGCTGCGGGCAGGCGTCATGCCGCCCGCCGGCGCGCCGCGTCCCGACAGCGCCACCTACGGGCGGATGATCGCCGAGCTCGAGCGGGCGCTGGACGCCCATGCCGCAACGGCGCCGAACCCGGGCCGGACGTCGGTCCACCGTCTGAACCGGACCGAGTACACGAACGCCATCCGCGACCTGCTGGCGCTCGACATCGACGGCGAGGCGCTGTTGCCGGGCGACAACTCGCTGGAGGGGTTCGACAACATCGCCGAGGTGCTGACGATGTCGCCCGGGCTGCTCGAGCGCTACCTCCTGGCGGCAAAGAAGATCAGCCGTCTGGCGCTCGGCGACCCCGCGATCCGGCCTGAGACCACCGTGTACAGCCTGCCGTACCTCACGCTGGTGCAGAACGTGCGGATGAGCGAGGACCTGCCGTTCGGCTCCCGCGGCGGCGCCGCGGTGCGCCACCACTTTCCGGTGGACGGTGAATACGAGATCCGGCTGTTCCTGCAGCGCAACGCGCTCAACGTCGGCTACGCGGTGCGCGGACTCGATGCCCGCAACCTGCTGGACCTGCGGCTGGACGGCCGGCGCCTGGAGCGGTTCGACGTGCGGCCCGACGTGGGCGAGATCGGGCGCGGCGGCTACCCGGTCGACAGCACGGACGAGCAACTGCGGCTGCGGGTCACGACGACGGCCGGCGAGCACACGCTCGGCGTGGCGTTCAACCGCGACCACTGGTACGTCGAAGGGGTCGGCATGTCGGTGCTGCCGCCGGCCAGCGACGGCTACGGCGCCGGCACGCAGACCAACGTCAACTTCGGCCGCATCGACTCCGGCCTCGACCGCATCGAGATCACCGGCCCGTTCAACGCCGCGCGGCCGAGCGCCACGGCGTCCCGCGAACGGCTGTTCACCTGCCGGCCGAGCAGTCCCGGCGACGAAGCGTGCGCGGCCGAGATCCTGCGCACGGTGGCGCGCCGCGCCTGGCGGCGCCCGGTGGCGGCGGACGAGCTCGACATGCTGCTCGGCTTCTTCCGCGCGGGGCGTGAACAGGCCGGCGCGTTCGACGACGGGATCGAGCTGGGCCTGGTACGCGTGCTGACCGACCCGGCCTTCCTGTTTCGCGTGGAGCACGACCCGGCCGGCGCCGCGCCCGGCGCGCCGTACCGTCTCGGCGGGCTCGACCTGGCGTCCCGGCTGTCGTTCTTCCTGTGGAGCAGTCTGCCGGACGATGCGCTGATCGACGCCGCGGCGGCGGGCGAGCTCGACGACCCGGCCGCGGTCGACGCCCAGGTCGACCGCATGCTGAACGATCCGCGGTCGGACGCGCTGATCGACAATTTCTTCGGCCAGTGGCTGCTGCTGCGGAACATGGCGACCGCGCAGCCGGACCCGCAGGCGTTCCCGGAATTCGACGAGAACCTGCGGGCCGCGTTCGAGCGCGAGTCGCGGCTGCTGCTGCAGCACCAGCTCCGCGCGGACCGGCCGCTCACCGAGCTGCTGACCGCCGACTACACGTTCGTCAACCAGCGCCTCGCCCGCCACTACGGCATCCCCGGCGTGGTCGGCAACCACTTCCGCCGCGTGCCGCTGACCGCCGACAGCGGCCGCGCCGGGTTGCTGGGACACGGCAGCCTGCTGACGGTCACGTCGTACCCCGACCGCACATCCGTCGTCCTGCGCGGCAAGTTCGTCCTGGAGAACATCCTGGGCACGCCGCCACCCGCGCCGCCCGCCGAGGTGCCGCCGCTCGAAGCCACGGCAGTCCACGGCTCGCTGCGGCAGCGCATGGAGCAGCATCGGGCGAACCCGGTCTGCGCGACCTGCCACGCGCAGATCGACCCGCTGGGCTTCGCCCTGGAGAACTTCGATGGGATCGGCAAGTGGCGCGCGGAGGACGGCGGCGTGGCGGTCGACGCGTCGGGTGCGCTGCCCGACGGGACCTCGTTCGACGGGCCGGCCACCTTCCGCGGCGCGCTACTGGGCCGGGTCGCCGCCTACCGGGCGACGCTGGCCGAGCGCCTGCTCACCTATGCGCTCGGCCGCACCCTGTCGCCCGCCGACATGCCGGCGGTGAGGGAGATCCTGCGCCGGACGGCCGCCGAGGGCGACACCTGGCGCGCCCTGATTCGCAACGTCACCCGTTCGCTTCCGTTCCGCATGAGGATGGCCGCATCATGAGCAACATCAACACGGGAAGGCATCTGCCCCGGCGCACCGTCCTGCGCGGCCTCGGCGCCGCTGTCGCGCTTCCGCTGCTGGACAGCATGGTCCCGGCACTGTCCGCCGCACGCGCCTCGGCCGCCGCCCCGGTGCGGCGGTTCGGGGCGGTCTACGTCGGCATGGGCATGAACATGCCGGTCTGGCATCAGCCGGCCAGGGCGCTGGAGCTCAATCCCATCCTGGCGTCGATGGCACCGCTCAAGGACCGCCTGCTCGTCGTCAGCGGGTGCCACAACGAGCGCGGCGAAGGGCTCGACGGCGGGGCGCATCCGCGCGTTCAGACCTTCTGGATGACCGGCTGCCGCGCCAACCGCTCGGAGGGCGGCGACCTGCGCGCCGGCACGTCGCTCGACCAGATCATCGCGCGCCGGTGGGAGACCGAGACGCAGCTCGCCTCGCTCGAGCTGGCGATCGAGCCGACCCACCTGGCCGGCGCCTGCGCCCTCGGCTATAGCTGCGCCTACAACAACACGATCGTCTGGCGCACGCCGACCACCCCGCTACCGATGGAGAACAACCCGCGCAACGTATTCGAGCGGCTGTTCGGCGCGAGCGACAGCACCGAGCGGGAAGTCCGGCTGCGGGACATCCGGACCGACCGCAGCGTGCTCGACTCGGTGACCGGTTCGGTGTCGGCGGTGCGCGCGAGCCTGGGCGCCGGCGACCGGGCCAAGCTGACCGAGTACCTGGACGCCGTGCGCGACGTCGAGCGGCGCGTCACGATGGCCGAGCAGCAGGTCGACCGGGAGCTGCCGGTCGTCGACCGCCCCATCGGCATCCCCGACACGTACGGCAAGCACGTCGAACTGATGTTCGACCTGCAGACGCTGGCGTTCCAGACCGACCTGACGCGCGTGTTCACGTTCCTCATGGGGCGTGAAGCGTCGGTTCGCACCTATCCCGAGATCGACATCCGCGAGGCGCACCATTCGCTCTCGCATCACTCCAACGCGCCCGAGCAATTGGCCAAGCAGGCGCGGCTCAACGCCTACCAGATGCAACTGCTGCAGCAGTTCGTCGGGAAACTGGCGGCGACGTCCGACGGCGACGGCACGCTGCTCGACTCCACGCTGCTGCTCTACGGGTCGGGGATGAGCGACTCGCACCTGCACGTGGCCACGAACGTGCCGACCCTGCTGGTGCATGGATCGCAGTACGGGATCAAGGGCAACCGGCACCTGCACGCGCCGGAGGGGACGCCGCTGGCCAACCTGCAGTTGACGCTGCTCGACAAGCTGGGCGTCGACGTGGAGCACTTCGGCGACAGCACGGGCGAGCTGCGGCTCGTCACCGGTGTGTGAAGCAGGAGGAATCGCAATGCGCCAGCATCAGACGACTTGCATGCGGATCGCCGTGCGGTTGGGGGCCGCCACTGCGGCGCTGGTCGTCACCGCAGGTACCGCCGCCGAAGCGGCGGATCTGCTCGAGGCCGTCCGCGGCCGTGACCATGCTGCCGTCGCGAAACTACTGGCGCAGGGCGCGGATGTCAATGCGCGGCAGCCCGACGGCGCGACCGCGCTCCACTGGGCCGTCCACAACGACGACCTGGCGACGGTACAGCGGCTGCTCGCGGCCGGGGCCGACGCCCGCGCAGCCAACGATTACGGCGCCACACCGGTCTGGCTGGCGGCAACCAACGGCAATGCCGCCGTCGTCGCGGCGCTGCTCGACGCCGGCGCCGACCCGAACGCCGCCCTGGAGTCCGGCGAAACCGTGCTGATGGCCGCCGCGCGCACCGGGACGCCCGCGGCGATCGCGGCGCTGCTGGACGCGGGCGCCGACATCGAGGCCGCGCAGACCTCCCGGGGACAGACGGCGCTGATGTGGGCCGTGGCCGAGAACCGCCTCGAGGCGGCGCGCCTGCTGCTGGAGCGCGGCGCGGACGTGCATGCACGCACGCGCACCGTGGTCCAGATGGATCGGTGGAGCGGCCAGCGTGAACCGCAGTCGCCGCCCGAACCAGCCCCCGCGCGCGACACACGAGATGCCGCTACCGGGGCAGCCGCCATCGAGGACAGTACCGTCCGTGTGGCCGTGGCGCGCGGCGCCGGGGGATTCACCCCGCTCATGTTCTCCGCGCGCCGCGGCGACCTGGCCATGGCCCGGCTGCTGCTGGAACACGGCGCCGCGATCGACGACGTGGCCGCCGACGGCAGCACGCCGCTGCTGGTGGCCACGGTCCGCGGACACGTGCCGCTGGCCCTCCTGCTGCTGGAACGCGGCGCGGCGCCGGACGGCGCGGCGGAGAGAGCGGGTTACACGCCCCTGCACTGGGCCGTGAACCGATCCGAAGCGCTGACCTCCCACGACTATCCCGCCGCACCCGGCGAATGGGCGGCGCTGGCCGGCATTCCCGACCGGCGCCAGCAGTTGGCGCTGATCGAGGCGCTCCTCGACCAGGGCGCGGACGTCAACGCGCAACTTGCCAAGGTCATGCCGCGCTACGGCTTCTCGCTCTACTTCCTCATCCTCCCGGCGAACACCATGGTCGGCTCCACGCCCTTTCTCCTGGCGGCCGCGGCGGGCGACGCCGGGACGATGCGGATGCTCGTCGATCACGGCGCCGACCCGCACGTGGCGGCGGACGGCGGCATGACGCCGCTGATGATGGCGGCCGGCGCTGGCTGGGTGATCAACGAGAGCCTCGTCCCCGAGCCGGATCGGCTGGCCGCGGTGAAGTTGGCCCACGCGCTGGGCAACGACGTCAACACGACCGATCGGCGTGGGTTCAACGCCGTGCACTGCGCGGCCTACGCGGGGTTGGTGACCGTCATCCAGTACCTCGCCGACGCGGGGGCAGACCTAAACCACGTGGCGAAGAACGGCCAGTCGCCGCTGGGCGTCGCCGAAGGACAGCACCTCGCCCAGTTCATCGGGAGCCAACCCGCCTCCGCGGCCGCCTTGCGCGGCCTGGGTGCGGTCTCGGTAGGCGCCGTCACCCTGGAAAGCGCGATCGACGAACAGGCGCGGCGCCGGGAGCTGCAGGGGCGCTGAGCACCGGCTTGCGGTGCGGCCGGCCGGCGACGCGCCAGCCCGCCGCGCGCGGTCGAGGGCTCGAGCGCGCGCGAACTCATCACCGGCACGGCGCGCACAGCCGCGCTACCGCGAGCCGGACCAGCTCGACATGGTCCTTCCTCGAGATGCGGTGTGCCGCCAGCGCCAGCCCCCTGGCTGTCGCATCGAGCACCGTGGCCAGCGCAACCAACGAGGCGCCGCTCGTGTCTTCCGTCCGCGAGGGGCCGCCGTCCGACTCCAGCGCGCCCGCCAGCAGCTCGATGAACGACTTGTCGAAGCCGTCGCTCATTTCAATGATGCGGTCGATCACCGGGGCCTCGTAGCCCTGCCAGAAGCGGGCGGCGCGGCTGGCGGTCCCGCCGTGCCGAGGAGCATGCTTCGCCGCCAGCGCGCCGGCCAGACGGTCCAAGACCGGCCACCCGCTCTCCAGCGCCGCTCGAGCATCGGCGTGTGCGACCTCGAACGCGTGGCGCGCGGCCTGATACGTCAGCTCGTCCTTGCTGCTGAAATGAAGGTACAGGCCCTGCCGCGAGAGACCGGCCCGGCGCGCAATCTCCGTCATCGACGCCTTCGCCGGCCCGTCCCGGCGGAGGACTTCGAGCGCGGCTTCCAGGATCAGCGTGCGCCTTGAACCGTTCTCGCGCGATCGGTCTCCGGTTGCCCGCATCTCCTGGCGTTGCGCGCCGCGTGCGCCGCCGCCGCGGGCCTCGCTGCTGCACTGGATACCGGCGCCCGCGGTCACCGCTCGGCCCGCTCCGCGTAGCGCGCCGAGCGCAGGGCGTTCACGAGCCCGTAGTTGCCTTCGTGGCAGGCGTACTCGAACAGCACGCCGTCCGTCTTGCGCATCGGGATCGCGACGGTGAACGGATGCTCGAACTCCGCGGGATCGTCGAGCGTGAACCGGTAGTCGATGACGTCGTCGGCCACGCGCCTGAAGCGCTCCACCAGGCGCGCCCCCCGGCTGCCGGAGAAGTCGGTGAAGATCATCGCCGCGCCGGAGCCGCCGCCCGGTCCGCGCTGGTTCGCCCGCGCGTTGAAGCCGGTGGTTTCGACCACGAGCGTGTCCCCCTCCCAGCGCCCGCGCGGCGTGCCCAGCCACTGCGGCACGCGGCGGCGCGCATCGGCCCCATCGTCGAGCGGAATGACGCGGGCGTCGTGGAGCATCTCATGGACGATGACGACGAGCCCGGGCGTTTGCAGGATGTGGTGGTTGTGGTTGTAGAAGCCCGGCAGCATCCCGCCCGGCATCCCGCGCGTGATGCAGCGCTCGAACAGCGAGAGGCCCTCCCACGAATCGAGACCGCTGCGCCCGCCGTACGGGAACGGGTTCTCGGCGAGGCGCGCCGCGGCTTCCGCCGTGAGCGGCGGCAGCCGGCCGTCCGGCGGATCCACGATCAGCGAGGTGCGGTTCGTATCCTCGCCCCATTCGAACCAGAATTCGTTGTAGCTGGCGCCGCCGCGCGGCGGCGCGCTATCGGAATGGTCCTGCGGGAACAGGCCCGACGACGTGCGCTGGAACCGCTCGGCCACCTCCTCGGCGGTCAGCGCTTCCCTGCCGGCCAGGTCGGCGGGACGCTGCAGCGGCACCACGGTGTTGTTGTTCCAGACGCCCTGCAGGTCCGGGTCGCCCCAGGGGGTCCGCGGCAGCGGCCCCGAGGATGGACCCTGGGCGGCGTGCACCTCCAGCGGCGGCGGCGCGGCGGCGAGCAGCCCCGCCAGCACAACGAACGCGGCGAGTCGACGTCCCATCGGTACCCTCCCGGCAAAGCACACGCTAGGCGAGCGCGCGAGTCGGGTCGCATTGTATCCCCCAAGGGGAAACCCCATGTGCCAGGGCGCCGTGCGGGTAGACTGGGTGTCATGCCGCTGGTCACTCGATGCGCCTGGCGCGCCCGCGTCCTTCTCGTCGCCTGCCTGCTGATCGCCGCGCCGGGCGCGCAGGCCGAGGACTGGCCGGAGTTCCGCGGCAAGGGCCGGCTCGGCGTCTGGCGCGAGACCGGCATCCTGGACCGGTTCCCGGACGACGGGTTGAACGTCGTGTGGCGCACGCCGATCAATCGCGGCTACTCGGGACCCGCGGTGGCGGACGGCCGCGTGTTCGTCAGCGACTTCGCGCGGACGAGTGCGCTGGCTGGCATCGAGCGCGCCGTCTGCCTCGACGAGCGGACCGGCGAGATTCTGTGGACGCACGAGTGGGAAGCGAACTACGCCGGCATCTCGTGGGACGAGGGGCCGCGCGCCACGCCGACCGTGGACGGCGACCGGGTGTACGTGCAGGGCGCGGCGGGCACGCTGGTGGCGCTCGACGTCGAGACGGGCGAGCCGCTCTGGTCCCGGCACTACCGCGAGGAATACGGCGCCGACATGCCGATCTTCGGCTTCAGCAGCTCTCCGCTGGTGGACGGCGAGCGCCTGATCGTGCTGGCCGGGGGCGTGCCGGACGCCAAGGTCGTGGCCTTCGACAAGCGGACGGGCGAGGAGATCTGGCGGGCGCTCTCCTCCGAGGAATCCAGTCCGGGCGTGGGTCAGCCGGTCATCATCGAGGCGAGCGGTGTCCGGCAGCTCATCGTCTGGCACCCCGTCGCGCTCTCCTCGCTGGACCCGGAGACCGGCGAGGTGTTCTGGGAGCAGCCGTTCCGGGTCGACTTCGACATGACCGTCGCCGTCCCCGTGCAGTACGGCCGCGAGCTGTTCGTGACGACCTTCTACAACGGCCCGCTGATGATGACCCTGGACGCCGACCGGCCGGACGCCGCGGTGCGCTGGCGGGGCGACAGCAACAGCGAGATCCTGACCCAGGGGCTGCATTCCGTGCTCGCGACGCCGGTCATCATCGACGGCTACATCTACGGCGTGGGCAGCTATGGCCAGTTGCGCTGCCTCGACGCCGCGACCGGCGAACGCATCTGGGAGACGCAGGCGGTGACCGTCGAGCGCGCCCGGTGGGCCAGCGCCTTCATCGTGCGCCACGAAGACCGCTTCTTCATCAACAACGACCGCGGCGACCTGATCATCGCGCGCATGACGCCGGCGGGCTACGAGGAGATCAGCCGCACGCACCTGATCGCGCCGACCTCCGAGCCCGGCAACCGGCGCGAGCTCGAGACCGTCAACTGGTCGCACCCTGCCTACGCCAACCGCCGCATCTACGCCCGCAACGACGAAGAGATCATCGCCGCGTCGCTGGCGGCGCCGTAGTGGCCTGGTCTCCCGCGTCTGAACGGGTCAGGCACAAACGCTCGTCCTGGCGGAACGGCGGCTGCTACCGCTCGACGAACGGACCGAGCCGCTCCAGCACCATCGCGATGGCCTCGTCCTCGGTCAGCCCGCCGATCGGCGCCTCGCGCACGACCTGCTCGTCGACCAGGACGCGCCGGCCCCAGGCGCGGCTGACGCGGCCGACGAGCGCCGGCGGATCGCGCGTCGTGTCGAGGGCGATCTCGATGAAGTCCTCGGTCGCCGCGTCCCTCGCCAGCCGCACGGATCCAGCCGGGGTGAGCACGCGGAATCCGTACCCCTCCGCCTTTAGCACCGCCGCCACGGCCCTGCAGGCCGGGGCCACGACTTCGGCCAGCACCGCGCTGCCGTCGCGCTCGGCCTCCGCGGCGCGCGCCCGGCGCGCCTCGGCGGCCCGGCGGGCGGCCTGGATCGTCTGCAGCACGCGCTGCCGAACGTCGGCGGGGGCAAGCATGGGCATCGTTCCGGCTCCAGACGGCCTCATGCCCGCGACGGCGTGCCGACCTCGTAGATCCGCACCAGCTCGATCAGCTTGTAGCCCCGGGTCTGATACGGGGGCACGACGCGCTCGGTGTGGAGGTACTGGATCATGCCCTCGTCCGCGTAGTCCGGCTCCCCCAGGTCTTCCGTGCCCGAGAGCTGCGACTCGAGCTGGTCCAGCGTCATGACCTTCTCGGTCACCGTGCGCCGCAGCGGCACGACCCCGAGCAGCCGCCGCCGCTCGCTGCGGCTCCGGGTGTGAAACCGCAGGAAGATCTCGTTGCTGATGAAGTTGTACTCGACGTCCGCGCGGCTGGACGGCGCGTCCTCGACGCGCACGAACGCCACCGCCGGCTGGCTGGCGCACCAGTCGATAAGCCTGCGCGTGAAGTCGCCCTCACCCGACCAGTTGGAGGAATCCAGCTCCGCGGACATCGGCCCGTGCGATCCTACTGCGGCTCACCGCCGCTGGCCACGCGCGGGGCGCATCAGGTCGCGACCAGCCGCCACACCTGCGTCACGAGGAAGCAGACGGTGACGCCCACGGCGACCGGCAGCAGGGTGGCCAGCGTCGTCCATCCCGCGCTCCGCGTTTCCCGATAGATCGTGTAGATGGTCGTGGAGCACGGGTTGTGCAGGAGGCTGAACAGCATCAGGTTCACGCCGGTCAACAGGGTCCAGCCGCCGGCGCGCAGCAGATCGGCGGTGGCGCCGATGTCGTCGAGCTCGAACATCACGCCCGCCCCTGCCCCGGCGCCGCCGGCCGTGAGCACGGTCAGCATCAGCACGGTGGGGATGACGATCTCGTTGGCGGGAATCGCCACCACGTAGGCGAGCAGGATGACGCCGTTGAGGCCGATGAGGAGCCCGAACGGGTCCAGCCACGCGACGCCGTGCTCCGCCAGGCTGGCGCCGCCCAGGTCGATGTTCGACACGAGCCAGATGACCGCGCCGGCGGGCGCCGCGAAGACGACGGCCCGCCCCAGCACGATGAGCGTCCGATCGATGACCGACGTGTACAGCGTCTGCAGGATGCGCGGCGGGCGGTAGGGCGGCAGCTCGAGGCTGAAGCGCGTCGCCTCGCCGCGGAGGACCGTGCGCGACAGCAGCCACGAGCTGCCGAACATGGTGATGATGCCGAGCACGGCAATCCCGACGACCGCGGCGGCCGAGACGACGCCTCCGAGGTGCACCGGCGCCAGGGCGCCGATGAAGATCGTGGCGATGAGGATCTGGGTCGGCCAGCGGCCGTTGCACAGCGAGAAGTTGTTGGTGATGATGGCGATCAGACGCTCGCGGGGACTGTCGATGACGCGCGTGGAGACGACGCCGGCCGCGTTGCAGCCGAAGCCCATGCACATGGTGAGCGCCTGCTTGCCGTGCGCGCCGGCCGACCGGAAGAGCGCGTCGAGGTTGAAGGCCACCCGGGGCAGATAGCCGAAGTCCTCCAGCAGCGTGAACAGCGGGAAGAAGATGGCCATGGGGGGCAGCATGACGGCCACCACCCAGGCCGTCGCCAGGTACACCCCGTCGAACAGGAAGCCGCCCAGCCACCAGGGCAGCCCGGCCGCGTCGCCGAGGCCCTTGAGCCACGGGTGCACGGTGTCGAGGAGCAGCGCGGCCAGCATCCCGGACGGGACGTTGGCGCCCTCGATCGTGATCCAGAAGACCGCCGCGAGGATCGCCAGCATCAGGGGGAATCCCAGCCAGCGGCTCGTGAGCAGCCGGTCGAGGGTCCGGTCGAAGTCGAAGCCGGCCCGCTTCAGCCCGCGCATCTGCGTGCCGTCGGCCACCTCCTGGGCCGCGGCGTAGAGCCGCTCCGTGATCGTGTCCTGGAAATCGGCGGGCAGGTCCCACCGCCGGCGGCGGGCCGTTCGCAGGACGTGCTCCCGGGCGGCCTCCGGGACCGGCGGGGCGTCGGCCGCGTCGCCGAGCTGCCCGAGCTCGCCGGAGCGCACGGCCTCGCCGACGGCGTCGTCGCCGTTGAGCAGGCGCAGCGCCACCCAGCGGGCGTTGGGCACCCGGGGGAACGCGTCCCGCACGACCCGGGTCACCTCGGCGACGGTCTCCTCGACGCGGTCGTCCAGGCGTGCCACCCGGCAGGGCGTGGTGGCCATCTCGCCGCTGGCGACGCGGTAGGCCGCCGCGAGCAGGTCGTCGATGCCGACCTTCGAGCGGGCGACCCCGCTCACCACCGGCACGCCGAGCTGCTGCTCCAGGCGCGCCGCGTCCACGGCGATGCCGTGGCGCCGGGCTTCGTCGACGAGGTTGAGATAGACGACGACGCGATCCGTGATGTCCAGTATCTGCAGCACGAGGTGGAGGTTCCGTTCCAGGCGCGTCGCGTCGACCACGACGACGGTCACGTCCGGGCGGCCGAACAGGATGAAGTCGCGCGCCACCTCCTCGTCCGCGCTCTCCGCCTGCAGTGAGTAGGTCCCGGGCAGGTCGACGATCTTGAGCCGCTGGCCCTCGTAGGCGAACGCGCCCTCCGCCCGCACGATCGTCTTGCCCGGCCAGTTGCCGGTGTGCTGCCGGAGCCCGGTGAGGGCGTTGAAGACCGTGCTCTTGCCGACGTTCGGATTGCCCGCGAGCGCGACCAGAATGTCCCACTTGTCGGGGTTCAGCCCCAGTCGCAGCAGGTTGTCGGCGCGGTGCTGCGAGCAGCCGCCGCAGGCGCCCGCCGCCGCGCTCATCGGGCGGCCTCCACCGATTCGCCGGTGCGCTCCACCCGGATCCAGGACGCCTGCTGGCGCCGCAGCGCGATGAGCGCGCCGCGAATGAGATAGGCCACCGGATCGCCCGTCGCGCTCACCAGCTCGGGCGTGATGCGCGTGCCGCGGACCACGCCGAGGTCGAGCAGCCGGCGGCGTTGCGTGGCCTGGCAGGCGCGCGAGATCTCCACGACCCGCACCGTCTCCCCGGGCCGCGCGTCCCGCAGCGTCGTCCAGCTCGCCGCGGCGCGCTCGCCCGCCGGCAGCGGACGGACACTGACGTTGCGCGCCGCCACGGCGTCGAGCGTCCACTCGCGCCCGCCGGCTCCCCGCACGCGAATGCCGCGGTCGGCCCGCGCGACGACGTCGAGTCGCCCGCCGAGGACGAGCCCTTCCCCGAGCAGGGCGTCGTAGATCTCCCGCGGCTCGTCCTCCAGATGCACGATCTCGACCGTCCGGCCGGGTTCGACCGTCGTCAGCTCGATGCCGGGAGCCGGCGGGATCTCCCCCGAGGCGTCCGGGATCGGATCGCCGGGCGGGTCCCAGCTCGGGTAGCCCAGGCGCAGCTCGAGCGCGTCGGTCTGCTCGGCGGAGAGGGCATGCTCCATCCGCTCGGCCCGCTCGTGCCACTCCGCCGGCGGAATGCCGGTGCGGTCAGCCAGATAGCGCTCCCAGAGGCGGTGCGTGCGCACGATGCGGACGGCCGATTGCGCCCCCTCGCTCGTCAGCACCGGTCCGTCCGGCGCCATCCGGACAAGCCCCATCGCGGCGAGCCGGGAGAGCAGCGCGGCGGCCCGCGCGGTGGACACCTCCAGGCGACCGGCCAGGCTGTCGAGCGAGCACGCCTGACCGCTCTGCCGGCAGGTGAGCACGTGCTTCAGGGCATCCTCGAGCCGCACGCGCTCGCCCAGCCTCCAGAGGCGCAGCAAGCGGGGGAGCACACCGCGCTCGGGCCACAGCAGCGCCGCCAGTATCAGGCTGAGCGCGGCGAAGACGAGGAGTGCGAAACGCGGATCGGGCATTCTCGACGCGCGTGCAGTCAGGCACGCGCACTTTGACGCATGACAATTGAAATTTTGATAACTCAAAATACTATAGCATAGTGTCAGTCATGGCGCTCCCCTCCAGCACGGTCGAAAACTACCTGAAGGCGATCTATCAGGCCCAGTCCGCCCAGGGTCCCGAGCATCGCCTCGTCCCCATGGGGCGTCTGGCCGGCGCGCTGGGCGTGGTGCCGGGCACCGCGACCACCATGGTCAAGACGCTGGCCGAGTCGGGACTGGTCGACTACGAGCCGTACGCGGGCGTGCGGTTGACGCCCGCGGGCGAGAAGCTCGCCGCGCTCGTGCTCCGGCGCCACCGGCTCATCGAGCTGTTTCTCGTCAAGGTGCTCGGGATGAGCTGGGCGGAAGTGCACGACGAGGCCGAACGCCTGGAGCACGCGGCGTCGGACCGCCTCATCGATCGGATCGATGCGATGCTCGGACGCCCGGCCGCCGACCCGCACGGCGACCCCATTCCCGACTCGAGCGGCTCGATGGTGACGCCGGAGTACCAGACGCTGCTGACCTGCCCGCTCGGATCGCCGGTGGTCCTGACCCGCGTCACTGACCAGGATTCGGCGTTCCTGCGCTTCCTCGAGAGCAGCGGCCTCAAGCCCGGCCAGGCCATTCGGGTCGAGTCCCGCGACGCCGCGGCCGACCACGTCGTCGTCCGCGGCAAGCGCGAACGTCAGATCATGATCGGGATGCGGGCTGCCGCCAAGCTGCAGGTAGCGCCGACCGAGCAGACGGCTTGAGTGCGGACGCCTTCCTCAGAGCGACTCGAGGAAGGCCATCAGGGCGGCGAGGTCGGCGGCGGACAGCTCGGGCAGCCTGTCCCTGGCCGCCCGCGCCTCGCCCGCGTGCCGGACCACCGCTTCGAGAATGGTGGCCGCGCTGCCGTCGTGCAGCAGCGGCCGCCGGTGGCGCAGCCCCCAGAGTGCCGGCGTGCGGATCTCGTTCGGCATGGCCGCCGCCTGCGCGATCCCGTCGCCCGTACCCACGTCGTGCAGCAGCAGGTCGGAGAAGAGCGGCACCGGGCGGCGGTCGAAGACGGGATTCAGGCTCGGACCGGTAGCCAGCGCCGGGACATGGCAGGCGGCGCAGCCAATCGACTCGAAGACCTGCCGGCCGCGCGCGACCGGCCCCGTCACGTCGCCGCGCGCCGGCGGCGCGAGCAGCCGCATGAACGACTCGAAGTTGTCGATGCCCCGCCGGCCGGTGCCCGGCTCCGGCACGTCCTCGGGCTCCGGGAGCGGATCGCACAGGCGGAGCTGGAGCTCGGTCAGGTTGAACGTGAGCTCGGCGGGAAACAGGTCGTTCGTGATGCCCATCTCGTTCCGGTAGGCGTCGCCGCCGAATTCGAGCAGCGTCGCGACCTGGGCCTTCCAGCCGAACCGCCCGACGCGCAGCTCGCCGGTTGCCCGGTCGGTGACGAGCGCCGCCCGGCCGCTGACGCCGTCGCCGTCCAAATCGTGCGGGTCATCGAGCCGGAGTATGTCCGCGTCCGCTATCGCTTCGACGAGGCCTGCGCCGAACAGGGGAATCGGCACCCGGTGCGCGATGACGTTCGCCTCGGCCGGAATCACCGACTGGCAGCCGTGCGTCGGAATCGAGAAGAGCTGGAACAGCGACCCGCGCGCCGGGTCGAAGTCGCGGAAGGTGCCGTCGGCGTCGCGGATGCCGGCGCGGACGGTGGCCACCGGGGCGATGCCGCCTATGGCGGGCACGCTGTGGCAGGCGGCGCAGCTCGTCGCGTTGTAGGCTGGTCCGAGCCCCTCTTCCGCCGTCTCGACCTCCAGGAAGTCCTCCAGGCCGAGCCGGAACTCCTCGAACTCGGCCGGCGTGATGCCGGGCAGCGGGTCGCCCGGCGCCACGGGATGCTGGCCGGCCGCGGGGGCGGCGAACGCCGTAAGCGCCGTCAGAATTGCCGTGCGGCCCGCGACCGCCGCGCTGGCGAGCGTTCTCATGGGTTGCCGTCGGAAGCGACCACCACGATCTCGCCGCGCATGAAGTGGTGTCCGGCGCCGCACAGCCGCGAGCACTCGAAGCGGTAACGTCCGGGCGCCAGCGCCTCGAGCCGCACCACGGCCTCGCCCTGCCGCCGCTTCGGGACCGCCACGTTCACCTGGCGGCCGACGATTCGGAAGCCGTGCATGGTGTCGGCGCTGCGAATGCGCAGCTCGACCGGCACGCGGGCCGGCACCCGAATCTCGGACGGGGTGAACGAGAAGCGCTCGGCCACCACCGGCACCACCACCGGCTGCGGCTCGAGCGCGCGCGAGCCGGCCGGTCCGGCGCCCGCGAGCACGACCCCGGCCAGCACCACACGCCACCCGAGACGTCTCAGAACCACCACCCCAGCCCCAGGTTCAGGGAATCGGGCGCGTCGATCACCGCGCTCTGGTTGCGCAGCACCGTGTAGTCGAGCTTCACGGCCACGTCGGGATCCGGGAAGTACGTCAGGCCGAACACCCACGCGTCGCGGTCGAACTCCCTGAGCGGCCGGAACCCGGCCGGCATGTCGAACTGCGTGTCGAAGTTCTCGTAGCGCAGAAAGGCGGCCAGCTCCTTCGGCGCCGGGTGCGGCAGGATGAAGTACGAAGCCTCCAGGTAGAAGCCGCGGATCTCCTCGGCCACGTTCGGGCTGACGCCGGTGGTCCGCTGGACCGCCCGGTTCAGCCGATCCATCCCGTCCAGAAAGCCGTGCGCGTACTGACCCCGCGCCTCGAGCTCGCCGAGCCGGTAGCGGCCGTCGAACTCGACCAGCGTCAGGCTGGTGTCGAAGCGCAACGTGTTGAAGCCGGTCTCGCCGCTCCACAGGCTGGCGCCCAGCACGAGCCCGGGCGTGCCGACGTACTCGATGCGGCCGGTGCCCGCGAGGCTCCGCGCGTTGGATTCTGCGCCCTTCTGCCGTCCGCCGCGCAGTCCCTCCTCGGCGCTGAACCCGAACGCGTCCAGGGTCGCCATCGCGTAGACGCGATACCGCACGCCCGGGCCCACCTCGCCGTGCACGCCGACGCCGGCGTCGAACCAGGTGGTCGGGATGATGACCGTGTCGACGAACGGCCGCTCGACGCCGTGGAAGACGGGCGGCTCGTGGCGCTCGTTGATGATGCCGACCGGCGTGAGCAGCATGCCGGCGCGCACGTTGAAGCCGCGCGTGATGAGGAAGTCGACGTACGCCTGCTCGAGCTCCAGCTCGCCCTCGGTCTCGTTCGAGACCACCGCGTGCTCGAGCTCGAGCTCGGCGACGAATCGAATGCGATCCGAGAAGCCGTGGGAGAAGAGCAGCACGAAGCGGTGGAAGTCGAGAACGGCGTCCTCGTTCTGCCGATTGTTGTAGTGGAAGTCCATGTACCCGGAGAGGGGCCCGGTCACCGGTTGGGACGACGTGCCTTCCGAGGGCGGGGGCGACTGGCCGGCGCCGTACGTCGCCACCGCCGTGCCGCGCGCGCCCGGCGGCGCGGCCGGCGTGCGGGCCCACGCCTGCAGTATGCTCCGGACGTTGCGGCGCAGCGTGTCGGCGGCCGCCGCGCCGACCGTGAGGTAGCTCGCCAGCGCGCCGTGCCAGCCCGGCGCCGCGCCGCGGTCCGCCGGCCCGGCGCTCGCGGCGGACGGCGTCAGGAACGCGCACAGCACCAGCGCGCACACGACGCGCCCAGCCGCGCGGCCGGCCGAAATTTGGTGCATTGAAAGCATTTATTTTGACTCTAGCATCTTTATCTTTTGAATGCTCAAAATAAATGACCGCCCCGCCGCAAGGCGCGCACAGCGCGCCTCGGCGGGAGTGGCGCGGGGCGCAGGGGTCCCCGCGAACGGACGCCGGGGGCTTGGGGCGCAGCCCCATCTAAAGTCAGATTGATGCCGCGTATGTCGCGAACGAGGTGGGAGTCTCCCACACCGTCACGCGTATGACCGGGAATCCTCGTTCGCGAACCTGATCGAAGATCACCTTCGCGATATGCTCCACCGTCGGATTGTGATCGACGACGAACACGGGCTCGCCCAGCCGGCGGAGCGGCTCGAGCAGCGGATCGTCCCGCCGCAGAATCATCTTGTGATCCAGCTCGCGGTCGATCCAGCCCTTGATGATGCGCTTGATGTCACCGAAGTCGCAGACCATGCCGCGCGGATCGAGCGACTCGGTGCGCACCTCGATCTCGGCGACCGCGTTGTGCCCGTGAGGATGCTGGCAGACGCCTTCGTACTCCAGCAGCCGGTGGCCGTAGCAGAAGTCGATCCGCTTCGTGACGGAATACATCGGAGGTCGCTGGCGTGAAGCAGGGGCGATGGTAGTCGAGCGCTCGAACGACGGTCAAGAACCGCTGGCGGCGGTCCTCTGCTCCGGCGGCCTCGACAGCGCCGTGCTGGTGGCGCGCGAGGCCGCGGCCGGCGTCGTGCAGCCCCTCTACGTGAGCGGCGGCCTCGCGTGGGAGCAGTCGGAGCTGGCGGTCGTCGAGCGGCTGCTGGCCGCACCGACCTTCGCCGCGTCCGTACGCCCGCTCGCGCGGCTCGCGGCGCCGCTGGCGGACCTCTACCCGCCGTCCCACTGGGCGCTCCGCGGAACGCCCCCCGCCTACGGCACGCCCGACAGCGATGTCTACCTCGTCGGACGGAACGCGGTGCTGCTCTCCAAGGCGGCCGTCTACTGCGCGCTGCACGGCATCGCGCGCATTGCCGTCGGTCCGCTGGCCGGCAACCCCTTCCCCGACGCGACGCCCGAATTCTTCGCGGCCATGGCGCACGCCCTGTCGCTGGGTCTGGACCACCCGCTGGATATCGTGGCGCCCTTCGCGAGTCTGGGGAAGCCGGACGTCATCCTGCTGGGCGCGACGCTCGGCGTGCCGTGGGAGCTCACGGTGTCGTGCATGAATCCGGTGGAGACGGCCCACTGCGGCCGCTGCAGCAAGTGCCGCGAGCGGCTGCAGGCATTCGACGCGGCGGGCATTCACGACCCGGCGCCCTACGCCTTTCGGCCCGCGGACGTGTCGACCGGCCGCTGACGTGCCGCAAGGGCCGCCTGCCGCTTGAGGTCCGCCAGCAGCTCGTCGAGGCGATGAAAGAGCGCCTTGCGGGGACGCCGGCCGCGCGGCGAACCGACGGCGTACTCGCAGAACAGCGGAAACGCGATGGTCGAGTCGCAGTAGGCCACGACCGTGTCGGGGAGCTGCCCGGGATTCACCTTGCCCCAGCTCACGGCCTCGGCCGGCGTGGCGCCCGACAGCCCGCCCCAGACCGCCTGATCGGTCGTCAACTGGATGAAGAACTCGTTGCCCCCCTTGGGAATGCCGTAGATCTCCCAGAGGGTCGGCTGGCCCTGGAGGTAGAAGTTCTTGGGCGAGCCGCCGCCCAGGATCACGCAGCCGTTCTTGTCGCCCGCGAGAATGATGGCGCATACCTCGTTGACGTCCCGGTTGGGGTCGACCATGCAGCGGCCGTCGTTGAGCAGCGCATGGTAGGCGAGGTTCATGCCTATCGAGCTGTCTCCGGGCGACGAGGTGTAGATGGGCACGCCGGCCGAGGCCGCCCTGGCCACCAGCGAGTGCTCGTCGCAGCCCGGGTTCCGCTCCAGCAGGTCGCGGCCGAGCCGGTAGTGCAGCTCGGCCGACGAGACGGGCGCGTCGAACGCCTGGCGCGAGAGGAAGTCGCGCAGGTAGGCGTCGGTCTCGAGCAGGACGTCCGCGGGGAACAGGACGTCGTAGATCCGGATGATCCCGTGCTCGTACAGCTCGACGTCGTCGAGGAACGGCGAGCCGCGGTGCAGCGTGAAGTTCAGGGCATGGTGGAGATCGTGGTACAGGTTTGCGCCGGTGCTGACGAGAAAGTCCACCAGCCCCCGGTCCATCAGCTCGATGACGCAGCCGCCGAGCCCGGCCGGCGTCAACGCCCCCGCCATGGTCAACCCGATCGTCGTGTCGTGGGCCGGATCGAGCATCCGATCGGTGAAGACGTGACACGCCTCCGACAACCGCCCGGCGTTGAAGGCCTGGAATCCCTCGTCGACGAGCCGCCGCAGCTCCCGGCTGCCGCGCGGCCGGTAGTAGCGGATCGGCTTGCCGCCGAGGTAGGGCTGCTGGTCGGCGGTGGGAGCGCCTGGCCGGCGATGGGGCACGGCGGTAGTCTACTCGCCGTCCGCGCGGCGGTCGGCGGGATCGATCCAGTCGGGCCGGCGCCCCCCGGCCGCGGCGAGCAGGAGCGCCACGCCGGTCGCGCCCAGGAGCCAGCCGAGACCATCGGACAATCGCGACTCCCAGCCGAAGTCGAAGGCGCGCAGGCCGGCGCAGGCGGCCGTCAGGACACCCCCGGCGAGGGCGGCGGCGCGGCGCTCGAACGCCAGGCGCAGGAGCAGGCCGCGCGCGCGACGCAACCCCGGATACCCGGGCCGTCTACATGCCGGTGACGTGGTATCCGGCATCGACCATCAGGACCTCGCCGGTCACGGCGCCGCTGCGCGGCCCCAGCAGGAACACCGCGGCGTCGGCGACCTCCGTGCTCTCCGCCGTCCTGCGCAGCGGCGCCCGCTCGCGATAGTGTTGCAGGATGTGGGTGAAGCCGGCGATGCCGGACGCCGCCAGCGTCTTGATCGGACCCGCGGAGATGGCGTTCGCGCGGATGTTGCGCGGGCCGAGATCGCTGGCGAGGTATCTGACCGACGCCTCGAGCGCGGCCTTGGCCACACCCATGACGTTGTAGTTCGGAAACACCCGGCCACTGCCCAGGTAGGTGAGCGTCAGGATGCTCCCCCCGCCGCGCCGCTCCATCAGCGGTGCGGCGCCGCGGGCCAGCGCGATCAGCGAGTAGGCGCTGACGTCGAGCGCTTGCCGGAAGTCGTCGCGCGTCGTCTCCACGAACGGCTCGGAGATCGCCTCCCGCGAGGCGAACGCGACGCCGTGCACGAGAAAGTCCAGGCCGCCGTGCTCGGCGTCGACCGCGCGGCAGAGCGCCTCGATCTCGTCGTCGCGGGTGACGTCGCACGCCAGCAGTTGGGCGGGCCGGCTCAGGGTGGCGGCCAGTGCGCGCGTCTTCTCGCCGAAGCGATCGTTGGCGTAGCTGAGCGTGAGGCGGGCCCCCGCCGCGTCGGCGGCCCTGGCGATCGACCAGGCGAGCGAGCGCCGGTTCGCCACCCCGACAACGAGCCCGTTGAGTCCGTCCAGATCGCCCATCCGCCTGCCGGGTGGCCGACCCTCAGCGGGAGCGTCCCTTTCCCCGGCGCGAGGAGGCGGACCGCGAGGTCGAGTTGAAGCGTTGCTGCCCGTCGCGCTCGTTGCGCCGGGCCGGCCGCGCCTTGTTGCCGTTGACCTGGTCGGGCTGTCCGCCGGCCCGGTCGGGGCGGACGCCGCGGGCCCTGAAGTTGCCGCGGCCGGCACCCGCCGCGCCGCCCCGCGGCTGCTGGTGCATCGTGAACACCGGCGGCTGCCGAGGCGTCGGCGGGACACCCTCCTGCGGCTTCAGCGTTGCGCGAATCAGCGCCCGGCGTACGGACTCGCCGGCGCCGCGCCCGGCCGCCGCGTCGGCGACGGCCGACTCGTCGGAAGGGTCCACCGCGGGATCGACTTCACTCGGGCGGTCGTGCTCGCTCATAGGATCGACCCGTCCCCTGCGACGGAGCGGAACTCCGTGACACGAGACTGAAGTGGGACTCGCTCACACCCACGCGAACTCGGCGCTGACGAACTTCCCGAAGGCCTGAGGCGGGAATGGGAACGTGAATTCGTAGAATTCATAACATAGCAGACCGCGTCGAGACGACGCAACCCGGAAGTCCCGGCCGCTCAGCGGCTGGCGGCCACCCAGGTGCGCGCAGCCTCGAGCGCCGCCTGCACCGCCGCGGGGCTCGTCGACTGCGGAGTCTGCCGCGCGGCCACGGAGCCGCGGGCGGTGATGCGCGCCGCGACGTCGTCCTCGAAGAGCTCGTGGTGCGTTCTCCACTCGGCCGGCGTCAGCGCCGCGAAGTCGCGCCCGCTGGCCACCAGCTCGCGCACGATGCCGCCGACCACCTCGTGGGCGCGGCGGAACGGCAGTCCCCGGGCGACGAGATAGTCGGCAACGTCCGTCGCGAGCAGCAACCCGCCGGCCGCGGCCTCGCCGGCGTCGGGCCGGATCTCCAGGCTCGCGACCACCGTCGTCACCGCCTCGAGCGACCCGCCGACCGCGTCCTCGGCATCGAACACCGCCTCCTTGTCCTCCTGCAGATCCTTGTTGTACCCGCTCGGCAGCCCCTTCATCGTCGCCAGCCAGCCCGCCGCGCGCCCCACGACCCGCCCCGCCTTGCCGCGCACGAGCTCCAGGGGATCGGGATTCTTCTTCTGCGGCATGAGGCTGCTGCCGGTCGCCACCCGGTCCGACAGCTCGAAGAAGCCGAACTCCTCGGCGGTGAACAGGATGAGATCCTCCGCGAGCCGGCTGAGATGCACCATCAGCAGGGCGCACGCGTGCAGCGTCGACGAGACGAAGTCGCGGTCCGCGGCGGCGTCCAGGCTGTTGGTCACCACCCGCGAGAACCCCAGCCGGCGGGCCAGCGCGTCGACGTCGATCGGGTAGCTCGTCCCGACGACCGCACCCGAGCCCAGCGGCAATGCGTCAGCCTCTTCCCTGGCCTGCTCGAGGCGGGCGTGGTCCCGCCGCAACGCGGCAACGTGCGCGAGGAAGAAGTGCGCGACGAGCGTCGGCTGCGCCCGGCGCAGATGCGTGTACGCCGGCATCAGTGCCGTCCCGGCGGCGTCGGCCCGGTCCGCCAGGGCGTCCACGAGCCCGACGACGGCGCGCTGCACGCCCGCGAGGCGGCGGCGCAGGTAGAGCCGCAGGTCGAGCGACACCTGCTCGTTGCGGGAGCGGCCGGTGTGCAGCCGGCGCGCGACGTCGCCCACCCTTTCGATGAGCTTGCGCTCCACGAACGCGTGGATGTCCTCGTCGTCGCCGGCGACGAATCCGGGTTCCCGGCGGCCCGCCTCGAGAATGGCCGCGAGCCCCTCGCGGATGGCCGCGGCGTCGCCCGCGGACAGCACGCCGGCCCGGGCCAGCGCGTCGGCCCACGCCAGGCTGCCCTCCACGTCGTCCTCGAAGAGGCGGCGATCGAAGCCGAAGGAGGCCTGAAAGCGGAAGACGTCGGCGTCCGGCGCGGCCGCGAACCGCCCGGACCACAGGTGCCGGGCGCCGCTCATCCCGTCACCGCGACACCCCGCCGGGCGCCGCGTCGGGCGCCGCGGCGCGCGGCGCCTTGCGCGCGGATGTCTCCACCGGGAGTCCCCAGATCTTGATGAACCCCTCGGCCGCCGAATGGTCGAACTCGTCCCCCGCGTCGTACGTCGCGAGCCCCGTCTCGTACAGCGCGTTCGCGGACCGCCGGCCCACGATGCGGCAGTCGCCGCGGTAGAGCTTCAGGCGGGTCGTCCCGTTGACCAGCTCCTGGACCTTGGCGACGAACGCGTCGATCGCTTCGCGGGCGGGCGTGAACCACAGGCCGTTGTAGACGAGATCGGCGTACGTCCGGCCCATGTCGTGCTTGAGGCGCTCGACGTCCCTGGGAATGACCAGCGCTTCGAGCTCGCGGTGGGCCGTGTGGAGCAGCGTCGCGGCCGGCGCCTCGTAGATCTCGCGCGACTTGATGCCGACCAGCCGGTTCTCCACCATGTCGATGCGCCCGACGCCGTGCACGCCGGCAATGGTATCGAGCGAGTTGATCAGCTCGCTCAGCGGCATCGCGACGCCGTTCACCTTCGTCGGGACGCCCGCCTCGAACTCCACCTCGACGTAGGCCGGCGCGTCCGGGCACTCGGCCGGGGACTTGGTCAGCGCGTAGATGTCCTCGGGCGGCTCGGCCCAGGGGTCCTCGAGCACGCCGCACTCGATGGAGCGCCCCCACAGGTTGGTGTCCGTGCTGTACGGATTGTCGACGGAGGCGGGAATCGGGATGTCGTGGGCGCGCGCATACTCGATTTCGTCCGGGCGGGTCATGCCCCACTCGCGGGCCGGCGCCACGACGCGGATGGCGGGGTTGAGCGCCCGGGCCGACACGTCCATCCGCACCTGATCGTTCCCTTTCCCGGTGCACCCGTGCGCGATGATGCCCGCGTTCTCGAGCTCGGCAATCTCGACCAGCTTCCTGGCGATCAGCGGCCGCCCCAGGGCGGTGGCAAGCGGATACTTGCCTTCGTAGACCGCCCCCGCCTGCAGCGCCGGCAGCACGTACTCGCGGGCGAACTCCTCGCGCACGTCCACGACGTGGGCCCGTGCGGCACCCACGGCGAGGGCGCGCTCGCGAACGTCGTCGAGCTCCTTGCCCTGCCCGAGATCCATCGTCACGGCAACGATCTCGGCGTCGTACTTGTCGGCGAGCCAGCGGACAGCCACCGACGTGTCCAGGCCGCCCGAGTACGCCAACACTATGCGTTCCATGCCAGTTCCTTTCCGCTTCAGTCAGACGGGACTGCACCCCGAACCCGCCGCGTCAGCCCCGCGCCCAGCCCTCCAGCAGCCGCGTCACCTCGCGCCCCGCCCGGGCGTGGCGCGTGATGACCAGAATCGTGTCGTCGCCCGCGACGGTACCCACGACCTCCGGCAGATCCGCGCGATCGATCGCTATCGCCAGCGACTGCGCCTGACCCGGATCGGTCCGCAGCACGAGCAGTTGCTGGACCTGATCGAGCCGCCGCAGATACTCTCCCACCGCCCGCCGGACGCCGTTCTCCACGCCCCGGCTCTCGTCGCCGCGCCCGCCCGGCGGCACGCCCGGCCTCTGGTACGCGCCGTCGGCGGCGCGCTTGACCAGCCTCAACTCCTTGACGTCCCGGGAGATGGTCGCCTGCGTCGCGTGAAACCCGCGCGCGCGGAGCCGCCGGCACAGCTCGTCCTGGCTGCAGACCGACTCCTGGGTCACCAGATCGAGAATGGCCGACTGCCGGTATCGCTTCATGAATATCCCTTGAACTGCATGATTATACGAAACCAGCAGCGCGCGGATCAATTCCGTTCGTCGTCCTGAATGCCGGCATCCGGCTGGCCTCGGCAGGATCACGCGCACCGTCCGCCCCTGCGCTGGCGGTATAACTATTCTTCTGATAGCATATTCAATCATGTCGGGCGTGCGGGTCGGCATCGCGGGCGCAACGGGGTACGGCGGACAGGAGCTGTTGCGCCTCCTGGCGCGGCATCCGCACGCCGACGTAACGGTCGCCATGGCGTCGAGCACGAGTGACCGCGTGCGCTCGCTCCCGGCGCTGACCGGCGTATGGTCGGGAACGATCACGCCGTTCGCCATCGACGAGCTGACCGCCGCCGCGGACCTGGTGTTCCTCGCGCTGCCCGAGTCCGCCAGCGCCGCGCTCGTCCCGAACCTGGTCGAGCGCGGCCCGCGGGTGCTGGACCTGTCCGGGGCGTTCCGCCTGCGGGACGCCGCGGCCCGGGCGCGCTGGTATCCGCAGACGCCCGAGCTGGCGCTGCCGGTAGCCTACGGGCTGACCGAGCGGCGGCGGGACGCCCTCAGGGAGGCGCGCGTGGTCGCCTGTCCGGGCTGCTATCCCACGTCGGCGCTCCTGCCGCTGGAGCCCCTGGCGGCGGCCGGGCTGCTCGAGGGCGACATCGTGATCGACGCCAAGTCGGGCATCTCGGGCGCCGGCAAGACGCCGAGCGAGCGGACCCATTTCTCGGAGCGCCACGGCAGCGTCGCCGCGTACGGAGTGTTCGGCCACCGCCATACGGCCGAGATCGAGCAGGAGCTGGGGCGGCCGGTCACCTTCGTGCCCCACCTGGTCCCGCTCGACCGCGGCATCCTGACCACGATCTACGCCCGCGTCCGCGCGGGGACCACCGCGGCGGCTGTCGCCGAGCTCTTCGAGCAGGCGTACGGCGGCGCGCCTTTCGTGCGACTCCGGGAGGGGGCGCTGCCGGAGATCAAGCACGTCGCGCATACCAACTTCTGCGACATCGGCTGGAAGCTGGACACGGACAGCGGCCGCCTGGTGCTCGTCTCGTGCCTGGACAACCTCGTGAAGGGCGCCGCGGGCCAGGCGGTTCAGAACTTCAACATCGCCTGCGGCTTCGACGAGCGGGCAGGGCTGGTCTGAATGGCGCGCCCGCACGTCATCAAGTTCGGCGGCGAGCTGCTCGAGGAGCCGCGCCGGCTGCGACGACTCGCCCGCAGGGTATGCGAGGCCGCCACGTGGCGCCGCGTGCTCGTGGTGCACGGGGGCGGCCGCGAGGTGGACGCCGAGATGGTCCGGCTGGGCATCCCCAAGCGCGCCGTCGACGGGCTTCGAATCACGGATGCCGACACGCTGGACGTCGTGCTCGGCGTGCTGGCCGGCCGGGTGAACACGCGCGTGGTCGCGGCCATCGGGGCCGCCGGCGGCAGCGCGGTGGGCCTCACGGGTGCGGACGCCGGGCTCGTCCGCGTGGCGGCGGCGCGGCGCTATCGGGCAACCGACGGCCGGCAGGTCGATCTGGGCTTCGTCGGCCAGCCGCGGCGCGCCGCGGCGCCTCCGCGGCTGCTGCTCGACCTGCTGCGGGCCGGCCACGTCCCCGTCGTCGCCAGCATCGGCAGCGACGGGCGGGGCCGGCTCTACAACGTGAACGCCGATACGCTGGCGGCCGACCTCGCCGTCCGTCTCGGCGCGGACCGGCTGACCATCGCGGGCTCCACCCGCGGGGTGCTCGACGCCGACGGCCGGACAATCCCGGTCGTGGACGGCCGGCGACTCGCCCGGCTGATCCGCGACGGCCACGCGAGCGCCGGCATGATCGCCAAGCTCCTCGCCTGCCGCGCCGCGCGGGGGGGCGGGGTCCCACAGGTGCGGATCGTCGACGGCCGGCGGCCGGGCATGCTGGAGAACGGCGACGGCGCCGATACGACGATGGTAACCGCGAGCGGAACGAAACGGACGGCAGCCGAACGATGACTACGGTAGCTGAGCAGGTGCGCGGCATCGAGGCCAGGCATGTCCTGCAGGTCTACAAGCGCCTGCCCCTGGTCCTGGTGCGGGGCGAAGACTCGCGGATCGTCGACACCGACGGCCGCGAGTACATCGATTTCCTGTCCGGCATCGGCGTGGCCTCGCTCGGCCATGCCCACGCCGGACTGGCGGAGGCGATCGCCGCCCAGGCGCGCGAGCTCGTGCATACGTCCAACCTGTTCTTCCATCCGCTGCAGGGACAGGTGGCCGCCCGGCTCGCCAGGCTGTCGGGACTGCCCCGCGCGTTCTTCTGCAACAGCGGCACGGAGGCCGTCGAGGCCTGCCTGAAGTTCGCGCGGCGCTACTGGCACGCGGCAGGCTCTCCCGCGCGCACGGAGATCGTGGCCTTCGAGCGCTCCTTCCACGGGCGCACGTTCGGGTCGCTGTCCGTGACCTCGGGGACGCCCTACCGCGAGCCGTTCGCGCCGCTGGTGCCGGGCGTGCGGTTCGTCCCGCCCGACGACCCCGAGGCGCTGCGGCGGGCCGTGTCGCCGGCCACCGCCGCCGTCATCGTCGAGCCCATCCAGGGCGAGGGCGGCGTGTGGCCGCTGTCCCGCACGATGGCCGACGCGGTCTCGTCGGTCTGCGCGCAGACCGGCACGCTCCTCATCGCAGACGAGATCCAGTGCGGGCTGGGGCGGACGGGCCACCCGTTCTACTCGGCCGTCCTCGGGTTGCGGCCCGATCTGATGGCGCTCGGCAAGGCGCTCGGCGCGGGCTTCCCGGTCGGCGCCGCCCTGCTCAGCGAGCAGGTCGCCGGCGCGGTCGCCTTCGGCGACCACGGCACCACCTACGGGGGGAACCTGCTCGCCTGCCGCGCCGCCCTCGTGTTTCTCGACGCCCTCGACGGCGGACTGCCGGCGCGCGTGGCCGCGGCGGGCGCACGTCTCGAGGCGGGGCTGTCGAAGCTGGCTGCAACCAGGCCCGCGACCGGCGAGATCCGGGGCGCCGGCCTGATGCGGGGCCTGGAGCTCGAGTCCGCGGCCGCCGAGCGGATCGTCGGCGCCGCGCTGGAGCGGGGCGTGATCGTCAACCGCACCGCCGGAACGGTCGTCCGACTGCTCCCGCCGCTGACGATTGCCGACGCCGACATCGACGAGGGCCTCGCGCGGCTCGCGGCGGCGCTCGAGGACGTGACGTGATCGAGACCGCGCCCGGACCGGCGTCCACCGGGGAAGCCGTCACCGTCGATCACGACGTCGTGATCCGGGCGGCGGCCGCGGGCGAGGCGACAGCCCTGTTCCGGCTGATCGCCGACAACCTGGAGACCGGACACCTGCTGCCGCGCACGCTGGACGAGGTCGAGCGCCATGCGCCGCGGTTCCTGGTGGCGGCGGCGGCGGCGCGCGTGATTGCCTGCGGCGAGCTCGCGGAGCTGGGCGGACGCGTGGCGGAGGTCCGTTCGCTGGTCGTCGCGCCGTCGCAACGCGGCCGGGGCGTCGGCACCCGGCTGCTGGCCGCGCTCGTCGCGACCGCCCGGGAGCACGGGTATCCGCTGCTCTGCGCGTTCACGCACGATCCGCGCCCCTTCCTGCGCCTGGGATTCTCCATCGTCCCCCACCACTGGGTGCCGGAGAAGATCTCGACCGACTGCCGCTCCTGCGTCTGGTTCAGGCGCTGCCGGCAGTACGCCGTCGTGCTCGACCTGCAGGGGAGACCGCGACGATGATCGAAGCGACCGGCGGCGGCATCACGGCGGCGGAGGGCTTCCAGGCGGCCGCCGTCTCCTGCGGCATCAAGGCGGAGGGACCCGATCTGGCCCTGCTGGTCGCCGACCGGGCGACGAGCGCGGCGGCGGTGTTCACGACCAATCTGACGGTGGCCGCGCCGGTGGTGGTCTCGAAGCGGCATCTGGAGCAATCGGGCGGGAAGGCCCGGGCGATTGCGGTCAACAGCGGCTGCGCGAACGCGTGCACGGGCGACGCCGGCATGACCGCCGCGGAGACCATGGCGGCTTCGGCTGCCGCCGCCGTGGGCTGCCCGCTCGAGCACGTCCTCGTGGCGTCCACCGGCGTCATCGGCCTGCTCCTGGATGCCACGCGGGTCGCCCGCGGCATCGAGGCGGCGGCGCCTGCCCTGGCGCGCGACGCCCATGCGGCGGCAGCCCGCGCGATCATGACGACCGACCGCGGGCCCAAGGAGGCGGCCGTGCGGGTCGCCGGGCGGGCCGGCGCGTTCGTCATCGGCGGGATGGTCAAGGGCGCCGGCATGATCGAGCCCAACATGGCCACGATGCTCGGCTTCCTGACCACCGACGCGGCGGTCGAGCCACCCCTTCTCCGCCGCGCCCTGTCTGCCGCCGTGGGCGACACCTTCAACGCGATTACCGTCGACGGCGAGTGCTCGACGAACGACTCCGTCTTCCTGCTGGCCAGCGGCGCGAGCGGCGCGCGGATCGACGAGGCGGCCTACCCGCATTTCGTCGAGGGGCTGCGGTCCGTGTGCGGCACGCTCGCGCGCGCCATCGTGCGCGGCGGCGAGGGCGCGACGAAGCTCGTCGCGGTCAGGGTGAGCGGCGGCCGGACGGCGGAGGACGCCAGGCGGGCCGCCAAGGCCATCGCCAACTCGCTGCTCGTGAAGACGGCGCTCAACGGCGGCGACCCGAACTGGGGGCGGCTGGTCGCGGTGGCCGGCCGCGCCGGCGTGGCGTTCGAGCCGTCCCGGGGGCGCGTGCGCATCGGCCCGGCGACGCTGTTCGCGGACGACACGGTGTTTGCCGAGCGGGAACCGGCCGCCGCCGCGCATCTGGCGGGCGACGAGGTCGAGCTGGAGGTGGACCTCGGGACCGGCGGCGGGCACGGCGCCACGGTCTGGACCTGCGACCTGAGCGCGCAGTATGTGCGCATCAACGCCGACTACCGCACCTGACGACCAGCGATGCCGCGCACGCCCCCCGCCCGTCATTCGGCGCCGCGAGATGCGGCCGGCTCGAGCGTGTTGACCGGGCGCTGCTTCCTCTCGGTGCTCGACTTCGACCCGGACGACCTCGAGCACCACCTGGTGCTGGCGGCCACGCTCAAGCGCGACCGGCGCCTGGGACGCGAGGCCGCGACCTCCGCCGCGCTCCAGGGAACCTACATCGCCATCCTGTTCGAGAAGCCGTCGCTGCGCACGCGCTCGACCTTCGAGATTGCGATTCGCGAGCTCGGGGGCGACTTCATCGACCCGTCCGCCGACGTGGCCCTGGGCACCCGCGAGTCGCTCGCGGACGTCGGCCGCAGCCTCGAGCGGTGGGTGGAGGGCGCGGTCGTGCGGACCTTCGACCAGGCGCGCATCGTAGACCTCGCCAGGGCCACGCGCGAGCTGCGGGTGATCAACGCGCTCAGCAACGACGAGCATCCCTGTCAGGCGCTCGCCGACTGCCTCACGCTGCAGGAACGGTGGGGCACGGTCCGGGGGCGCCGGGTCGCCTTCGTCGGCGACGGCAACAACGTCGCGACGTCGTTCGCGCAGGCCGCGACCATGCTCGGCATCACCGTGCACGTCGCCACGCCGGACGGCTTCGCGCTGCCCGCGCCGGTCGTCGCCGGCGTCGCGCGCATCGCCCGGCACGGCGCGGAGCTGGTGCAGTTCACCGACCCGGTGGCCGCCGTCCGCGGCGTCGACGCCGTCTACACCGATGTCTGGACGTCGATGGGACGCGAGACGGAGCAGGCGGACCGCAACCGGGTGTTCGCCCCGTATCAGGTCAATGACCGGCTCATGGCGCATGCCGGGCCCGACGCCTGCTTCCTGCACTGCCTGCCGGCGCACCGCGGCGAGGAGGTCACCGACGCGGTGATCGACGGACCCGCGTCGGTCGTCTTCGAGCAGGCCGAGAACCGGCTGCACACCGAGAAGGCCCTCCTGGTGATGCTCTTCGAGGACTGACCCCGATGCCCGCGAGCGAATCGGTCATTCGACGAATGACGCGGCTCGCACACCGGCACGGCGCGATCAATCTCGCGCAGGGCTTCACCGACGAGCCGCCCCCCTTCCCGCTCGTCTGGGGGGCGATCGGCGCGCTGCTCGGCGGCAGCGACGCCGGCATCGAGCGGCTCGAGCGGGCGGCCGCCGGCCCGCTCGCTGCGCCGGCTCACGACGGCGGCTCGCCGGCGTCGCTGCGGGACGTGCTCCGGAGTCTGCAGGGCGGCCGCGACGAGCTGAACCAGTACTCCTACCCCTTCGGTCTGCCCGAGCTGCGGCAGGCCATTGCCGCGTACACCGCGCGCTGGAGCGGGTTCGAGCCCGATCCGGAAACCGAGACGACCGTCGTGCTCGGCGCCACCGAGGGGCTCGCGGCCGTGCTGGCCGCCCTGGCGCGCAGCGGGGACGGCGTGGTCGTGATCGAGCCGTTCCACGAGATGTATCCGTCGCAGGCGGCCGTCTTCGATCTGACACCCCGCTTCGTGACGCTGCGGGAGTCGGCCGCCGACGGCGCCTGGCGGCTCGACCCGGACGAGCTCCGCCGCGCCGCCGCCGGCGCCCGCCTGCTCGTCCTGAACACGCCGCACAACCCGACCGGCAAGGTGTTCGACAGCAGCGAGCTGGCGGCGATCGCCGAGATCGCGCGCGCCGAGGACCTCGTCGTCGTCACGGACGAGATCTACGAGCACATCGTCTTCGACGGCGCGCGCCACCACTCGCTCGCCACGCTCGACGGCATGCGGGAGCGGACCGTCGTCGTCAACTCGATCTCGAAGACCGCCAACGCGACCGGCTGGCGGGTCGGCTGGGTGCTCTCGCCGCCGCACCTGACGCCGCGCATCCGCGCCGTGCACGACACGCTCGTGATACAGGCGCCCACGCCGCTGCAGAAGGCGGCAGTCGCGCTGCTGGGGCTGGACGAGGATTTCTTCCGCGATCTCTCCAGCGCCTACGCCGGCAAGCGCGCCCTCCTCGGAGACGCTCTGCGGGGGGCGGGCTTTCGGACCAGCGAGCCGCGCGGCGCCTACTATTTCTTCGCCGACTACCGCGCCGTACCCGGCCTCGGCGATCTCGACCCGCTGGTGGCCGCGCTGCACCTTGTCGAGCACGCCGGCGTGGCGGCCGTGCCCGGCGACAACTTCTACGCCCGCAGCGCCGACGGCGCCCGCTACCTGCGCTTCGCCTTCTGCCGCAGCCACGAGACCCTCGGCGCGGCGGCGCAACGTCTCCGGCGGCTGACCGCGCAATGCGCACGTCCGCGGCGTCACCTCCGCCGGTCGTAGCCCGCGATAACTGCACCCAGTCCAACCAAGCTCCCTGACGCCCCGGCGACGCCCGATTGTCGACACGCGCGGGAACCGCCGTGCTGATATCGTATTGATATCATTGGAGCGGTAGCCGATGTCGCCGGCTCGTATGGGGCGGCCATATGTTGGTGCCAACGCCTTGTTTGGGAAGCCGCCAGCCCAGAGAACCTCAACGACCTTCCGCCGTGGACACGCGTCTTGTTCGCCTGTGCTGCCGGTGCCTCGGTCACCCCCCAAGTCGTCGCATCCAATTCTCCACTCGCAGCTTCGGCACGCGTTCGAACTCGCGGGCGTTGTTCGTCACCAGCGTCGCCTTCGCGCTGCGCGCGTGGGCCGCAATCAGAAGGTCGTTGGCGCCGATCGGCTGGCCGCTCGTCGCCAGGGCATGGCGGATCTCGCCGTAGTGTGCGGCCGCATCCGGGTCGAACGGTAGGATATCGAGATCGAGCCTGAACGCCTCCAGCTCCCGCGCGTTCGCCGCCGTCCGGGCCGAGTGTGCGACGCCATAGCACAGCTCCGCATAGGTGATCGAGGAGATGCATATGCGGGCAGCGTTCGCTTCGAAACGCTCCCGCAGGACGCCGTCGCGGTGGTTGATGAGGTAGATGCAGATGTTCGTGTCGAGCATGAACATCAGCCGATGCCGTCCCGTTCATCGAGGGGCGGCTGGCGCCGCTCGGGCAGGAACCCGCGCGTGCGCGAGTCGAAGTACTCGCGCCAGTTCTTACCGCGCGGACGCAGCATGAGGCTGTCGCCCTGCTTGATCACCTCGACCTCGGACGCATCGAAGCGACACGGCGCGGGCAGACGAACCGCCTGGCTCCGGCCGCTCCAGAACACCTTGGCGATCCCGCGGTACTGCACCGTCTTGTCCATCACGGCCGCTCATCCAGCATGCGCTATCTCATGATATATACCACAATCGCCCGGCCCGCGCCACTACACGTCCCGGTAGATCGGCCCGCGCCTGCGAACCGCGTCGAGCAGCGCCCGGTCGAACGGTTCCGATGGGGCGCTGCCCGCCGGCAGCCAGCCGGCGGCTGTCAGGACGCTCGGGGCACTGTAGTAGCCCGCGTAGGCAGCGTGCAGCAGGACATCGAACGACGCCGGACGGTCGGCCGCGAGCCGGCGCAATCGTTCGTCCTGTTCGGGGCCCGGCAGGCGGGCGAACCCGCACCCGCGCAACTCGTCGAGGAGATCGCTGACCGGCCGCCTCAGGTGCGGCGCATCCAGGAGAGCCTGATCGATATAGCCGGCCACGCCCGCGTCACCCGCCCCGGGCATGACGTCGCCCACGGGAATGAGGCGGTTCAGGACCGCGGCCAACAAGCGCCCCTGCGCCGGGGTCAGGACCTCGAACACCGCCGCGTCACCCGCAACCCGTGCTCCATCGCCGGCGTCGGCGGTCGCCGCGGGGGCCCCGCCGGCCGCGGGCCGCGCCGTCGCGGCCAGCGCGCCGGCCGCCGTCGACGCGGCCACGACGCCCTCGATGAACGTTCGCCTGGAGATTGGCGCGTCGGGTTGCCGTCGGCCTTCCTCGTCCTGCTTCGTTGCCATGGTCGCTCGTCCCGTCGCACGCGCCGCTATCTAGCCGGTGAACTCCCGCGCGTTATCCCTGACGTAGTCCGCCGTCCGGAGCGCGAGCGCCTGGATGGTGGACGTCGGCACGGTCGAGCCGGCGCTGGTGAACACGCTGCCGTCGATGATGAACAGGTTGCGCACGTCGTGCGCCCGGCCCCACGCGTCCACGACCGAGCGCCCCGGGTCGGCGCCCATGCGCGCCGTGCCCAGGTAGTGGCCCGGGGCCGCCTGCAGCTTCTCGGCCGACACGATGCGCGCCGTGCCGGCGGCCTCCATCACCTCCTGGCAGCGCTCCATGCCGTAGGCGAGCATCCGCTCCGTGTTGTCGCCGCGCCGGTAGAACAGCTTCGGGGCGGGGATGCCCGCCTCGTCCGTGAGCGCGGGATCGAGCTCGACGCGGTTGTGGTCGTCGGGCAGCTCGTCGCAGAACACCATCAGGCCGGCGGTCCGCCGCACGCGCTCCTGGAATGCCGCGTGATGGACCCTGCCCCACGGCAGCGCTCGGCCGCGGACCGGGGCGCCGCGCCACTCCGCAGGCCGCGCCGAGGCGAGCGAATCCGGCGGTCCCCCCAGCGCCGCCTCGATCGGCCCCCGGTAGGTGCCCGACAGGATCGAGAAGCCACGCGCGTAGCCGCGTCCGTCGGCGGCGTCGGAGAACTCGTCGCTCGTCAGGAAGGCGCCCGCGCGCGCCCTGGTGGAGACGTCCTCGTCTTCGAACGCCGCGACGACCGTGGCGAACGGGTGCCCCATCAGGCCCCTGCCCACCAGGCCGCTGCCGTTGGCCAGGCCCTGCGGGAACCGTCCGGACGTGGAGTTGAGGAGCAGCCGCGGCGTGCCGATCCCGTTGCAGGCCAGCACCACGACGCGCGCCTTCTGGCGGTGCACGGCGCCGTCGGCAGCGTGGTACAGCGCGCCGTCCGCCAGGCCGTTGCCGCCGACCGTGATCTCGCGCACCCTGGCCCGCGTCCGCAGGACGACGCCGTTCCGGACCGCCTGCGGCCAGTGGACCACGTCTGTGCTGTTCTTGGCTTCGCGGGGGCAGCCCTGGTGGCACGACTCGCAGTCCTGCGGGCATGGCTCGCGCCCCCCGTGAGGAACGGTCAGCACCGCCCGCTCGGCCGGCCACCAGTGCCAGCCGAGCCGGTCGAAGCCCCGGCTCAGGATCTCGCCGGCCCGGGTCAGCCGGTGGGGCGGCTGCAGGTCGACCGGCTTGGGCGGATAGGCCGGGTTGCCGGGAACGCCCGAGATGCCCACCATCCGGTCGTTGAAATCGTAGTAGGGCGCCAGGTCCCAGTAGCGGATCGGCCAGTCCGCGCCCACGCCCGACAGGCTGCCGGCCACGAAGTCCGACGGGCGCAATCTGGCCCACACGGCGCCGTAGTGGACGGTGCCGCCGCCGACCGCGTTGCCCAGTATCGGCTGCCAGTAGGAGGCCGAGTGATCGTAGGGATAGCCGTTGGCGAAGTGCCGCACGCCGGCGCGCGGCGGGGGCGCGACGAGCCGCTCCCGCTCCCCGTCGGCCTCCGGGCGCGGGACGCTCGGCGGCGGGTCCACCCAGTCGCCCTGCTCCAGGCAGACGACGCGGATCCCCGGCACCCGGCTGAGCGACCAGGCGCAGGCGCCGCCCGCGGCGCCGCTGCCGATGATGAGAACGTCGGCCGTCTCGGAAGCGGCCATGTACGCAGCCTCCCGTGCTAGCGCGAATGTAGCACGATCGGCCGCCCGTCCGGGCGACCCCGTCAGACAAGCCAGCGTGCACGACTCCACAAGGCGCGCACGGCGCGCCTCGGCGGGAGCGGCGCGGGGCGAAGGGGTCCCCGCAAGCGGACGCCGGGGGCTCGGGACGCAGCCCCGTCTGATGGAAGCCCTCAGCGGAACGAGAACGACGTCGTCAGGAGCACCTGCCGGGGGGCGCCCGGGTCCGCGGACTCGGCGCGCGAGGTGTCTCCGTTCCAGTAGTACTCCTCGTTCAGCAGGTTGTGGGCCGAGAGCGTGATGCGCGTGGGGCCCAGATACCACGACACGGCCGCGTCCAGCAGCGTGTATGGGTCGAGGGTGAACGTGTTGCCCCGATCGACCATGACCGAGCCCACGTGCTTGACGTCGAAGCGGATGTTGACCGCGGAGGCCGGCGTGATGACCACCCCGCCATTGATGATCCGGTCGGGGGAGATCGGCAGGCGGTTGCCGGTGAGGACCGTGTCGCCGCCCGCCCGCTCGATCACGAAGTCGCCGAAGCGGTTGCGGTACAGGGCCGCGTTGGCGTAGAGCGACAACTGCGACGCCGGGGCCACGCGGAAGCCCAGCTCCACGCCCTTGTAGTCGTGCTCCCCCGCGTTGGTCGGGATGAAGAACGGTCCCTGGCGGACGCTGTGCACGATGCCGTCGCGCTTCATCTGGAACCAGGTCCCCTCGAACGAGACCCGCCCGTCGAGCAGGCTGCTCTTCACGCCGACCTCGTAGTTGTCGATGTCCTCGGGGTTCAGGTTGACCTCGTCGTCGCCGGGACGCAGTCCGCTCGGGCGCCGCGGCGGCAGGAACGCCTGCGAGTACTGCGCGTACAGATTGACGGCCGCGCTCGTCTCGTCCGGCAGCAGCTTGACGGTCGCGCTCAGCTTCGGGCTGAACGCGTCGAACGTGTCGGCGACGACCGGCATCCCGGTCCGAAACGTCAGCGTGTTCTCGAGGTCCAGGCGGTCGTAGCGCCCGCCCGCCGTCAGGATCAGGCGGCTCGTCGGCTCGATGCTGAACTGGCCGAAGACGCCCGTGACGCCGACGTTGTAGTCGTTGCCGCCGAACCGCCAGAACTCCCAGTCCGCCTTGGGCGGATGGACGGGAGCGAGGTAGTCGAGCGGCCAGCCGAACGTGTCGGCGTCGGTGTAGATCAGGTTGCCGGCGCCGTAGCCGCTGGTCCACTCGTACGAGCCGCCGGCCATGAACGACATCTCGACCGATCCCGCCGAGAAGTCGCTCTCCAGACGCGATTCCCCGTAGAAGATGTCCTCGTCGGTCTGCAGGTCGAACGGATACTGGGTCAACGTCGTGCTCGCCAGATCGAAGGGCGCGCCGGTGATGTCGCCCGAGTCGATGAACTTGTACTGGATCTGGCGGTAGCCGAACACGTTGACCAGCCTGACCTCGTCGGTGAACTGCCGCGTGTAGTTGGCCGTGAACCGCCCCTCGTTCTGCCGGTAGTTGACGCCGGCGAAATTCAGATCGCTCAGCCGGTCGAAGCGCGGGTCGATGTCGCTCAGCAGTCGGCCGCCGATGATCGGCTCGTTGGTCGGCAGGCTCTGCGCCGAGACGACGCGGTTCGCGCTCACCATGCCGAACGACTTCGAATCGGGCACGAAGGTGAGCTTGGCGAAGACCGAGGTCTGGTCCACGTTGAATTCGGACGGCCCGGTGTAGAAGCCGCTGTTGCGCTCGCTCGACGCGGACACGAAGTAGCCGCCCCAGTCCGCGACCGGTCCCGACGCCCGCGCGGCGCCCTTGAAGAACCCGAAGCCGCCAGCGCCGAGGTCGAAGTCGGACTCGTGCTCCGCGGTGGGCTCGCCCGTGCGGACGTTCACCGCGCCCCCGATGGCCGTCCGCCCGTAGAGCGCCGAGTTCGGGCCGCGCACCACCTCGATGCTGCTCGCATCGTGGACGGGCAGGTTGATGACGCGCGAGCTGTTCCGCGAATCGGTCTGCGGCACGCCGTCGATGAGCAGCAGCGTGCTCGTGAACTCGTTGCCGTCCCGCGGGAGCCCCCGCAGCATGACGGACTCGAACGAGCCGGCCTGCGTGCTCACGATCACGCCCGGCACATGGGCGATGGCCTGCGTCAGCCGCTGGTCTCCGCGCTCGTCGATCTCCGCGCGCTCGACGACGTCGGCCTGGGCCGCGATCTCGCCGATGCTGAGCGGCGCCTTGCTGGCCGTGACCTGCACGCGCTCGAGGTAGTTGGGCGTCGCGACCAGCTCGATCGTCACCGACGTCGCCGTTCCCGCCACCACCTGCACGTCGGGAACCCGCAGCTCGAGGTACCCGGCAGCCTGCACGGCGAGCGCAACCGCGCCGGCCGGCGCGCCGGCGATCTCGAAGCGGCCGACCCCGTTGCTGACCGCCGCGAGACTCTCGCCGTCGACCACCACCACGGCATTCGGAACCGGCCGGCCTGTCTCGCCGGCAACCACTGTCCCGGCAATCGTGCCGGTCGCCTGGGCGCCCGCCGCGGCCCGGTGCGCCGAGGTCAGAAGAACCAGGCCGATGGTGAACATGACCCGTCCGGCCCTCGGGCCGGAGCTCCGCCGCCTTTCGTGCAATGTGATCCTCCTCGCGTGAGGCCCCGACGCGGACCGGCCTGCGCACGCAGGCCGACCCGCTGGGGTCCAAGGGGGTGTGTGTTGCGTGCAGGAGGATAGCTGGGCGCCGGTGCCGGCGCACCTTAAGAAAAACTGAAGAGAACCTGAAGTCCGCGTTCAGGAATTCGTCAGGCGCCGTCGCCCTCCACGCGGGCCGCCGCGGCCTCGACCTTGCGGGCGAGCTGCTGCTTGTACTCGTCGAGCGCCGCGGCGATTCGCGCGTCGCCGACAGCCAGGATCTGGGCGGCCAGGACGGCTGCGTTGGTGGCGCCGGCCGCACCCACGGAAACGGTGGCCACCGGCACCCCGGGCGGCATCTGCACCGTGGCCAGCAACGCGTCCCACCCCTTGAGCGGGGACGAGTCGATCGGCACGCCGATGACCGGCTGCGTCGCGTGGGCCGCCACGACCCCGGCCAGATGCGCCGCGGCGCCGGCACCGACGATGAACACCCCCACGCCGTCCTCGCGTGCCTGCCGGACCAGGCGGTGGACGCGGTCGGGGGAGCGGTGCGCCGAGGCCACCGTCATGCCGCACTCGATGCCGAACGCCCGCAACTGGTCGACCGCCCGCTGCATGACCGGCGCGTCGGAGTCGGAACCCATCAGAATCTGCACCTGTCGCTTCGCCATCACGTCACCTCACGCTGCGCCGTCGTCTACCGCCGCCAAGGCCTTCATGCCGATATCGGTCCGCACGTGCTTGTGCGGAAACGAGATGCACGCAGCCGCCTCGTACGCGCGGACGCGGGCCTCCGCGAACGTGCCTCCCCGGCCCACGACCGTCAGCACCCGGCCGCCGCTCGTCACGATGCGGCCGTCCCGCAAGCCGGATCCGGCGTGGAAGACCACGACGCCGGGCAGCGCCTCCGCCGCGTCCAGGCCGTCGATCTCGTAGCCGGTCTCGAAGGCGCCCGGATAGCCGCCCGACGCCACCACCACGCCCACGTGCGGATCGCCCGCGGTCCGCGACTCGGCCGCGCCGAGGTCCCCGGTCGCCGCCGAGAACAGGACCGGCGCCAGGTCCGTCTCGATCATGGGCAGCACCACCTGCGCCTCCGGATCGCCGAAGCGGACGTTGAACTCGATCACCTGCGGGCCGTCGCGCGTCAGCATCAGTCCGACGTAGAGCACGCCGCGGTACTCCTGGCCTTCCGAGCGCAACCCGTCGAGCACCGGCTGCACGATATCCGCCATCACCCGCCCCGCCAACGCCGGCGAGACGAGCGGGCTCGGCGCGAAGGCTCCCATGCCGCCTGTGTTGGGCCCCCGGTCGCCGTCGAGCGCCCGCTTGTGATCCTGCGCGGAGGGCAGCGCGACCCCGCGGCGGCCGTCGCACAGCACGAAGAACGACGCCTCGTCTCCGGTCAGACACTCCTCGATCACCAGACTCGCGCCGGCGGCGCCGAACCGGCCGTCGACCATCGCCGCGCGCACCGCCGCCTCCGCCGTCTCCCGATCCGGCGCAACGGTCACCCCCTTGCCGGCGGCCAGCCCGTCTGCCTTGACGACCACCGGAAAGCCGAACTCGCCGCCGCCGACGGCGGCCAGGGCGTCCGCGGGCGTCTCGCACACGCGGAACCGGGCGGTCGGAATGCGGTGCCGCTCCATGAACCGCTTGGCGAAGACCTTGCTGCTCTCTAGGCGCGCCGCGGCCTTGCGGGGTCCGAACAGCGGCCGGCCCGCGGCGGCAAAGACGTCCGCCACGCCCCTGGCCAGGGGCAGTTCCGGACCGACCACCGTGAAGTCGACCTGCTCGCGCGCCGCGGCGTCGAGAATCGCCCCGGGATCCGCGACGTCCAGCGGCACGCACCGCGCCAGGCGGGCGATGCCGGCGTTGCCGGGCGCGCACACCAGCTCGCGCACCGTCCGCTCCCGGCACAGCTTCCAGGCCAGGGCGTGCTCGCGCGCCCCGCCTCCCACCAGCAGCAGTTTCATCGGCATATCCTACGCTCTTGCAATGGCTTGAGATTTCAGCCTAACATTCCAGGTTCGGCGCCCGCAGGGAGCGGGAATCAGGGAGCCGCCCGAGGGGGGTGACAGGCGATTTGGCAGAGGTCAGAATCCAGGAAAGCGAGTCGATCGAGAGTGCGCTTCGCCGTTTCAAGCGGAAAGTTCAGCAGGAAGATATCATCAAGGATATCAAGAAGCATTCCTACTATCTGAAACCGGGTGACAAGCGCCGCGCCAAGCAGGCGTTGGCACGCAAGCGCAGCCGCAAGAAGATGCGGCGCGAAGCCGACTAGGAGCCTGCGCCGTGGAACGGCGCGGACTCCTGCAGGGTTGGTTGGGGCGCCAAGCGGAGCCGTCAGGCGACGATTGGCGGGCCAGGTCCGGGTGCGACCGCACCGCACCGTGACGGAGGAACGATGGAGATCGCGGAACGCTCGAGCGGCGACGTCAAGGTCCTGGATCTGCATGGCAAGCTCACGATCGGCGACGGCGACGAGCTCTTGAAGGACAAGATCAACAGCCTGGTACAGCAGGGCCACACGAAGATCGTGCTGAATCTGGGAGACGTGCCGTACGTCGACAGCGCGGGCCTGGGGCAGATGGTATCGAGCTACCGGACGGTGACCCGCAGCGGCGGGACCCTGCGGTTGCTGAATCTGACCGCGCGCATCAGGGAAGTGCTGACCATCACCAAGCTGCTCACGGTCTTCGACACCTACGAGTCGGAATCGGAGGCGCTGGCCAGCTTCAGTTGAGTGTTGCCGGCCCGGGAGTCCGCTGCCGCGCCGCGGACTCCGCCAGTCCTGGCGAACCGGCGGGACGGAGGCAAGGTTGCCAGGGCAACTCATGTCCGAGTTCTCCACCCAGTCAGACGGCGTCGACGTGGTGCGGATCATGGAGCAGGTCCGTGACCGCATCAAGGAGAAGCACGGCGAGGACTACACCGAGCAGCAGGTCCGGGAGCAGGCGAACGTGAAGCTCGAGGGGCTGCTGGAGCCGGCCAAGGCCCGCCCGGAACTCGTCGATCGCTCGCGGCAGCGGCGGCGGGAGCAGGATACGGCGCCGGCGCCGTCCGCGCCCGAGTCGTTCGAGTTCGGTCCCCAGAGCATCTACGCCTCGCGCGGGTTCCTGGGGTGGCTGCTCTACCCCGTCCGCAGGCTGCTCAGCCCGATCCTCAAGCTCTTCTTCGACGTCGACCCGATCGTGCAGGCCCTGCAGGTCCAGCGCGAGATCAACGCGCAGCACGCGCAGTTCGTCGACAGGGTGGCCAGGCTCCTCGCGCTCAGCAACTCGCGGCTCGCCGCCCGCGAGGAGATCGACGCCCTGAACTACGAGGTCATGAACAATCTCGTCCTCGAGATGACCCGCCTCTCCGTCGACATGAAGAACCACCGGGCGCGCGTCGAGTCGGTCGCCGGACGACTGGACTTCAGCGAGCGGCAGGCCCGCGCCGTGGAGGGCGTCGCGCAGCGACGGGACGCGGTGCAGGCCGCGGCTGGCGCGGACAGCGGCGACGGGCAGGCCGAGGGCGCGGAGCCCAAGCGACGACGACGACGCCGGGGCAGGCGGCGATCCGCCCGCACCGCCACGGACGCCGAGGGCACGTCCGCGGCCGGGGCGCAGTCCGCCGCGGGCGATCAGCCCGCCGACGATGCGGCGCCTCCGGAACCGGCTTCCGAGCCCCCGAGCGAGAGCGAGTCGCCGCCGTCCGCGCAGCCGTCCGGCGAGCCGGACTCACCGAGCCAGTGAAGGCGGCGGTGCCCCAGCGCGTGCCACGCCGTCCGATCGTACCCGCCTCGCAGCTCCGGCGGTGCCGCGTTGCCGCCGCGCGCCGCGCGCCGGTCTCGATGCCGTGACAATCGCTCTCATCGTTCAGCGCTACGGCGCCGAGCTGGCAGCCGGCCCCGAGCACCACTGCCGGTTGATAGCCGAGCACCTGTCGCAGCGCCACGACGTCGACGTGCTGACCACCTGCGCCCGGGACGCCGCGACCTGGGACAACGCATACCCCGCGGGACCGGACCGGGTGCGCGGCGTGACCGTGCGGCGATTCGCCAACGCGCAGATCCGCGACCCCGGGGCCTTCGAGGAGTACTCCGACTGGATCTTCGCCAATCCCCACACCGCGCAGGACGAGGAAAGCTGGCTGCAGCAGCAGGGTCCGTGGTGCCCGGCGCTCATCGAGTACCTGGAGCAGCGTCACGAGTCGTACGACGCCCTCATCTTCTTCGGCTATCGGTACGCGCCCACGGTGCTCGGTCTGCGTGTCGATCCGCGGCGCAGCATCCTGGTGCCGACGGCGCAGGACGAGCCGGCGATCCGTCTGGACACCTACCGCCCGATGTTCTCCCTGCCGGCGGGAATCGCCTACGACACCGGCGTCGAACGCGGCTTCCTGCGCAGCCGCTTCTCGATCGAGGCGCACGCCGAGGAGATCGTGGGTTGCGGCGTGGAGCTGCCGCCGCACCTCGATGCGGAGCAGCTCGCACCAGCGGAGGCCGACGCGGAGACGAGCGGCGCGACCCCGACGGCGGGCGGCGCCGACGGGCAGCCGCGGATGCGCGGCGCCGTATTCAGGCGCCGCCACCGGCTGTACGGACCCCTCGCGCTCTACGGCGAGCGCGTCGAGGCTGGCACGGGGTGCGAGGAGCTCATCGAGTACTTCGGCAGCTATGCGGCGCAACGCGGCGAGGCGACGCTGGTCCTCATGGGCGCCAAGCTCATGCGCATTCCCGAGGAGCCGTTCATTCGATTCGCCGGCATGCTGACGGAGAGCGAGCGGCTCGAAGCGCTGGAAGCCGCGACGGTCGTCGTCGCGCCGTCGCCTCGCGAGAGCCTGTCGCTGCCCGCGCTCGAAGCGCTCGCCGTCGGGACGCCGATCATCGCCAACGCCCGGAGCGACGTGCTGACGGACCACTGCCAGCGGAGCAACGCCGGGTTGTACTACGTCGACAGCGCCGAGTTCGCCGAGTGCCTGCAGCTGCTGGTCGGCGACGACGAGCTGCGGGCGGCAATGGGCCGCAACGGGCGACGCTACGTCCGGGACCACTACAGTTGGCCGGCCATCCTGGACAAGTACGAGCGGTTGATTGCCGCCGTCGGGCGCAGGAGCCGCCGGCGAGCGGCTCCCCGCCGGCGGCGCAGGTCGCGCGGGCAGCAGTCAACCGCGTGACGACAGGCGCTTGTCGATCAGGTTGGCGGCGACCGAATCCGGCAGGTCCCGCGGGCGCGGCTGGCGGGCGCCGGCAAGGGCCGACTCGCTCTTCCGCTCCGCGGCTGCGCCGCGCTTCCCCCGCGGGCGGATGCCGTAGCGCTTGATCATCTCGTTGAGCGTCGTCGGCTTGATCTGCAGCAGCTCCGCCGCGCGCTTCTGGATGCCGCCGGCCGCGTCGAGCGACCGCGTGATCAGCATCGTCTCCATCTCTTCGATCACCTTCCGGAACGGGATCCCGTCGGGCGGCATCTCGAAGCTCGGCAACTGGAACCGCTGCGGAGTCCGGATCGAATCCGGCATCAGGCTGGTGCCGATGGTCGTTCCCGACGTGAGCACGACGGCCCTCTCGATCACGTTCTCGAGCTCCCGCACGTTGCCCGGCCAGTCGTACTCCTCCAGGAGCCGGAGCGCCTCCGGGGCGAGCTCGAGTCCGGGCTTCCGGTTCTCCTTCCCGTACTTGGCCAGGAAGTGCTGCGCGAGCAGCGGAATGTCCTCCCGCCGCTCGCGGAGGCCCGGGAGCTCGATGCTGATGACGTGGAGGCGGTAGTACAGGTCCTCCCGGAACTCCCCGTTGTCGACCAGCTGCTTCAGGTCGACGTTCGTCGCGGCGATGATGCGAACGTCCACCTTGAGCGTGTCCACGCCGCCCAGGCGCATGAACTCGCGCTCCTGAATGACGCGCAGCAGCTTGGCCTGCGTCTCGAGCGGCACGGTCCCGATTTCGTCGAAGAAGATGCTGCCCCGATCCGCGAGCTCGAACAGGCCCTTCTTCAGCGATACCGCGCCCGTGAATGCGCCCTTGACATGGCCGAACAGGTTCGACTCGAGGAGGTCGGGCGGGAGGCTTCCGGAGTTCACCGTGATGAAGGGCCGGTCGCTGCGCGCCGAGTTGGCGTGGACCGCGCGGGCGACCAGCTCCTTCCCGGTCCCGCTCTCGCCCTGCACGAGGATGGTCGTCCGGCTCGGCGCCGCCTGGGTGATGAGGTCGAAGACCCGCCGCATGCGGGGGCTGCGCCCTATCAGATCGCTGAGGCGATGGCTCTGCAGCTGCAGGCTCTGACGCAGCGTCCGGTTCTCGGTGACGAGGCGCCGTTGGGCCACCGCGTTGCGCAGCACGACCAGCACGTCATCGTTCTTGAACGGCTTCTCGATGAAGTCGAACGCACCCCGCTTGAACGCTTCACGGGTGTTGGCGGCGGTTCCGAAGGCGGTGATCATGACGACGGGCAGGTCCGCGTCGATCCGCTGCAGCTGCTCGAGCGTCTCGAGCCCGTCGATGCCCGGCATCATCACGTCGACGACGGCGGCGTCGAACGGGTCGGCCTTCGCCATCTCGACCGCTTCCTCGCCCGAGCCGGCGAGGCGCACCCGACACCCCTGGCGGGACAGCAGCGACTCGAGGATCTCGCGCATGATCTCTTCGTCGTCCACGACCAGGATCGAGGCGTTGCGCAGCATGTGCGGATGGATGGGATCAGCGGGCGGCGCCGGCCGTCCGCTCCCGCGCGGCCGCCAGCGGCAGCCTCAGCGTGAACCGCGTGCCCCGATCGGGCTCGCTCGCGCATTCGATCATGCCATGATGCTCCTGCATGACCCCGTAGATCACCGAGAGGCCGAGGCCGGTACCCTTGCCGGTCGCCTTCGTGGTCAAGAACGGATCGTAGATCCGGGAGAGCAGCTCCGGGGGAATCCCGGAGCCGGTGTCCGCCACCTCGACGACCGCCTGCCGGCCCTCGACACGGGTGCGGATGGTGAGCCATCCGCCGCCCGGCATGGCGTCGCGGGCGTTCAGGAAGAGATTCAGGAAGACCTGCTGCAGCTTGAAGTCCACGCCCTGCACGACGAGCGGCGACCCGGCCAGCTCGCGCCGCACCTTGACGCTGCCGGCGGCGAGCTGGGGCTCGAGCAACGCCAGCACCTCGTTGACGACGCCGTTGATGTCGACCGGGCCGGCCGCCTCCGAGCGTCCCGGACGCGCCAGGTTGAGCAGCCCGTTGACGATCTTCGCGGCGCGGAAGGTCTGTTTCTCGATCTTCTTCAGGACGGGCCGCCGAGGGTCGTCGGGGTCGGCTTCGTCGAGCAGCATCTGGGTGAAGCTCGAGATGCCGGTCAGGGGCGTGTTCACCTCGTGGGCCACGCCGGCGGCCAGCAGTCCGACCGACGCCATCTTCTCCGATATCTGCAGCTGCTCCTCGAGCTGAACGCGCCGCGTGATGTCCTCGACGATGACGATCATGCCACTGGTCTCGCCGTCGGGCGTCAGCAGTGGAGCGGTCGCGAGGTTGACCAGCAGCCGGCGCGGATCGCCCGCGTGCCGCGACCGCAACGGCACTCGACGGCGAACCCCGGGGGTCTCGCCGCCGTCGGACCGCAGCCGCGCGACCACCGGCGGATCGAAGAGGGTGTCGAGGGTGCTCCCGACGGCCGCCGCCCGTGCGACGCCGTAGATCCGTTCGAGCTCCGCGTTCCACAGGATGACCTGTCCGGCGAGGTCGACAGCCACGAGCCCGTCACTCAGCGACTCGATGATGTTCTGGCTGAACTGGTGCATCCGATCGAGCTCGGCCGCCTTCTGACGCAGCTGTCCGTACAGCCGGCCGTTCTCGAGTGCCGTCGCGACCTGACCCGCAACGGCGGCCAGCAGCGCCATGTCCTCGCTGCTCAGCGGCTCCCCGCTGCTCTTCCGGCCCAGCGCCATCACGGCAATCGTCGCGCCTTCGGCGATGCAGGGCGCGAAGTAGTAGAGCCCGCGCTCTCTCCAGAACGCGGCATCGCCCGCGGCCAGCCGCTGCGCGAGCGCCGGGTCGTCGAGGGCGATGGTGCGGCACTCCTGCAGCAGGCCGGCGACGCCGGCATCGGCGCCCAGCGGCGGCGGCGGCGTCTCGAAGCCGGTCCACCGCACCGGGCGGAAGGCGCCATCGGACGGACCCCCGCCGGCCGCGCCCTGCAACAGGACCATCCTGTCGACGACCAGCGTCTCGGCGACGCGTGTCACGAGCCGCTCGGCCAGTCGGTCGAGGTCCAGATCGCTGTTGAGATCCCGGGCGAAGTCGACCAGCGCCCGGCGATAGTCGTACCGGTCCCGATAGTAGACGCGATCGAGCATCGTCTCGATCGCGTCCTTGACCGGCCTGGCCAGCAAGACCACCACGAGCGTCGCCAGGAGCGCGATGAGCGAGTTGTGCTGATCCGACTCGTTGAGAAAGACCGCCGTCGCGAGTCCCTCGAGAAGCAGATAGATCGCCGCCATCGCCGCGACTGCGCCCGCGTAGACGAGACCGCGCTTGACGATCACCTCGACGTCGCCAAGACGGTAGCGGACGATGGCCGCCGCGAACGCGAGCGGGATCAGAACCAGCGTCACCGCCGTCAGGTGCAGCCAGTCGGAGTCGAAGCCCAGCGCCCATGGCACGGCATAGCCCAGGGTGAACGGCAGGCCGCCCAGCACGGCTCCCGACACGACCCACCGCAGCTGCAGCCGCGCGGTGACCGACGGCGCCTGCCGCAGAGCGCGGATCATGATGGCGAGGCCGCCGACCGCGCAGACCGCCAGGTAGGCGACCTCCAGCTGCCAGATGAGCTCCACGGCGCCGGCGAACCGCGGGCCCGCGCCCGGCGCGCCGAGCACGGCGATCTCGGCCGCCGCGAGCCCGAGGGCCGGGAAGTAGACGGAGGCGAGCACCGACCTGCCCAGCCGGCGCGGCACGGATCCGGGCGCACGTGCGGGAAAGACCAGGGCGAAGTGCACGAACAGCGGCGCGAGCAGCAGCATCGATACCGCGTCCGCCCAGTAGAACACCCAGTCGAGGCGATCCAGGCGTCCGCTGAACGAGAAGGCGAATACGCCGAAGAACGCGACGGTCAGCCAGAAGAAGTGCAGCGTCGCCTGCTCGTCGGGACGCCGCAGACGCACCGAGGTGCCGATGAGCAGGGTGAAGACGCCGATGGCGACCAGCACGAGGTACAGGCGGGGCCTGCCGTCCGGGAGGATGTCCAGCGAGAGCTCGTGCAGCTCCTGGCGGCCCAGCCGGAGCACGGTGTAGGCACGCGCCGCCCCGTCGCCGCCGGCATGGAAGATGTCGAGAAGTGCGGCCCGCGACTCGATCGGCACGCCGTCGACCGCGAGCAGGACGTCCCCGGGCGAGAGACCGGCGCGGACCGCCGGGGATCCCGGTGCGATTTCGGCCGCAACGAGCCCCGCCGGCCGCTCGACCCACAACACGCCGTCCTCGGCCTCGGTCCAGCCTGCCCGCAGCACGTTGGCCGCCGCCAGGCACAACAGGACGGCAACGACACCCACCGCCAGCAGTGCGCGGCTCCAGCCGAGCGAGCGACGCCGGCGATAGGCGTCCCGCCGAATCGACGGCATCGAATCCTTCATGGACCGGGTACGGCTAGACGCTTGCAAAGAACGTTCCGCGAAAACACCGAAACGTACTGAGATCCACCCCGCTCAGCGGGCAGCCGGGATCCGTCGCGACCAAATTGTTGAAGAGTCGATTCAATCGTCCGGATGGGCATCAATCAGACGGGCCTGCGTCCTGACCCCCCGGCGTCCGCTTGCGGGGANNCCCCGCGCCGCTACCGCCGAGGCGCGCCGTGCGCGCCTTCCGGGGAATCCGTCGCGTGGGTCAGAAGTGGACGACGAGTCCGCCCACGAACTGCTTCGGAGGATTGACGACCAGCAGCTCGTCGTAGACCGAGGCGCCGACCGTCTGCTCGTGCAGCAGGTTCCGCACGTCGACGAGCACTTCCCAGTCGCTGTCTCCGAACAGTGCGAACGGCAGTGTCTGCTTGACTCGAAACGCGAAGCGGGTGCCCAACCCGGGAGCCGCCGACGTGGCGGCCGCGCGGGCGAACGCCGTGTTGACGCGCGCCAGGACGAAGACGCTCGTGGCGGTCTCGGGGATCTCCGTTTCCACCGAGGTCGTCACGTCGTGGAACCGTTCCGTCCCCGTGCGCCACACGCTCGCGGCCTGCGGCAGCAGCCAGGTGCCGCGCCAGGGGTCCCAACGGGACCGTGTCACGCTGTACTCCACCGCTCCCCGCACGCGTCCGGCGAGCTCGTGGCTGAAGCTCACGCCCCACCCGGCGACGTCCAGACCGCGCGCGGTCGCCAGGTAGTAATGCTCGGTCGCCGACCTCACCGCGCCCGGCTCCACGCCGAACAGGGTGATCGTCTGGTTGGCGACCCGCTGCTGAAAACGCCGTACGCTGATGACCGACGCCGCGCCCAGGTCGCGCTCGAGCGCCAGCTCGACGTGCCGCGTCCGCTGCGCCTGCAGCGGCTCGCCGGGCGAGAGGGGGGCGAACGTCCGTTCCGGGGGCAGCCAGAACCCCGCTGCCGAGGGCATGAACTCTTCGGCCCCGGGCGCCGACATGTTGCGGGCGACGGCGGTGCGCACGCGGGTCCGCGAGACGGGCTCGACGACCACCTCGGCGTGCGGGCTGAACAACCGTCCCTGCTCCAGATAGCCGTAGCGGGCAAGCGCGGCGCCGTAGCCGACGGACACGCGCCGGGACAGCTTCCATTGACCGTCGGCCCGGACGCTGCCCGCCTCGCGGTTCGCGTAGGCATTGGACGCGCTGCGCTCGACGGAGGTCAGATCGAGATCCTCCTGGGGCGGACGCTGCTTGCCGTAGGACGCGTCGAGCGCGACCACATGGTCGGCCGTCAACTCGGCCAGGTACGAGCCGGCGAGCACCCACGAGCCGCTGTCGCCCATGGTGACCGCCCCGCGCACGCCCCAGCCGCTCTCGCCGGCGGGCGCGCCGACGTCCACGTAGGCGACCTGTCCGGGCAACTGGTTGGACGACCACAAGCTGGCGGGGGAATCGATTTGCGTCCGAGCCAGCAACTGGAACTGACCCGACAACGCGAACCCGCTCAGCAGGTCGCTGGAATGGCGCCCGGACAACAAGGGACGATCCGCGGCGCGCGGCCGGTCGCCGCCGCCTGACACCGGCATCGGGCCCGACACGTCCTTCAGCACGCTGCGCCGGGCGCGGCGCAGCCGCCAGGCCTTCTCGGTATGCGAGTGGGGCGCGGCCAACAGGCGGTCCGGGGGCTCGGGGGCCTCGGGTTCGACCGGGTCCGGCTGTGCGCTCTCGGCATTCTCCTGGAGCCAGTCCGAGTCGGAGGCCCCGGCCAACCCTGACGCCATGCCCGCCGCCAGCACCGTCGAGGCCCCGGCGCCCGCGGGCACCACCCGCCGCAGGCGCATCGAGTGCAGCGTGGACAGACCGGAGCTGATCTCGACGATGTGACGGCCCGCGGTCGTGAAACCGGGCGCGTGGGCGCGCAGCAGGTACAGGCCGGGGTGCAGGTTGCTGAACTCGAACCGCCCGGCGGCGTCGCACGTCGCGACGGTCGGACCGGACGCGGTCACGAGCAGCGTCTCGAAGGACGCCTCTCCGTCGCTCGTCACCGTACCCAGGAGACGCCCCGTATCCGGCTCCTCCGCGCGGGCCGCGGTGGACGCCAGACCGACGACCAGAAGACCGGCCACAAGGCGGAATACGCGCATTGCACTCCCGGCTGCAGGCCTCTGCGAACTAGGTCTCGCGGACGGTGAAGTTCACGTTCCGGGTCACGCTGGACTCGGCCGCGTTGTCGGTGATGACGACCTCCAGGCGGTAGTCGCCGGCCGGAAACAGCCTGAGCGGAATCGATTGCCCCGCGACCACCTGGTGGCCGGCCGCCACGCTGAATCCCGGCGGCAGCGTCTGGGCGTTGAACTCCTGCGGGGTCGTCTTGTTGAAGAACTCCTCGCCGTCCGCCGTGACCGTGTGGAAGTTGAACTCGACCGTCACGTTGGGCATGTCGTTGTCGAGCCGCGGGTTGTACACCATCATGAGGAGCGACAACTCCTCCTGCTTGCCGAAGCTGTTGTCGTGCTTCGGGGTGATGCGCAGCGGGCCGAACGTATACGGCTGCTCGATCTGCTCCTGCGGCGACAGCGGGGCCGCGAGCTGCTCGATCCCCCCAACGAAGACGGTGCTCGTCTGGAGGTCGGCGGTCCACAGGTCGGGGACCGCAACCGGCGCCTTGAAGACCATGAGCGGCCGCGCGTCGCGGTCGTCGTCGTCCGCGTCCTCGCCCAGGCTGTCCCGCACCGCCACGTACACGTCGTAGTTTCCGCCGGGGACCGAGAAGGCGCGGCTCAGACGCACCGGGTCGTCCCCGCGGTCGACCTCGACGAAATAGGCGTCCTCGAAGATCGCCTCGCGCTCGTCGGCGTCCTCCGACTCGGCCAGCGCCCGGTCGTCGACGTACAGGTAGACCACGACGGTCTCGGAGCCGATCCGCCCCGGGTCGATGGACAGCGTGAACGGCACGTACGTATTGCCGTCGGTCCCCTTCACGAAGCTCGGCGTCAGCCCGACAGGATCCTCGGTCGGCGCCTCACCCTCCAGCGCCTCGCCGACGGCCTCGACCAGCGCCTGGAGCTCCTCGCGCTCCCAGTCTTCCAGCTCCCGCGCGGCCTCGTCCTGGCCGGCGGCCGGCGCGGCGAACAGGAACGCAGCCAGCGCGACGCAGGCGGCAGCCGCCACGTAACGAAAGTAGCTCTCATGCATGGGGAATCGTCTCCTAAACCCGTTGGACAGTGTCTCGACCGGTCGATCATAGGCGACCCCACAGGTCAAGTCAACCGGCGAGATACCGTCGCAAACTATTGAAAATAATGGCTTTGTATCGCCACGGTGACTTCCGCCATGGTATCATCGTGCCTGCTTTCGCCCGATGCCGCAGATGCCGCCCCCCCTCGTGCTGGTCGTGCTCGACGGGTGGGGCCTCTCGGAGCACCCGGACCACAACGCGATAGCGCTGGCGCGGACGCCGACGTATCTGGAGCTCGTCGACCAGTATCCGCACGCCGCGCTCGTCGCGAGCGGCGAAGCCGTGGGGCTGCCGGCCGGCCAGATGGGGAACTCCGAGGTCGGACACATGAACCTCGGCGCCGGGCGGGTCGTCTACCAGGATCTGACCCGTATCGATCTCGGCATTCGCGACGGGGCGCTCTTCGACAACGAGGTCCTGGCGGCCGCGCTGGATCGCTGCGCCGGCGACCGCCACGCGCTCCATCTCGTCGGTCTCGTCTCCGACGGCGGCGTGCACAGCCATCAGCGTCACCTCGATGCGCTGATCGAGATGGCGGCCCGGCGCGGCGTCGTGCGCGTCTTCGTGCACGTCATGACCGACGGACGCGACACGCCGCCGACCGGCGGGGCGCAGTATCTGGCCGCGCTGGAACGGACGCTGTCGAACGCCGGGGCCGGCCGCGTCGCAACGGTGTGCGGGCGCTACTACGCCATGGATCGCGACCGGCGCTGGGACCGCACGCAGCGGGCCTACGACGCCCTGGCAGGCGGCGTCGGACGGACTGCCCGCCAGGCGCGGACGCTGATCGACGACTCGTACGCCGCGGGCGTGACCGACGAGTTCATCGAGCCGGGCGTCGTGATCGATGCAGCCGGACAGCCGGTGGCCCCGCTGGCGGACGGCGACTCGGTAGTGCTCTTCAACTTCCGGGCGGATCGCGTGCGCCAGATCACGCGCGCGCTGGCGCACGCCGACTTCGACGGTTTCGAGCGCCGAGCCCGCCCGCGGGTCCACTGCACGACGATGACCGAGTACGACGCCACCTTCGACCTGCCGGTGGCGTTCCCTCCGGCGGCGCTGTCGGAGAGCCTTGCGGACGTGCTGGCCGACCGGGGATGCAGCAATCTGCGCCTGGCCGAGACCGAGAAGTACGCCCACGTCACGTACTTCTTCAACTGCGGCGAGGAGCGCCCGTACCAGGGCGAGGACCGGATCCTCGTGCCCTCGCCGAAGGTGCCGACCTACGACCTGCAGCCCGAGATGAGCGCCGCCGGGATCACGGCGCAGCTCGTCGCCGACGTCGAGGCGGCGCGCCATCGCGTCATCATCTGCAACTTCGCCAACGCCGACATGGTCGGTCACACGGGCAAGCTCGACGCGGCGGTGGCCGCCGTGTCGACGCTGGACCGATGCCTGCTGACGATCGTCGAGACCGTGGAGCGGGCCGGCGGCGCCGTCGTCATCACCGCGGACCACGGCAACGCGGAGCAGATGTGGGACGCCCAGCGCGGCGAGCCGCACACGGCGCACACGAACAACCGGATCCCCGTCGTGCTGGTCCAGCGGGAGCTGCGCGGCAGCGGCCACGCGCTGCGCGACGGCTCGCTGCGGGACGTCGCGCCGACGATGCTCGCCATCCTGGGGATCGCGCCGCCCGCCGCGATGACCGGCGCCGACCTCAGAACATGGGAGCCGTAGCGGGCGCCGGCTACTCGACCTGCTGACCCATCTCGTCGGCGGCGATGCGGAGTGAGCGCAGAAAGCGCCGGTCGTTGGCCGTAATCTCGGTCTGCCGGGGCGGCGGCTCGGCCGTCGCGGGCGTTTCGACCTTCGCGAGCGCTTGCGAGCTGCTCCGGCTTCCGAAGCCGACGACCGCTTCGAGCGAGACCTGCATCTCGTATCCGGCGGCTCGCGCCTTCTCCCAGCACGCTTCGACCTTCGGGTCTTCCTCGACGGCCGCACCGATGGCGTCGGCCAGCTCACGCGCCAGCTGACTCATGACGTTGTCCATGCCAGAGACCTCCTGACGCCGCCGGGCCGGGAGCCGGGGCGAACGGGCGCCCGCACTGATACCTTTGAGGGTCGACGTGCACTCCGGGGGAGAGCGGCAACATCAGGCGGGGAAACTGAACAGAGTGAAAATGGAAGAATGCCCGTCAATTCTAAGTACGCAGTTGAACCCTTGTCAAGGACTGTACAATCCCCACCGCCATGTCATCCGTCACCTATGCCAGCGACGACCTGCCCGGCTGGGACCCCGAAACCGAGCTCGGCGCCCCGGGCGCGTACCCGTATACCCGGGGCATCCATCCCTCGATGTATCGCGGCAGGCTCTGGACCATGCGGCAGTACGCCGGATTCGGATCCGCCGCGGACTCCAATCGGCGCTACCGCTATCTGCTCGATCAGGGGGTCAGCGGCCTGAGCGTGGCGTTCGACCTGCCGACGCAGATCGGCTACGACTCCGACCACCCGCTGGCGGCGGGCGAGATCGGACGCGTGGGCGTGGCGATCGACTCGCTCGAGGACATGGCGGTGCTGTTCGGCGGGATTCCGCTCGACCGCGTTTCCACGTCGATGACGATCAACGCGACCGCCATCATCCTGCTGGCGCTCTACGTGGCGGTAGCGAAGCGGCAGGGGGTCGAGCCCCGCAAGCTGGCCGGCACCGTGCAGAACGACATCCTCAAGGAGTACGCGGCCCGCGGCACCTACATCTTTCCTCCGCGCCCCTCCCTCCGCATCGCGATCGACATGTTCGAGTACTGCGATGCCGAGCTGCCCGGCTGGCATCCCATCTCGATCAGCGGCTACCACATTCGCGAGGCCGGATCGACGGCCGCCCAGGAAGTCGCCTTCACCTTCGCCCACGCCATCGTGTACGTCGGCGCGGCGATCGACGCCGGCCTGAACGTCGATTCGTTCGGGCGCCGCCTGTCGTTCTTCTTCAACGCCCACAACAACTTCCTCGAGGAGATCGCGAAGTTCCGCGCGGCGCGGCGGCTGTGGGCCCGGATCATGCGCGAGCGCTTCGGAGCGACCGAGCCGCGCGCGCAGCAGTTGCGCTTCCACGTCCAGACGGCGGGCAGCACGCTGACGGCGCAGCAGCCCGACAACAACATCGTGCGCGTGGCGCTGCAGGCGCTGGCGGCCGTGCTCGGGGGCACGCAGTCGCTGCACTGCAACAGCCGGGACGAGGCGCTCGGTCTCCCGACCGAGGAGGCGGCGCGGCTCGCCCTGCGCACCCAGCAGATCATCGCCGGCGAAACGGGCGTTGCCCAGACCGTCGATCCGGTGGGCGGCGCCTGGGCCATCGAGCAGCTCACGGACCGCGTCGAGCGCGAGGCGGCGGCCCTGCTCGACCGCATCGACAAGCTGGGGGGCGGGCTGACGGCGATCGAGACCGGGTTCATTCAGCGGGAGATCCAGGAATCGGCCTACCGCGCCCAGCAGGCCGTCGACTCCGGCACGGCGACGGTCGTCGGCGTCAACCGGTACGCGGCCGATGATCCGACGCCGATCGAGGCGCTGCGCATCGACCCGAACCTGGAAGTCGAGCAGATCGAGCGCCTGCGCGCGGTACGGGCGTCACGCGACGACACGCGCTGCCGGGCGGCGCTCGGGCGCGTGGACCGGGCGGCCCGCGAGCAGACCAATCTCGTCCCCCCGATCGTCGACGCCGTCGAGGCGCACGCCACGGTCGGCGAGATCGCGGACACCCTGCGCAGCGTCTTCGGAGAGCATCAGGAAGGCGAAGGCTAACCGGGCTTCAAGCAGACGGGGCTGCGCAGCTTCCTCAGACGGGGCTGCGCCCCAAGCCCCCGGCGTCCGCTTGCGGGGACCCCACTGCCCCGCGCCGCTCCCGCCGAGGCGCGCTGTGCGCGCCTTGCGGCGCCTGGTCGTGGGCCACCTCGCCGTCCCGAATCTGGACGACGCGGTCCGCGTGCGCGGCGACGCCGGCCTCGTGGGTGACCAGCAGCACCGTGTTGCCGGCGGCGTGAAGCACCTGCAACAGGCCGATGATCTCGTCGCCCGTCCGGCTGTCGAGATTCCCGGTCGGCTCGTCCGCAAGCACGAGCGACGGCGAGTTGACCAGCGCCCGGGCAATCGCCACCCGCTGGCGCTGCCCGCCCGACAGCTCGTTGGGCCGGTGCAGCAGCCGGTCCTCGAGCTCCACCATCTCCAGGGCCGCCGTCGCCCGGCGCTCGCGCTCCCGGTGCCCCACCCCCGCGTACACCAGCGGCAGCTCCACGTTCTGCAGGGCCGTCGCGCGGGGCAGCAGGTTGAAGGTCTGGAAGACGAACCCGATCTCCTCGTTGCGAATGCGCGCCAGCTCGTCGTCGTTCATCTGATCGACGTTCCTGCCATTGAGCCGGTAGGCGCCGCGCGTCGGCGTGTCGAGGCAGCCGATGAGATTCATCAGCGTCGACTTCCCGGAACCCGAGGGCCCCATGATCGCCACGTACTCGCCGCGTTCGATCGCGATGGACACACCCCGCAGGGCGTGGATGCGCTCCCCGCCCATGACGTAGGTCTTCCACAGATCGACGGTCTCGATCAGCGCCATGAACGTCGCTAGTCGTAGTACTCCAGGCCGAGATGGGTGATGAGCTCCTCGCCGCGCAGATACCGCAACGTGTTCTTGAGCTTCATGAGCTGAATGAACAGGTCGTGCTCCGGATAGAGGTCGCGGGCGTGGATGGGGCTCTTGAAATAGAAGGACAGCCACTCCTGGATGCCGGTCATCCCGGCTCGCTTGGCGAGGTCCAGGAACAGGACGAGATCGAGAACGATGGGGGCGGCGAGCACGCTGTCCCGGCAGAGAAAGTTGATCTTCAACTGCATCGGATACCCGAGCCATCCGACCAGGTCGATGTTGTCCCAGCCCTCCTTGTTGTCGCCGCGCGGCGGATAGTAGTTGATCCGCACGACGTGATGGAGGTCGTCGTACAAGGTCGGGTACAGATCCGGTTGCAAGATGTAGTCCAGAACCGACTTCTTGCTCTCCTCCTTCGTCTTGAACGATTCCGGATCGTCGAGGACCTCGCCGTCGCGGTTGCCGAGGATGTTGGTCGAGTACCAGCCCGAGACCCCCAGCAGGCGCGCCTTGAGGCCGGGTGCGACGATCGTCTTGATCAGGGTCTGACCCGTCTTGAGATCCTTGCCCGCGAGCGGTGCGCCCGTCTCGGCGGCGAGCTCGGTCAGCGCGGGCACGTCGGCGCTGAGATTGGGCGCCGCGTTGGCGTACGGAATACCCTCCCTGATTGCCGCGTAGGCGTAGATCATGCTCGAGGGAATGGCCGGATCGGATTGCTCCAGCCCGGCCTCGAACGCGGCCAGCGACCGATGGGCCGGCGCTTCCTCCATGAAGACCTCGGTGCTGCCGCACCACACGAGGACGAGCCGATCGAGTCGATTGGTCTCCCGAAAACGGCGGATGTCGTCGATTACCTGCTCGGCCAGGTCGCGCTTGCTGGCCCCGCGCTTGACGTGCGGACCGCTCAGTCGCTTCACGTACTGCCGGTCGAAGACCGCCGGCCAGGGCCGAATCGCCTCGAGCTCGGGCCGGATCTGCTCGAGCAGCGGCGCGTCCAGCACGCCGGCCGTGCGCGCCGCCTCGTAGCAGTCGTCCTCGAAGATGTCCCACGCGCCGAACACCAGATCGTCGAGTGCGGCCAGGGGCACGAAATCGCGAATCAGCGGCGAGCGTCCCTCGGTCCGCTTGCCGAGCCGGACAGTGCCCATCTGCGACAGCGAGCCGGTAGGCTCCGCGAGGTTCTTGCGCAGGGCGTGGACTCCCGCGATGAAGGTCGTGCTGACCGCACCCAATCCGACCAGCAGCACACCGAGACGACCGGTGGGAGCCTCGATTTCCTGCGGACTTTTCACGGGGAGAGCATATATCATGTGCCTCGTTCACCACGTGAGCCGGCGGGTGCCCCGCGACCCGCGCCACGCGCATCGACCATGCCCCTGTTCAAGCTGAAGAAGAGCGGCGGTCCCCGCGACCTCGAGGTCTCGATGGCCGGGTTGAAGCTCGGCTCGCGCGTGCTGCAGGCCGCCGGCGACGGCGAGCTGATCGCCGCCATGGCGGCGGCGGTCGGACTCAGCGGTCGGGCCTGCGCGCTGGTGGGGGACCGCGGCGGCGGCGAAGCGTTCGAGCGGGCGGCAGCCCGGGCCGGGGTGCTGATCGAGATCGAGGTCGCCCCCTCCACCGCACTGCCGTACGAGCCCGACTCGTTCGACCTGGTCACCTTCAAGGACGCCCTCGGCGCCATGCGGCCGAACGAACGCGTCCCGACGCTGCAGGAGGCCCGCCGCGTGCTGCGCGTCGGCGGGCGCTGCCTGGTGATCGAGCGGTCGCCGCGCGGCGGTCTCGGCGCACTGTTCTCCCGCCAGCCCCTCGATCGCCAATACGCCGGCGGCGGAGCCGTGACCGCACTGCGGGCGGAAGGGTTCCGGGGCGTCCGCGTGCTGTCGGAACGCGACGGGCTCCGCTTCACCGAGGGGACGAAGCCGGCACAGGAGACCGGCCCCTGACGACCGCGCGCACCGGCGGCGCCCATGCCGAGTGACAGCAACCCGGGTCCGCCGTCGGCCGGCGGCTGTCTCTACCTCATCGACGGCAGCTCGCAGCTCTACCGCGCCTTTCACGCCATCCGCGAGTTGAGCGGCCCGGACGGCCGGCCGACCAACGCGGTGTACGGCTTCGTCAACATGCTCAGGAAGCTCGTGGCCGACCACGCTCCCGATCTCGTCGCCGCCGCCTTCGACACTCGCGGACCCACGTTCCGGACCGGTCTCGATGCGGAGTACAAGGCCAACCGGCCCTCGATGCCGGACGACCTCGCCGCGCAGGTGCCCGCCGTGCACGAGGCCTGCGAGGCGCTCGGGGTGCCGATTCTGACCCACGACGAGTACGAGGCGGACGACGTCATCGGCACGCTGGCCGAGCAGGCCAGGGCGGGCGGCTACGAGGTCGCGATCGTCACCGGCGACAAGGATTTCTACCAGCTCGTCCGCGACGGCATCCGGGTGTTCAATCCGCGCGACGAGGGCGCCTGGCTCGACGCCGACGGGGTGCGGGAGAAGTTCGGCGTCGCGCCGGACAAGGTGGTCGACGTGCTGGCGCTCATGGGCGACGCCGTCGACAACGTGAAGGGCGTGCCCGGCATCGGCGAGAAGGGGGCGCGCGAGCTGATCGAGGCGCACGGCTCGCTCGATGCGCTGCTGGCCGATCCGGCGCAGGTAGCGCGCAAGCGGTACCGCACCGCTCTCGAGCAGCACGCCGACGAGGCGCGGCTCAGCCGCGAGCTGGTCCGCATCCGGACCGACGCGCCGGTGGCGTTCGACGCCGCGGCGTTCCGCTACCGGGGCCCGGACGCCGGGCGTTGCTTCGAGCTGTTCTCGGCGCTCGGGTTCCGCACGCTGATCCCGGAGTACGCGCCGACCGTCGACACGGTCGAGGCCGACTACGGGATCGTCCGCGCGATAGCGGAGATCGAGACGCTGGCGAACGAGGCGCGGGCAAGCGGCCGCTGCAGCCTCCACGTCCTGGCGGACGACGTCCGGCCGCGAGCGGGAGCGCTGGTCGGCGTGGCGATATCGACCGCGCCCGGCCGCGGCCACTACGTTCCACTAGGCCACGCGGCCCTCGGCGCGGAGGCCAACCTGGACGCCCCGGCGGCGCTCGCGGCCCTGCGCTCGATGCTGGGCGATCCTGCCGTGCGAAAGATCGGTCACGACCTGAAAGCCGGCGTCATGGTGCTGGCGCACGAAGACGTGCCGCTCGGCGGTCTCGACCTCGACACGATGATCGCCAGCTACCTGCTCGACGCCACGCGCCCGCCCCACCGCATCGAGGATCTCGCGCTCGAGCATCTCGGCTACAAGGCGATGGCAGAGGACGAGCTGCGGGGCCGCGGCGCCAAGGCGCTCAAGTTCGGCGATCTTCCGGCCGACGCGGTTGTCAGATATTGCAACGAGCGGAGCGACCTCGCCCTCAAGCTGGCCGCTCCGCTGCGGGACCGGCTGGCAGACGAAGCGCTGGAGCCGCTCTACCAGGAGCTGGAGCTGCCGCTCATCCCCGTGCTCGCCTCGATCGAACGCGCGGGCGTTCGCGTCGACACCGACGCGCTGGGCCGCATGTCGGTGCGGCTCGAGGCCGAGCTCACGGCGCTGCAGCGCGACATCCACGAGCTGGCCGGCGGCGAGTTCAACATCAACTCGCCGAAGCAGCTCTCGGAGGTGCTGTTCGAGAAGCTGCAGCTGCCGTCGTCCCGGCGCACCGGCAAGACACGCGTGGCGTCGACCTCCGTCGCCGTGCTCGAAGAGCTGGCGCTGGCGCACGACCTGCCGCGGAAGGTGCTCGACTGGCGCAGCCTCCAGAAACTCAAGGGCACCTACGTCGACGCGCTGCCGCAGCTCGTCAACCCGGAGACCGGCCGGGTGCACACGTCGTTCAACCAGGCCGTCGCGGCGACGGGCCGGCTGAGCAGCAGCGACCCCAACCTCCAGAACATCCCGATTCGCACGGAGCTCGGACGGCAGATCCGCGGCGCCTTCGTGGCCCCGCCGGGCAGCGTGCTCATCTCGGCGGACTACTCGCAGATCGAGCTGCGCGTGCTGGCGCACCTGTCCGGCGACGACAGCCTGATCGCCGCGTTCCGGCGCGGCGACGACATCCACGATCAGACGGCGCTCAAGGTCTTCGGCCCGGAGAGCACGCTCGACCCGCACGAGCTGCGGCGGCGGGCCAAGATCATCAACTACGCGCTGCTGTACGGCAAGACGGCCTTCACGCTCGCCCGGGACATCGGCGTCAGCCAGCCGGCGGCGCAGGCGTTCATCGACGCCTACTTCGACGGGTTCCCCGGCGTCCGGGGCTACATCGACGCCACGATCGCCCGCGCCCGCGAGTCCGGCAGCGTCAGCACCATGCTCGGCCGCCGCCGCCGCGTCCCGGAGCTGTCCAGCCGCAACGGCCAGATCCGCGCCGCGGCCGAGCGGGTCACCGTCAACCTGCCCATCCAGGGCAGTGCGGCCGATATCCTCAAGCGCGCCATGATCGACATCCACGGCAGCCTGCCGGCGGGAGCGAGGATGATTCTGACCGTCCACGACGAGCTGCTGTTCGAGGTGCCGGAGGCCCTGGCCGACACCGTCGCGGCGCTCGTCCGCGACCGGATGGAGCACGCCCTGCCGCTGGCCGTGCCGTTGACGGTGGACATCGGCATCGGCGGCAGCTGGAAGCAGGCGAAGGGATGAGCCTCCAGCCCGGCGCTGCCGTATAATTCCGCCGTTGGTTGAACCGCTTGTCGTAGCCCGCGCCGACCACACGATCTCACGCCGCCAGATCGATCCCGACGCGCTGAAGGTCCTGTACCGCCTGCGCAAGTTCGATCACGTCGCCTACCTGGTGGGCGGTGGCGTGCGCGATCTCCTGCTGGATCGGCATCCAAAGGACTTCGATATCGGGACCTCGGCGCACCCGTACGAAGTCAAGCGGATCTTCCGCAACTGCTGGATCATCGGGCGGCGCTTCCGTCTGGCCCACGTCAGGTTCGGTGCGAAGACGATCGAGGTCGCGACGTTCCGGCGCCCCGCGCCCGCACCGGATCCTGCCACGGAGGCCGCGGCCGACGAGACCGCCGGGCAGGCCGCCCCCGGGGCCGCGGGCAGGCGCCCTCCGATCCGGCGCGACAACACGTTCGGCACACCGGAGGAAGACGCGTTCCGGCGGGACTTCACCATCAACGCACTGTTCTACGACATCGCCACATTCGCGGTGATCGACTACGTCGGCGGCCTGGCGGATCTGCAGGCGGGCCTGATTCGCTCGATCGGCGATCCGAACGAGCGGTTCGTCGAGGATCCGGTGCGGATGGTCCGCGCGGTCTCGTTCGCGGCCCGCCTCGGCTTCCGCCTGCATCCGGCGGTGCGCCGGGCCATCGCCCGCCACAACGGAGAGATCGCCAATGCCTCCCCGGCCAGGATGACCGAGGAGCTGTACAAGATTCTCCGCAGCGGCGTGGCCGCTCGCACGTACCGAGCGCTCCTGGAGGTGGGGCTCCTGAGCCGGGTGGCGCCGGAGGTGGCGCGCGGCGCGGCGCCGGCGCTGTGGAGGTCGCTCGAGGCGCTCGACGCGTATCGGACCCGCTTCAAGTCCACGCCGGGCAGCCTGACCAACGCGGTGCTGCTGGGGAGTCTGGCAACGCCCGTTCAGCCGCTCGACCTGACGCCGCGCCGGCGCGGCGGCGGCGGCGACGCGAACGGCGGCATCGCGCTCGGGCGGTTGCCGGTCGCCCGGCGCGACGTCGAGCGCTTGCGCCAGTTGCTCGTGCTGCAGCCGCGCCTGGTCGATCCCGGGTTGACGCCGCGCGCCCAGCGGGCCGTGCTGCATCGCGGCGCGTTCGACGACGCCATGACGTGGCTGGAGATCCACGGCGGCGACGCGCACGCCCACAGCCGCTGGCGGCGGCTGGCCGCGGGGGGCAGCAGTGCCCCGGCGGCCCGGCGGCGGCGGCGCCGGCGCCCGCGCAGGCGGGCGCCCTCAGCCCCCCAGCAACGCCTGCGTGACGTTGACGAACGACAGGACGATGCCGGCGGCGGTCACGACGATCAGCAAGAGTGAGGCGATCAGCATCGCCGAGCTCTCCCGCTGCTCGTCGATGAAGCCCATGAGGTGCGCCGCGATCCAGCCGCCCGCGAACCCCGCCCCGTGCGCCCAGTTGTTGACGCCGCGCATGATGAAGCCGAAGACGAAGAGCAGGATCGCCCACTGCCACAACTGGGTCTCCATCGCGCTGCTGCCGCGCTTCCGCCCGTAGACGATCAGCGCCGCGAGCAGCCCGAAGATGCCTCCCGACGCGCCGATGGTGGGGCTGGCGAACGCTCCGGGGTTCGTCATCGACGTCATCACGTTCGAGACGAGGAACCCGGCGGCGCCGGCGACGTTGAACAGCACGAACGCGCGGGCCGGGCCGTACACCTCGGTGGCGGCCGGCCCGAGGTTGCGGATCCACATCATGTTGAACAGGATGTGCAGCACGCCGCCGTGGAGGTAGTTGGCCGTCAGCAGCGTCCACCACCACCCCAGCTCCCAGGCCACGCCGCCGGTCATCCCGAGCTGGTACAGGGCCCGGTTGCCGGGCGACAGGAGGGAGAAGAGGCCGCGGCCCGCGAAGATGGCGTCGGGCTCGAGCAGCAGCGCGACGGCGTACAGCGTGACGCACGTCATGAGGATCAGCGAGACGAGGTCCAGACGCTGGCCCACGACGTTGCGGACGAACGGCGCCCAGCCGAAGAGTCCCGGCCGCCAGGCGCCGCAGTACGGGCAGCGCGGCTCGTTGATGCCGACCAGCTTGCCGCATTCCGCGCAGACGATCGACCCTTGCGCTTGCCGCACCGCCTACAGCGTACAGGGTCGGCCGGCGCCGGGCCAGCTTCATTCAGACGGGGTTGCGCCCCGAACCCCCGGCGTCCGCTNNCGCGCCGCTCCCGCCGAGGCGCGCGGGCCCGCGCGCCTCGGCGCCAACCGACGGCCGTTCGACGTATTGCCGGGCTCTCGGCCACCGTCCGTCACGCGGCGCCCAGTACGGTTGCGATCGCGCGCCGCATCCATTCAGTCCGCGCGAGGTCGAGGTACTTCAGGTTGAGCGGCGCCAGATAGTCGCCGGGGCGCTGGTTCTTCATGTCGAGGAACGGGTAGAAGGTCTCGAAGTCCTCCGACGCCGTTGCGTCGGCGATCTCCCGCATCGCGCGATCCTTGGTCTCCTTGGGCAGCATCTTGATGATCTCGTAGCTGCTGCGGCTTCGCTCCAGAGTCATCAGCAGGCGGTCACGGATTGCCGCCATGCGCTCTCGGACCAGTCGTCGGTATTCGGTTTCGTCGAACCCGGGCGGCGACAGCGATGTCGAACACGTCAGCGGATTTCGGCGACGGCGTCAGTACCTGTGGGCGATCGAAGTCGAGATCGTCAAAGTCGACGATAACTGCGTCTGCCGCCTCGCTGGCGTACTCGATGAATCCGAGCGAGTGGCTGGCCGTCCAGAGCTGCGAGCAGTCCGGGATCCAGTGCTCGACGACTTCCCGGATGAGGGCGTGCTGGAGACGTGTGTGCAAGTGAACGTCGAGCTCGTCGATGAAGTAGATCGCGTTGGCGTAGTGCTCACTGCGGACGAACAGGTTGAGCAGGATGTTGAACACCTCCTTCTCGCCGCTGCCGAGCAGGTCGTAGTGGACCTCCGAAGCTCCCTTTCTGAAGCGTATGTCCGGCGGGCGATTTTCCAGCGCCGGGCTGATCCTCGTCAGGTGCAGTTGCGTCGGGGAACCGTTGGCGAAGATCCGTGCGAGGGCCTCGTTGAGGGGATCGAGGAACTTCGCTCGGAGCTGGTCGGCGTCGAACTGCGATTCCCAGACGTCGGTCTCGAACCGCCTGTCCTGATCGATATAGCGGCGCGGACGATCACTGTCGGCGCCGACACCCTCGCGGCCGCCCCGTACGCCGCGCAGCTCCGGAATGGTCCGGAGCGAGCTGCGACCGTAGAACGCGGACTGCACGTCCCATTTTGGGGGCGAGGCGGTCGCCTGCGACTCGTTGGATCGACTGATTTCGAAGCCGCCGCCGAAGGAGCACGAGACTGACGTCTCCGCGTCGAGGTCCTTCTTGAGGTAACGGGCGTACGCGGCACCGCCATCCTTGCGCAGCCCGAACCCGAACGCGTCGAGTCCCTGCGGCTCGCCTTTGTGCTGCCCGGACAGGTACTCGAACGCATCGAACACCGACGACTTGCCGCTTCCGTTCGCGCCGATCAGCAGCACCAGCTTCGGGGCGCCGGCGCACGAAGAGAGGTCAATCGTCAGGTCGGTGAAGCGCTTGAAATTCGCAAGGCGCAGGCGGGCGACGTTCATCGACTCAGTCGGCGGGCAGCGCGTAGGCGACTAGCCGCGGGCCGACGCCGACCGTGAGCGCGATGTACTGCCGGCCGCCGGCCACGTAGGTCAGCGGCGTCCCGATGGCGCCGGAGGGCAGATCCACCGATGCGATCTCCGTGCCGTCCGTCTTGTCGTAGGCCACCAGCCGCGGGCCGCCGTTCGTGCCGCCGGCGGTCAGGCAGTAGACGAGCAACGTCTTCGTCAGCAGCGGCCCGTTGATGGCGTTGTCCCCGCCGAGGGGCGGCAGGTCGAGATCGCGCAGCAGCGGGTGGTTGCGGTAGCGGTCGCCGTTGCCAGTCGGCACCCACCAGGCGTGCTCGCCGGTGTTGAGGTCGATGGCCGTCATGCGCGAGTACGGCGGCTTGACGAGCGGCAGCCCCAGGGGCATCTGCGGCTCGCGGCGGATGTTGCCATCCCGCGCGAGGCGCTCGGCCTCCGGCGCGCCATGCGTGTAGGTGACCGTGGCCCCGAGCTCGCGGTCGGGCTGGTAGAGGGAAACCACCGCCGTCTGGTTGCGCGAAGGGATGTAGAGCATCCCGGTCTCGGGGTCGACCGCGCCCCCGGACCAGCCCGCGGTGCCACCCGGCGGCGGGCGCATGAGGGTGCCGTTCGTGACGCCCTCGATCGGCCGGTCCAGCGGCGTGAACAGCGGTCCCAGGCGGAAGCCCTCGACCGCGGCGAGCGCCATCTGGCGGATCTCCGGGGTGAAGTCGACCAGATCGTCGACCGTCACGCCCTGATAGTCGAACGGCGCCGGCTTCGTCGGGAACGGCTGGGTGGGCGACAGCACCTCGCCCGGCATGTTGGAGCCCTGCGGGACGGGCCGCTCCTCGATCGGCCAGACGGGCTCGCCCGTCACGCGGTCGAAGACGTAGACGAACCCCTGCTTGCTCACCTGCGCGATCGCCTTGATGGGGCGGCCGTCGACCGTGATGTCCACCAGGTTGGGATGGGTCGCGAAGTCGTAGTCCCACAGCCCGTGGTGCACGGCCTGGAAGTGCCAGACGCGCTGCCCGGTCTCCACGTCGACCGCGATCAGCGTCTCCGAGAACAGGTTGTCCCCCGGCCGATCGACGCCGTAGTAGTCGTTGGTCGTCGTGCCGGTGGGGAGGTAAACATGGCCGAGCTCGTTGTCGCCGGCCAGCATCGACCAGACGTTGGCGTTGCCCGAGTAGCGCCACGACTCGTTCAGCCAGGTGTCGACGCCGAACTCGTCGGTGCCGTTGGGCACGGTATGGAAGTCCCAGGCGTGCGCGCCGGTGCGCACGTCCCAGGCGCGGACCCAACCGGGCACCGCCTCCTTCGTGATGCGGCGGTCGGCGACCTGCGAGCCGTGGATCACCCGGTCGCGGACGACGATCGGCGGCGAGTGGATCCCGAACAGCATGGCGTTGAGGTAGTCGCGCTCCGCGCGGTCGGCCCGCGGCAGGCCGGCCATCGCGTCGACCAAGCCGCTGCCGTCCGGGCCGAAGTCGGGACAGGGCTGTCCGGTCTTCGCCCGCACGCAGACGAGGTAGCCGTTGCCGGTGCCCCAGAAGATGCGCTCGTCCTCCGCCCCGTCGGTCCAGTAGGCGACGCCCCGCTGCGTCCACGGGTTGCTCATCGTGGGCGTGCCCTCTTCGTAGGCCTTGGGGTTGAAGACCCAGAGCGTCTCACCGGTCGTCGCGTCGACCGCGACGCCCTGCGACAGCGGCGTGTTGAAGTAGAGGGTGCCGTCGACCATCAGCGGCGTCGCCTGCAGGCGCGAGGACAGCGGCCGGTGGCCGGTACGGTAGAGGTCCGGCGTGTCCGCGACCAGCGCGTCGACAATGGTGTCGAGCGGCGCCGACCACTCGCCTCCCCCCGGCGTCGACCGACTGATGCGCCGGTCGACGGAGAGCCACTCCCACGCGATCTCGAGGTCCGCGAAGTTGCTCGCGTCGATCTGATCCAGGGGCGAGTACTTCTGCCCGCCGATGCTCCCGGCGTAGCTGCGCCACTCGCCGCCGGAGGTGTCGTAGGTCTGCCAGGGCCCTTCCTGCCCGCCGGCAGGCTGGGCGGCCGCGCCGCAGGCGAGGAGCGCGATTGTCACGGCGAGCGAGAGCGACTGGCGCATGGCGCAACCTCCGTTCGTGCCGCTGAACCGGGTGGGGACGCCCCGGAACGTTGGAATTTCGCCGGTGCCGGCAATCCTACACCGGTTCCGCGCGTGAGGAGATACCGTCCGGGAGACCGAAGAAGAGCGCGAGCCAGCCGTTAAGGTCCTCGTACGCCACGGCCTTGCCGGTCGAATGCAGGTAGGCGCGCATGTTGTCCGAGAAGCCACTCCCCTCGAAGACGACGATTCCGGGAATGGGCCACGCGGCGATGTCCTGGATGGTCGCGGGGATCTTCTCCTCCGCAGACCCGCCCGTGCCCTGGAACTTGCACTCGATACCGAGGCTGCGTCCCGACGGACCATGGGTCAGCACGAGGTCGATCCGCCGCTCCGCGCCCCAGAGCCTCCTGGCCACGCGGACCTGCGTTCGCACCTGCAAGCCGAGAGTGCGCGCGAGAGTCGCTACCGCCCGTTCCAGATCGGCACCGCTGGTGACGACGTCCTGACCGTTCGGCATGCTCACGCGGGTTGCTGCGTGACGTTGGTGATCACGTATTCCTCGATCGGCCCCCGGCGTGCCGCATTGGAGTTGATGGCCCGGCGTGCAGGGACCTGGTAGGTGCGGATGCCTGCGCGTCGTGCGTCGGTGTTGCCATCGTAGAGGGCGGCGATCTCGGGCGCGGTCGAGTTGCTCAGCACCACGTGGCAGCGGCGCTCCGCTAGGAGAATCACCACCTCCTGAAGGCGGCGCTGGTCGCCTGCATCAAACCGATCGGCGGTGTACGACGTGAACGATGCCGTGGAGCTCAACGGCGCGTAGGGCGGATCGAGGTAGACGAAGTCGCGCGGCCGGGCGACGTCGAGCACTGCGTCGTACGGTGAGTAATCGACCTCCGCCCCGAGAGCTGCGAGCGCCTCGGATGCCTGGCGGAGGTTGTGCTCGTCGCAGATCCTCGGATTCTTGTACCTACCAGGCGGTACGTTGAACAACCCCCTTGAGTTCACCCGAAAGAGGCCGTTGAATCCGGTCCGGTTCAGATAAATGAGCATGGCGGCGAGCTCTGCTGTGTAGAGCTCGGCCTGCGGCCGGCCGCCGTTGAGCATCGCGGCCCGTGCCGGATTGAACTGGTCCCGAACGCGGTAGTAGTGGTCCTCCGGTGCCTCGAGGCGTTCGGCGGCGAGCTCTTGCAAGTGGGCTATAACGGCCTCGCAATTGTCGCGAAGTTGCCGCCAGCAACCGATGAGGTCGGGGTTGACGTCGGTCAGCCGGACGCGTCGAGGTCGGACGGCGCCGCAACTGACGAGGTCGAAGAACACCGCGCCGCTGCCCACGAACGGCTCATGATAGGTCTCGAACCCGGTCGGATAGAAGCGGCGCAGCGCCGGCAGGAGCTGGCGCTTGCCGCCGGCCCACTTCAAGAAGGGGCGCAACGGTCGACTTCGCTGCGCGGTGCCCCAGCCCGCGGCCTCGCTGGGCGACGGCGCGGCACGGGAGTGAGGCGTCACACCACCGATTCGTTGCGAGGCCGCATGCATCGGGGTCAGGCTGGAAGGAACCGACCGGCGGAATCGTAGCACACGGGGGCGCCGCCATCCCGCCGGCGTAGGCGCGGCAGGTCGAGGAAGCGCCGGATCTCGTCCTCCTGCCGTCGAGCCGGGTCACCGCTGCCGCGAGTATCTGTAGTCGCCGGAGACATGAATCACCATGAGGTCTGTCGCCACGCCGTCGTCGTTGACAATGAACCGGTAACCGAGTCCCAGGCCTTCGAACAGCGTCCGGGATTGCGGCACCAGCCGCCGCGGCACGCCCTGGTCGAGGCCCGCGGCACCCAGGCCCACCGCGTCGTAGGCGCCGACGATGGTGGCGATCAATTGGCCGCCGGAGAGCGACACCTCGTACGTCCGCTCGTCTCCCCTGTGTATCCCGCTGTAGACCCCGACGTATCGTGCCAGCACGTCGGGCGGCACGGATACCGCCCGATCGGCGGCGTCCGAGAGTCTGCCCGGCCAGTCTTCGCTGCCCCGTTCGCAGACCGCCTCGAGCATGTCCGTATCGGCCGCCAGTACCATGGTCATCGCAAAGCCCCACGGCTTCGAGAACGCACCGGGATCGGTGAAGGTGACCTCCACCTGCAGGTGGCCGAAGTCGGGACGCCGGTAGCGCTCCGTGACCCGCAGCGCCTCCGTGTGCGAGACCCCGTAGCGGCTCACCCACGTCTTCTCGTTGAACCCGGCACTGTCGACGACCAGCGTGTCGCCGTCCCAGCGCCCCACCGAGTAACCCATCCAGCTTGGCCAAGGGTGGGCTTCCAGCTCGCGGCCGTCCATGTGGATCACGCGATGCGTGAGGTCATCGTTCAGGATCGCGACGGCGGCCGGCGTCTGGAGGAAGCGTTTCCAGCCGCCGGACCGCTCGGTCTCGGGCCCGCTCGGCAGGCACCGGAAGAAGGGGCGCATCTTGTAGTACTCCTGCTGCCGCCGACGGGCGAGGTCGGTGACCCACGGCTGCAAGGCGGCGGCATCGGGACGGGCGACGGGAGCCGGCGCGTTCCACACGCCGCTAAAGTCCGGCCGGCCATCGGGCCCGCGCGGCGCCGGCGCGGTGAGGTCCGGCTTCCCGTCAGCCGTGCGCGGGATGCCCGGCCAGGGACGATCAAGCCATTGGGCGGCCGCGGGCAGCGTGCCCGCGAGCAGCATGAGCGCCGCGAGAAGCAGCTTCATACATCCCCTCCAGTCTCCGGGGACCGACTTCGTGCGCCAGGGTTGTCGGGTGGGGTCGAGTTGATTCCACGGTTAGTCGCCAGCCCGCAGGTTCTCTACCAGGCTCCTCCACCGCGAGCCGGCGACCCGATCCGCGAACGCGTGATCGGCGGTGACGACGGGCGACTGCTCCCGTTCCGCCAGTCAACCGTGCGTCCGCTCGAACTCGGCCATGAACGCGACGAGGGCGTCGACTGCCGCTTCGGGACAGGCGTTGTAGATCGACGCCCGCACGCCGCCGACCGACCGGTGCCCCCGGAGCCCGACCAGCCCGGCCTGCCGCGCTTCGTCGACGAAGCGCGTCTCCAGCTCCGGCGCGGGGAGCCGGAAGGTGACGTTCATCGACGAGCGGCTGTCGGGGGCGGCCGTGCCCCGATAGAACGGCGTGCGGTCGATCGCCTCGTACAGCTCGCGGGCCTTGCGCTCGTTCCGCCGCGCCATCTCCGCGAGCCCGCCGGTGGCCAGCAGCCACCGGACGACCAGGCCGACCATGTAGATGGCGAACACCGGCGGGGTGTTGTGTCGCGACCCGGCGCCGACGTGGGTGGCGTAGCGCAGCATCGTCGGCACGCCGGACCGCGTCGGCGCCCGGCGCACGAGGTCGTCGCGGACGATCACGAGCGTGACCCCGGCCGGCCCGAGGTTCTTCTGGGCGCCGGCATACAGCAGGCCCACGCGCTCGAACTCGATGGGCCGGCTGAAGATGTCGGACGAGGCGTCCACCACGAGCGGCACCTCGCCGCTGTCCGGCAGCGCGCGCCACTGGGTGCCGCAGATCGTGTTGTTCGAAGCGAGGTGCAGGTAGGCCGCCGAGTCCGCCAGGTCGAGATCGCCGGCGGCCGGAATGCGGGAGAAGCCTTCGCTCTCCGTCGAGCCGGCCACCCGCACCGTACCGAACTGCCCCGCCTCCTCGTACGCCTTCCTTGACCAGACGCCCGTCAGAACGTAGTCGGCGGATCCGGCGGGCGGCAGCAGATTCAGGGGCACCATCGCGAACTGCTGGGTGGCGCCCCCCTGCAGGAACAGCACGTGGAAGTGTTCCGGCAGCCCGGTCACCTGGCGGATGTCGGCGACCGCGCGCTCGAGAATGGCATCCATGGTGGCGGACCGGTGGCTCACCTCCAGCACCGACATCCCGGCATCCGGCAGGGCCAGGAGATCGCGCTGGACCTCCGCCAGCACCGTCGCCGGCAGGACGGCGGGACCGGCATTGAAGTTGAACACCCGCTCGGCAGCCATGATCAATGCTCAGCGGTCCGCGGCACGTGCCCTGTCAGATCGGATGCAGCAACAGGCCGTCACGGAGCTTGGGCTCGAACCAGGTCGATTTGGGCGGCATCATGCAGCCGGCGTCGGAAACGGCGAACAGCTCGGCCGTGGTGACCGGCGCCAGGGAGAACGCGACGGCAGCCTCGCCGCTGTCGACCAGCCGCTCGAGCGCTACCGTCCCGCGCGCGCCGCCCACGAAGGCGACGCGGGGATCGGTCCGCACATCCCCGACCGCGAGCAGCGGCGCGAGCAGCGCGTCCTGCAGCACGGCCACGTCGAGCCCGGCGGCGGGATCGGCGGCCGGGCCCGCAGCCCCTGCGGACGGCAACTCGACATCGTGCCACGAGCCGGCGCCCAGGTAGACCGCGACGTGACCGCGCGGCGGCTCGGCCGCGGCGGCCGTCCGGACCGTGAACCGCGCCCGCAGCGCGTCCAGGAACTGCCCGGGAGCCTGCCCCGCCAGGTCGGCCACGGTGCGGTTGTAGGCCTGAACCCGCGTGTCGGAATCGGGGAACGCGACGCCGAGGACGAAGCGCGCCCGGCCGGCCCCGTTCTCCGCGGCGGCGAGCTGGTCGCGGGCGCGGGCGGCGCTCGCAATCCGATGGTGCCCGTCCGCGATGTAGAGCGCCGGCACGCGCGCGAAGCCCGCCTCGGCCGCCGCCTGATCCTCGGGGCCCAGCCGCCAGACCGTGTGGCGCACGCCGTCCGGCGCCTGCAGGTCGAACAGCGGCGCATCCTGCGCCGCCCGCCGCATCAGGGCGGTGAGCTCCGGCTCGGCCCGGTAGGTGAGGAACACGATGCCGGTCTGCGCCCGCAACGCGAGCATGTGCCGGGTCCGATCGTCCTCCTTGTCGGGCCGGGTCTTCTCGTGCCGCTTGATGACGCCGCGGTCGTACTCGTCGAGCGAGTAGCACGCCGCGAGGCCGGTCTGCTCATGATCGTCCGTCCGGAGCCGATAGATGTACAGGGACGGCGCAGCCTCCTCCACGAGCGGCGCGTCACGCCGGAGCCGCCCCAGATTGCCGGCGGCCGCGCGGTAGACCGCGGCGTCGTGCGGATCGGTGTCCGGCGGCAGGTCGATCTCTGCCCGGGAGACATGCAGGAAGCTCAGCGGATTGCCGGCGGCCAACGCGCGCGCCTCGCGGGTCGTCACGACGTCGTACGGCACGGCGGCCACGGCGGCGGCGGCGCCCGGCTCGGGACGCAGGGCACGAAACGGATGAATGCAGGCCACGCGGTCGGTGGTGCTAGTCGGCGCGGGCGTTCCCCGCCCCCATCCGTTCGAGCAAGCGGTCGCGGGTCTCAAGGAAGGCGTCCCGGTGCCGTCGCGGCACCGGGACGCCGGGCGGCAGATTCCGATGCTCGAGCAGGGGATCGACGAACTTGCCGTTCTTGCTCATCCGGTAGTCGAGGTGCGGGCCGGTCGCCAGGCCGGTCGCCCCGACGCGGCCGATCGTCTGTCCCTGGAGAACGCGCACACCGGGCCGCACGCCGCGGGCGAACGCCGACAGGTGGAGATAGTACGTCTCGTAGCCGTTGGTGTGCCGCAACCGCACCATGTTGCCCGATGCCCGGCTGCGGCCGGCCGACACCACCGTGCCGGTGGCCACGGCCACGACGGGCGTGCCGGTGGGCGCGCCGTAGTCCACGCCCAGGTGCGGGCGGTACGTGCCGAGAATCGGGTGCAGGCGGCGCCGCGAGAAGCGGGACGTGACGCGCGGCTCGAACTTGAACGGCGAGCGCAGGAACTGCCGCTTGAGCGACTGGCCCTCCTCGTCGTAGTAGAGCGCTTCCGGATCGCCCGGGACGGTGAAACGAAACGCCTGCACGCGGCGCCCGTCGTTGATGAACTCGACCGCCAGCACATCGCCGTAGGCGTCGAACTCGCCGTCGCGGAAGTACTTCTCCACGAGCGCTGAAAACTCGTCGCCCGGCTGCAGCTCCGTGTTGAAGTCGATCTCGCCGGCGAGCACGCTGGCCAGCTCGATCGCGAGCAGCGCCTGCTCGCCCGCGCCGTCGAGCGCCGACGCGAGCGACGTGTGCTGGCGGTTGATGTAGCCGCGCAGCGCGTGTTCGACGCGCTCCTTCACATAGGGCAGGAGCCTGGCGCGGAAGTCCCCGGAAGGAGCCGCCGCCGCGCGAACCTGCAGGAAGCGATCCCTGTCCACCTCGTACTCGAAGCTGCGCAGCGCCCCCTCGGGGCCCAGCTCCAGGCGATAGGCGTTGCCGACGCGGAACCGCCGCGGGTCGAAGACCAGGCGCACCGCGTCGATCACGCGCGCGGCCTGGTTGCGATCGAGGCCGTGGTCGTAGAGGATGCTGGCCAGGGTCGCCCGGTTCGCGACGACGGCCTCGATGCGGAGACCCTCGGGCTCGGCCGGAGCCGCCGCCGCGAGGACGATGTCCTCCGTGCGCGCGGGCGCCTCGCCGGCGGCGGTGCGGGCGGGTGCTTCCCGGGCGCACGCGGCCGCCGTGAGGATGATGCAGATCAGGAGCGCGAGGAGTGCAGCCGCCGGCCGATTCCGCATACGAAGCGTGCAGTCTAGCACAACGGGGCGGAATGCCGCGCCTCATATCCCGGGCGCCGCGGCGGCGCGCAGGGTGCGCAGCTTTTCCCGGACCTTCTCGGCGTGTCCGGCGGCGCGCACGGCGCGCCAGTGATGGGCGACGGCCCCCACCGCGTCGATGAGGACCGTCGAGCGGATCACCCCCACCGTCGTCTTGCCGTACAGCTTCTTCTCGCCCCAGGCGCCGTACTGCTGCATCACGGTCCGTTCCGGGTCCGAGAGCAGGGTGAGCTTCAGCGCGTGCTTCTGGATGAAGGCGCGGTGACGCGCGGGATCGTCCGGGCTGCAGCCCAGCACCACGGCGTCCAGCCCGCCGAAGCTGTCGAGGTCGGCCGAGAACTCGCATGCCTCCTTGGTGCAGCCCGGCGTGTCGTCGCGGGGATAGAAGTAGAGCACCACCCATTGCCCGGCGAACTGCGACAGGCGAACCGTTCGATCGTCCTGATCCTTGAGCGCGAAGGCCGGCGCCTTCTCTCCGACTGTGATCATGCGTCTCTCTCCCTCCGACTGACCCGGCGGCTTACAGCTCGATCGTGATCCGCTCCTCCCGGGCGCCGCGCGGCTCGACGCTGCCGACGACGCCTGCGCGGTCGTAGCCCAGCGCCTGCAGCTCGCGCAGGCACGACTCGGCCCGCGCGGCCGGCAGGCTGGCCAACAGGCCGCCGGCCGTCTGCGGGTCGAACAGGATAGGGTAGATCGACGTGGCGGCGGCGGCATCGGCGTTGACGACGGCGCTGCCCAGCCGCGCGTTGTGCGGGTGCAGCGAGCTGAGAAACCCCTGCGCGATCGTCTCGCGCGCGCCGGCGAGCAACGGTACGGCGGGGAGCGACAGGCGCACGTCCACGTCGGACGCCCGAGCCATCTCGACGAGATGACCGAGCAGCCCGAAGCCCGTCACGTCGGTGCAGGCGGTGGCCCCGTGCGTGCGGAGGCACTCGGCCGCGGCCCGGCTCGATTGCAGCATCGAGCGCAGCGCGCCGTCGATCCAGCGCCCCCGGGCCTGCAGCCGCATGTGCGCGGCGAACAGCGTCCCCGTGCCGAGCGGTGCGGTCAGGATCAGGCGGTTCCCGGGCTGCATCCCGCTCTTGCGCAGCACGTGCGCCGGATCGACGACCCCGCTCAGCGCCAGGCCCAGGGTCACGTCGTCGCCTTCCGTCGTGTGACCGCCGACGAGCGCCGTCTCCGCCTCGTTGAGCGCCTTCACCATGCCCCCGAGCAGGTCGCGCAGCAGCGCTTCCATCTTGTCCTCCGGACCCAGCGGCACCGTGACGATGGCCAGCGCGGTCCGCGGCTCGGCACCCATCGCGTAGATGTCGCCGAGGCAGTGGTTGGCTGTGATCTGGCCGCAGAGGTACGGGTCGTCGATGATCGCCCGGAAGGCATCCACGGTGCGCACCGCGACGAGGCCGGGCGGGACACGCTCGACCGAGGCGTCGTCGGGCGCGTCGAGGCCGGTCAGGACGTCGTCGCGCGGGAACGGCGTCAGCCGCGAGAGGACCCGGTCGAGCAGGGTGGCGCCCACCTTCGAGCCGCAGCCCGCGCACCGCATGGCGGCGCCCGACAGCTCGCGGACGGCGCCCGCGGGCGCCAGCCGTTCCAGATTCGCATCGGGGGCGGGGTCAGCATCCATCGCCGGCAGGCCGGTGAAGCGGGCCATGAAGCGCCGGTCGATGCGGTCCTTCCACGACCAGATCCAGCGGCCCGCGAGGGCCCACGGTCCGCGCGATGCGACCGCGTAGCGGTCGCCGGTGCTGATCAGGCTCAGGAACCGCCGCTGCGGCCGGAAGGGCCGCAACGGTTCGCCGCGCACGGCGCGCCGCAGATTGGCGTCGAGCGGCGGGCCCTGCCGCACCGCGAACACGCCCGCCTTCTCCCGCGGGTACTTGGCCACGGCCGCGATGTCGCCGGCGGCGAAGACGCCGGGATGCGACGTCGACTCCAGGGTGTCCGCCACCTGGATGAAGCCCCGCCCGTCGACCGCGAGCCCCGCCTCGCGCGGCCACGCCTGCGCGCCTGCCTCCGTCGCCCAGAGCACCTCGTCGACGGCGTGCTCCGATCCATCCTCGACGACCACGGCGCCCGGGCGCACCGAGGCGATGCGGGCGCCCGCGTGGACCCGCACGCCGCGCGCCCGCAGCACCCGTTCGAACCTGGCGCGGGCGCGCCGGTTGTGCGTGGGCAGGATGCGGCCGGTGGCGCTGAACAGATGAAAGGCGGGCACCGCCGCCGGGCGGCCGGCGGCGACCTGCATGCCCCGCAGGGCGTGCTGCACCGCCAGGACGAGCTCCACGCCCGCCGCCCCCGCCCCGACCACGCCTACCTGCAACGGGCGCGACGCCGCGCGCACCCGGGCCTGCAGCCGCTCCCAGCGCTCGACCAGCGTGGCGATGGGCTTGATCGGCACCGCGTGAGCCGCCGCGCCCGCCGCGTTCAGGGCAGGCGACGCGCCGATGTCGATGGACAGCACGTCGTAGGGTACCGGCGGGCGGCCGCGGCATTGCACCGTCCGGCCGGCCAGATCCAGACCGACCGCTTCGTCGTGGTACAGACGGGCGCCCGCGAACCGGGTCAGCGGCCCCAGGTCGATGTGGACATCGTCGAAGCCGTAGTGCCCGGCGATCAGTCCGGGCAGCATCCCGGAGTACGGCGTGTGGACTTCGCGCGCGATGACGGTCACGCGCAGGCCGGGCACCGGCTGCATGCCCAGGCGCCGGAGGACGATGACGTGACTGTGCCCGCCCCCGACGAGCACGAGGTCCTTCAGCACGGGGACGGGTGCGGCGTTCATCGGCCGCAGCCGCCCGCCACGCGGGCGAGCACCCGCGCGATGCCCGCCTCGAACGCCTCCGGCGCCGGAAGCAGGCTCACGACGAGGAATGCCTCGCGAGGAAAGTCGAAGAAGTAGCCGGGATGCACGAGGACGCGGTCGCGCTCGAGGAGCTCGAGAACGACCGTCTCCTCGGGTTCCGTGGCCGGGATCTGCAGCACGGCGTACCATCCCCCGTCGACGGGCGGCAGCCGCAGTGCCGGATGACGCGCGACGCGCCGCCGCAGCGCCGCGTAGTTGCCGCGCACGCGCGCGGCAATCTGGGCAGTCACGGCCGCGCCCTCCGCGAGCAGGGCCCCGGCGGCCAGTTGGACGGGCGCGGCCACCGACAGGTACGTGTCGCCGATCAGCTCCAGCCCGGCCAGCGCGCGCTCGACGGCCGCCGCCGGTCCGTCGACCACCATCCATCCGAGCTTGAGCTGCGGCAGACCAACTGCCTTGGAGAGCCCGCCGAGGCTGAAGGCGAGCACGTCCGGCCGGGGCCGGTCGAGCACGCTGGGGGCCGGCGCGGCGCCGTTCATCGGATAGGCGCCGAAGACCTCGTCCGAGATGAGCGCCAGGTCGCGCTCGCGGCAGATCCGCGCGACCGCCTCGACCTCGCCCGGCGACACGAACGAGCCGGTGGGGTTGTTGGGGTTCACCAGCAGCACGGCCCGCGCCCGCGGCGTCAGGGCTGCCCGGAGGCCGCCCAGATCCAGCTCCCAGCGGCCGTGGTGCTCGAGCGCGTACGGCAGCGCACGGACCCCCTCGAGCCGGGTCAGGTGCTCGAAGAGCGGATAGCTGGGCCGCGGCACCAGGACCGCGTCGCCGGGGTCGCACAGGAGCTTGAACAGGAAGCCGTAGGCCTCGCTGGTGCTGGCGGTCAGCGCCACGCGCTCCGCCGCCACCGGCCGGCCGGGCCGGGCGAGATGCGCGGCGACCGCCGCACGGGCCGCCGGCAGGCCGAGGGGCGCGGGTCGATACGCCTCGATCTCCTGCCCGGCCGTCCCGCGCAGCAGGCCGGGCGGGAACCGGAGCCCGACCCGGGTCGGGTTCGACTCGGTCAGGTCGATGAGCTTCGCCCTCGCGGCCCGCAGGCGGCCTACGGTGTGGCCGATGCGGTTGGGCGCGAGATCGGCGGGGATCCGGGAGGACAACATGGTTGGACGCGGGGCGGACCAGCCGCGTCGCGGCGGCCCCGGGCGTCGGCGCCGCACGCGGGCTCGGCGCGGCCGGCGCTGGAGTTCATGTTACATTCTTTAACTCTCAACAAGTCGGTCACGGGGGCATCGTCATGAAGCGGGGTACGCAGATCGTCCTGACAGCACCATTCACGGAGATGATCGACCATGCCGGCTACTTCATCCAGATGGGCATGGCGTCCATCCCGATCTGGATGGAGTGGGTCATGGACAAGAAGTATCCGGAGTGGCGCAACGTGAAGCGGTTCGAAGACGGCTCCGCGCAGGCCGCGCCGGCCGGGTTGCGCGTGCTCGAGCGCGTCATGGCGACGGAGTTCGGCCGCGACAACGTCGTGGTCTGCTATCCGGACGACCTCGACCGGTTCATCGGACCCGATACGCGCATCGTGGCGCTCTCGACCCACAACCCGCTCGGCGTGACGTTCGCGGCCGGCGTCTACACGTCCATCTTCGGCAGCTCCCGCGAGCCCATCAACTCGCACTACGCGGCGAAGCTGTTCGACGCCCTCCGGCAGAGTCCGCACCGGGAATCGTTCCGAGTCATCCTGGGCGGCTCGGGCAGCTGGCAGATCACGCAGACGAAGTCCATGGAGCGGCTCGGGATCGACTGCGTCATCGACGGCCGCAGCGAGTCGGCGGAGACCATCAAGCTGTTCCGGCGCGCGCTCGATGGCGGCGAGTTGCCGGACCAGGTGGAGGTCGAGCATCCGACCGACCCCCTGACGCTGCTGTTTCCGGACCGCCCCACGACGTTCGGCGTGGTCGAGATGACCACCGGCTGCGGCCGCCGCTGTCAGTTCTGCGTGCCCGACCTCAACCCGCAGATCGATCTGCCCAAGGCAGGGATTCTCGACGCCGTGCGCGCCAACGTGGCAGCCGGCAACAAGCAGATCTCGCTGGCGACCGAGGACATGTTCATCTGGGGACAGGTACGGACCAAGACGCCGTTCTTCTTCCCCAACCGGGAAGCGCTGGTCGACCTGTACCGCAGCATCGTGGAAACGCCGGGCGTGGAGCAGCACGTGCTGAGCCACTCGACGATGGCGCCCGCGGTGGTCGACCCGGTGCTGATCGAGCAGTTGACCGACACGCTGCTGCCGCACAGCCCGATCCACCTCAAGCGCCTCAGCTCCCATCCGGCGGGCAAGGCCCTGGTGCCGCTGATCGGCCTCGAGACCGGGTCGGTGCGCATGGCCAAGCAGGTCATGCCCAGCAAGGGCGTGCCGTTCAACATCGAGGACTGGCAGAGCGTGGTCATCCGCGGCCTCGAGGTGCTGAATCGGAACAACTGGTTCCCGATGCTGACGTTGATGGTCGGCAACCCGGGCGAGACGGACGACGACGTGAAGGCGACGCTCGATCTGATCTACGAGATGGAGCGCCGCGGGCTGTTCGGTTTCCTGGTGCCGTCGGTGTTCACGCCGCTCGAGGGCACCCGCATGGAGCACGGCAAGGGCGTCACGGAGACGCGCAACCTCAGCCGGCTGCAGTGGCAGCTGATCCTTCGTTGCTGGAAGATGAACATGCGGCCGGGCCTCTACAGCTGGTGGGGTCCGACCTCCTTCAAGATCGGCGGCGTTGGCCTGTGGGCGCTGCGCCTGCGCAAGACGAACGGCCCGAACTTCACCTGGCCGATGATGATGTTCTGCAGCGCGCTGCCGGAGAACCTGCTGTATGCGACCGGCAAGCTGTACAAGGGCCGGCCGATCGAGGTGAAGACCCGCGCCGAGCTGCTGGCCTCGATCAAGCCGAACTACTGGCAGTACCTCCGCGCGGACACGGGCGATCTGCCTCCCGGCGCGCAGGCGCCGCCGGTCGCGCCGGCGCAGGTCCCCGAGCTGGCAACCGCGTAGCCTGCCGACGCGACGGTCGCGACGGCGCGATTCATCGCATGCCTGCCATCATGCTGCTGACGTGGGCGGCCGTCGCGCTGTCCGCGGCCGGCGCCGGCGCGCAGGACCGGCGGCCGGCGCCGGAGGCCTTCGTCGCCCCGGGGGGCGACGCGGTGGCGCTGGCCTACCCGAGCGGCCGGCCGGCCGCCGTGGACGAGCGCCGCCTGCTGGAGCTCGGCGGAAACCGGATCAACAGCCGCAACAACACGCCCTGGCCGGCGCCGGACATCGACCGCATCGTGCTCGTGCGCCTCGCCGACGGGGTGGTCCACGAGGTACTCGCGCCGTTCGAGACCCGCCTCGGGTGGGTGCGGTTCTCACCCGACGGCTCGTATCTCTCCTACGTCGTGATCCGTGACACCGGCGCCGAGCAGTGGGTCCTCGACATCGCCTCCGGCATCCCCCGGCCGGTGACATCCGCCTCGCTCAACGCGACGCGGGGCGAGCCGTGCGCCTGGCTGCGGGACGCAAGCCGCGTCCTGTGCCGCTTCGTGATGTCGGCCCGCGGCGCGCCCCCCGCCGGCGGCGACGCCCTCTTCCGCTACCACTTCACGAGCCAGCTCGCCACGGTCGAGCTGGCGACCGGCCGGCGGAGCAACGTGGGTGCGCCGGCGCTGTTCACCCGGGCGGTCCCCTCGCCGGACGGCGAGTTCGTGCTCGTGGCGGCGCTCGACGAGCCCGCGGACGACGCGGCGGCGGATGCGCGCGGCCGGTCGGTGGAGATCCGGAATGCGGCCGGCGACCTCGTGCGGCGTCTGGCGGACCTGCCGGCGGACGACGCAGCAGCCGGACGGCAGCAGCCCGGCTGGCACCCCGCCGCACCCGCCACGGCGGTGTGGAGCGAGCCCGACCTGGCGGGGGGAAGCCGGGCGCTGGGCCTCGCGGCGCCGTTCGACGGCACGCCGGAGACGCTGATCGAGACGGAGCTCGGGTTTGCCGGCATCGCCTGGACCGAGCGCGGCCTCGCCCTGGTGACCGAGGCGGACGAGCGGACCGGACGCCGGCGCACGCTCCTGCTGGACGGCTCCGGCCGGACGCCCCGAACGCTGCTCGACTGGAGCCTGGTGGACGGCCCGGCGGCAGCCGGGACTCCCGTCCGGCGCGCGGGTGGACCCGCCGGCGGCGGCGTGGTCATGCAGGACGGGGACCGCATCCTGCTGATCGGAGACGGCGGGCGGTTTCTCGACCGCCTCGACGTCGGCACGCTGCGCGTGGAGCGGTTGTTCGAGAGCGACGAGACGGCGGGCGAGGCGGTGGTGGCCGCGCTGACCGCGGACGGCGGCACGCTGCTGACAAGACGCCCTGGCGACGGTGCGGAGGCAGGCTACTTCCTCCGCGACACGACCGCCGCCACGTCGACGCCGCTGCCCGGCCCGGCCGATCGCTAGTAGAATTGGATGAGGGCGAATCGACAGCCCGAGCTCACAGAAGGATACCGATGGGAGAACACACGCAGACCCTGAGTGACAACAACTTCGACGAGTCCGTGATCAAATCGAAGGTGCCCGTGCTCGTGGACTTCTGGGCCGAGTGGTGCGGGCCGTGCCGCATGATCGCTCCCACGGTGGAGTCGCTGGCCGAGGACTACGCGGGCCGGGTCACCGTCGGCAAGCTCAACGTCGACCACAATCCGAACACCGCGATGCAGTTCGGCATCCGGTCGATCCCGACGCTGCTGATGTTCAAGGACGGCGAGGTGGTCGAGTCGATTGTCGGACTCGCCGACAAGGCCCGGCTGCAGGCGGCCATCGACAAGACGCTCCCGGCGGCCGAGTCGGCGTAGGCTGCGGCTTCAATCAGACGGGGCTGCGCCCCGAGCCCCCGGCGTTCGCTTGCGGGGACCCCATAGCCCCGCGCCGCTCCCGCCGAGGCCCGCCGTGCGCGCCTTCTAGGCCTGGAGGTGCGCCAGCAGGGCGTCGATGCCGGCTTGCGCCACGATCTCGTCCTGGTCCGGGTGGCCCGAGCTGCAGCCGACCCCGCCGACGATCTGGTCGTCGACGAACAGGGGCAGGCCGCCCGCGACCACCATGAAGCGGCCCTGGTTGCTGACGTGGATTCCGAACGCCGGCCCGCCCGGCTGGCTGACGTCGCCGTACGCGCGCGTGGAGCGCCGGGCGGCGGCGGCCGTGAACGCCTTGCTGATCGCCACGTCGATGCTGGTAATGCGGGCGTCGTCCATGCGGTGGAACATCAGCAGGCTGCCGCTGTCGTCGGTGATCGCGATGTCCATGTCGACACCGATCTCGCGCGACTTCTCCTCGGCCGCGGCCATGATGATGCGGGCGTCGTCGAGAGTGAGCTTCGGAACTGTTCTCACGTAGCGTCTCTCCGGCTGGTTCAGGGCTGAATCGCCTCGAACAGGAACTGCTCCAGCATGGCGGCGCGGTCGGGGAGCTCCCGCTCGCCGGCCGGAAACTCGTTTACGAGCAGCATGAAGGCCAGGATGTCGGCCTTCTCGGACCGGGTGACGGCGGCCGGGTCCTCCTGCGGCATCGAGATCCGCAACCGCTCGAAGAGCTGACCGACCGTCAGGCCGCTCCAGTTCCACACGAACTCGCCGCCGACCAGCCCGGGGGCCACGTCGCCGCCCGACAGGTCCGACGCGTGGCAGTTGGCGCACCAATCCTCGTAGAGCACGGCGCCGCGCTCGGCCTGCTCCTGCGTGTAGATGCCGTCCCACACCGTCCGGTCCTGGCGCTCCGCCAGCGGTCCCCGGGCGCCGGGCGCGGCGCTCAGGAGGGCAACCGCAACGCCGATACCAACGACAACCCGCGCGCGCATCTCCCGCATGACCCAACCCCCAATCAGCTTCAATCAGACGGGGCTTCGCCCCGAACCCCCGGCGTCCGCTTG
>JAAXGX010000069.1:84731-98154 GCA_012271165.1 Vicinamibacteraceae bacterium | reverse complement strand
CCCTCACCCCGCTAACCGAAGACCAAAGTTCTTCATCAGGGGATCGAGGAACTCGTCCTCGGTACGAGTTTCCGGATGGAAAAGCGGAGGGCACGGGCTCGTGACAACAAAGCTGGCAATCTCCCTCTTGAACCGGGTCAGCTTCCGGTTGTCCGCGCGTTCGTTCAACACGCCAACACCCGACTGAGACCAATCGAAGGGATACGCCGGTCCCTTGTCAAAGTCATCGTGATACAACTGCGCCATACCTTTTTCGAATGCAAAAAGTGGCTTTTGGTCTTGCCTGAGAACTTCGTCGTAGATCCGCATCTTGTGCCGATCGGGGTCGTGCTCTATTCGCAGGGCGTACTGGTAGGAATGCCCGTCGAGCTGCAGGTCAAGCTCGAACCGCTGGAATTCGTTCCGCCCCCTCCCTCAAGAAGACAGATCGCGCAGCGGGAAGGCATCGTCAATCTTCGCTCCTCGTACGAGGAGCTTCTGAATCCCGCTCAGAACATTCAGGACCGACGTCTTGCCGCTACCGTTGGGTCCGAGGAAGACATTCGCGTCGTCGAGCATCAATTCGAAGTTGATCAGGCACCGAAAGTTGTGCGCATAGAATCGCGTGATCATGGAGGCGGTCCCTCACGGATACCGGCACTATGCCGCGTTCTGGCAGCCGTCAAGGCAGCGGTCGGCGCGTCGATGTGGCGTCAGCGCACGTCGACGAAGCGCTGGACGCGGCGGCCGTCGAGCGTGTCCCCCACGTACAGGTTGCCGCGCGAGTCGAGCGCCAGGCTGTGCGGCGACTCGAACTGGCCGGCCCAGCGGCCGCGGCGGCCGAACGACGCCACTGCCTCGAGCGTGTCGCGGTCGAGCGTGTGCACGCGGTGCGTGCGCCCGTCGGCCACGACCAGCAGGCTCTGCCCGGCGTCGGCCGAGAACCCAATGTCCCACGGGTACCCACCCGCCTCCCCGCCGCGCAGCGGCGCCTCGACGAGCGCCTCCTTGACGAACGTGCCGTCGCTGTCGAACACCTGGATGCGCTGGTTGCCGCGGTCGCAGACGTAGACCATGCCGTCGCTGGCGCCGGCGACGCAGTGGGGCGTGTCGAACTGCCGGGGCGGCGGATCGCCCCGGCTGAACCCGCCCGCGGCCGCGTCGTCGGGCGGGTCGCCGTACGCGCCCCAGTGCCGCTTGTAGTCGCCCGACGCGGCGTCGAAGACGATCACGCGGCGGTTCGTGTAGCCGTCGCTGATGAACACCTCGTTGGCCGCGGCGTCGACCCAGATGTCGGTAGGCTGGCCCAGGAACGTCGTGCTGTTGCTGCCCTCCGTCCCCATTCCGAAGTCGCCGATCTGCAGGAGGCAGTCGCCCGCTGGCGTCAGCTTCACGACGAGCGCGTTGTCGGTCGTCGCCCGCGACGAGAGGTCGTAGGGCAGGCCGCCCCCGAAGCCGACCCAGACGTTGTCCTCGTGGTCGACGTAGATGCCGTGCGTCTGCGTCCCCCAGTCGCAGTCGCCCCCCGGGTCGCCCCAACTGTGGACCACGGCGCCGTCCTGGTCGAACGCGATCACCGGGGGCGTGTCCTCGCCGCCGCGCTGGCTGTTCGGGCGGTGGATGATCCACACGTTGTCGCTCGAGTCGACGGCCACGCCCACCACGTTGCCCAGGAGCCAGTCGCCCGGGAGGTCCTGCGGCCAGTGGGGATCGACCTGGAACGTGCCGTCTGACGGACGTGGGGGCGCCTGCGAGGCCACCGGGCCGTGGACGGCAAGGACGAAGGCAAGCGCCAGGACGCCCGCGGCGCAACCGATGCTCGATACGGGTCTCATGCTGTGCTCCTCATTCGCGCCGCCGCAACCGGGACGCTGCGCCAACCGCACGGTGCAGCGCGCACCGTCGCGTCTACTGCGTGTCCTCGCTCTGGGCGTCGTAGCGCTGCGCGCGCTCCACCATGTCGTCGTTGCGGATCAGCGCCCGGCGGCGATCCGCATCGAGCGCGAGGTCGCCGGTCGCCCCCACTTGGCCGTCGCGGGCCAGCTCCCCGAGGGCGCGATCGACCGCCCCCGCGGCCACCAGGTTGATGCCGCCGAAGAACGCGACGCCCACGCCGTTGTCGCGCGCCGCCTGCACCGAGGGCACGGACGCGAGCATCGGCGCGCCCGCCATCTCGACCGCGCGGGCGCACTGGTCGAGCGGTATCTGGGGAATGAAGATGAGATCACCCCCCGCCTGGACGTAGCGCGTCATGCGCTCAAGCGCCTCGTCGAGCGGGCCGCCGCCGGCAACGACGTCGCAACGGGTCATCAGCACCGTGTCGCCGCGGCGGGCGTCGGCCGCCGCGTGGATCTTGTCGACCATGGCGTCGGCGGCCAGGATCTTCCCTTCGCTGAGCCCCTGCAGGTGCTTGGCGCCGTAGAGATCCTCGATCATGATGCACGCGGCGCCGGCGCGCTCGTAGCGCTGAACCGCGCGATAGACGTTGAGCGGATTCCCGCCGCCGTCGTCCGCGTCGGCGATGATGGGCAGGTCGATTGCGTCCGCCGCGCGGGTGCAGAACTCGATGAGGTCGTCCATGGTGATCATGCCGTAGTCGCCGAGCCCGAACTTGCTCAGCGACAGCGCGCTGCCGCCCGTCATGGCGATCTCGAACCCGTGCATCTCGACGAGCCGGGCCGACGCGACGTCGCCGCAGTTGACGCAGCGGCTCGGCTCGGACCGCGCCAGCAGCTCGCGGAACCGGCCGCCCGGGCTCGAGGCCGCCGGGGCCTGTGCCGCCGCGCCACCGGCCGTGCCCAGCGCGTGGGCGGCAACCCCTCCCGCCGCCGCGGCCGTGCCCTGGATGAAACGCCGCCGCGACGGCCCGTCGGGCCGATCTGATCTCACCTGCATGCTCATCGTGTCCTCCTCTGGAACGTCGCTAGAACATCGCGATCGGATTGGCCGGGCTGCCGGTGCCGTTCTTCACGTTGAGCGGCAGGGCCATGAACATGAACTCGTGGCGTCCCTCCTCGGCGCAGGCGTCGGCGAGCGGCTCGAGCAGCGCGTTGTCCAGCAGGGCCACTCCGTAGAACGTCAGCACGCCGTGCACCGGGTAGGCCAGCCCGTAGTCGTTGGGCCGCGCGTCCATCATGTCCCACCCGAGCAGCGCGACGTCGCGGTCACGGATGAACTTCGCGCACGAGGCGTGCAGGCCGGGTCGGGCGCCCCCGCCGATCGCGCCGCCGGCGCGCTGGAACGCCTCCCGCCCGCTGTGGACGAGCAGCGCGTCGCCCGGCCCAACCTCGACCCCCTGGGCCGCCGCGATCTCCTCGAGCTCCCAGCCGTGCACCGGCCGGTCCGCCGTCACGTGCGGCTCGCCGCGATGACGGGGCACGTCGAGCAGCACGCCGCGCGTGATGATGCCGTTGCTCCAGGCCGTGATGGCGCCGAACCTGGCGCCGTGCGTGTCGACCGCAGCGTCCGGGTCGCGGCCCTGCCACACGCCGTCCGTGTTCTCCCACACGTGGCACAGCGCGTCGATGTGGGTGATCGTCTGGCCGTGATAGATGAATCCGTAGTAGTCGATGAACGAGCCGGCGCCGGCGCCCCGGTCGTTCTTGCGGACGAAGTGCTGCGTCGGCTCGAAGAGCCGGCTCGTCGAGACGGTGCGCCCGTTGCGCACGAGCGCGGCGGCGGCCTGGCGCTTCTCGGCGGTGATCAGGTTGACCGCGCCGACCTCGTCGTCCGCGCCCCACCGGCCCCAGTTACGCTGATCCTTGTACCAGCCCTCGACCTCGGCCTGCGTCGGCAGCGCCCGGCCGCCCTGCACCGCCGCCGCTGGCGGCCTGGCCGCCGCCGCCGGGCGCGGACTCGACGAACGGCCGATCGGAGCCGACCACGCGCCGGCCCGCTGTCCCAGGGCCACGCCGCCGACCGCCACCGCACTCTTCAGGAAACGTCGTCGTGATGCAGACATCGTCAGTCCTTTCTCCAGGCCAGTCGCAATGCGCAACCGGCAATGACGACGGCCATCAGCGCCATGACCGCGAACTTGGCGCCGGTCAGCACCGGGAGCGCCGCGCTGAGGGACGATTCCGCCGGATACAGCCGGGCCGCGCGGCCCAGCACGAAGTCCTCCGCCACTTCGGTCGGCAGGAACAGGACGGGCACGAACGACAGCCACGCGCCGGGCCCCGCCCGCGTGCCTCCGCGCCGGAGCAGCCAGGCGATCAGGAACATCGCCGCGCCGCCGAGCAGCAGCGGCGTCAGGATATCCAGACGCTGAAACAGGACGTAGGCGGCCCGTCCGTCGGGACCGATGGCGCCCAGGAACGCGTGCAGCTCGTCCGCACCGTAGCCGAGCTGCTCCTCGGGCAGCACCCCTGCGGGAGCCAGCGATTGCACGGCCGGAAACGGGCCCGTCCCGAAGAGCAGGCCGGTTCCCACGAGCGCCGTCGCGGCTGCGGCGAGCACGCGCCGGCCGGTCGCGACCTGCAGGATCCACGGCATGGCAAAGCAGAGAGTAACCCAAACGCGAGGGCCGCGGAAGTCTACGCTTCAGGGCGGACGGCGATGGCGATCTTGCCGCGCGCGTGCCCGGCCTCGAGCTGGCGCACGGCGTCCGGGACCTCGCCCAGCGGACAGGTGCGGCCGACGACCGGCACGACCTGGCCGGCTTCGAGCAGCTCCCGCAGGCGCTCGAGATCCGCCGCGACCACCGTCGAGAACAGCGAGCCGAGCGTCTGGCGCACGAACGGCGACAGCAGGGCCGCCCGGAGCTGGCGATCCGTGCCGCCGAGCAGCGGTCCGCCGCCCTCTCCCCCGACGATGACGAGCGTACCCTCCGGTTCCAGCGCGCGCCGGAGGTGCGACAGCGAACGATTGCCCGCCGTGTCGAGGATGACGTCGTGGCGCCGCCGGCCGTCCGCGAAGTCCTCCCGCTCGTAGTCGATGACGTGGCGGGCGCCGATCGCGTGCACCATTTCCGTCTTCCCCGCGCTGCACACGCCCGTGACCTCCGCGCCGAGCGCCCGGGCGATCTGCACCGCGAACGTCCCGACGCCCCCGCCGGCGCCGATCACCAGCACGCGCTGCCCTGCCTCGACATGCGCCGTGTTGCACAGGGCCTGCAGGGCGGTGGCGGCGGACGTGGGGACCACCGCCGCCTGCTCGAACGTGAGGTTGGCCGGCTTCGGCGCGAGCGTGTCCTCGCGCCCGCGGGCGTACTCCGCGAAGGCGCCGGTGCACGTGCCGAACACCTCGTCGCCGGGACGCAGCCGGGCCACGCCCGACCCGACCGCCGCGACCCGTCCGGCGACGTCCTGCCCCGCCACACGGTCCTTCGGACGCCGCAGCCCGAAGCCCATCAGCCGCACGAGGTACGGCCGCCCGGTCATCAGATGCCAGACGCCCGGGTCGAGGCCGGCCGCGTGAACCTCCACCAGCACGTCGCGCTCGCCGACCCGCGGCCGCTCGACGTCGCCGAGCCGCAGCACGTCGGCGGAGCCGTACGCGTCCTGGACGATTGCCTGCATCATGGTCGCCTGCCAAAATGCCGCCCGGGGCCGCGGGCGTCCGTGTGAAGGCGTGCGCGCCGCATGTCGTCCCGGGGCTCCACCTACACGGTCCTGACGGTGATGAGCTGGCCCAAGCCCTTGAAGTCCAGTGGATTCCGAGTGTACGGAGGCAGTGCGTGCGCCAGGGCGGTGGCACCGATGAGCAGATCGGCGAAGCGGCGGCGGCTGCTGCGACCGTGCCCTCTCAGGGTCGCATGGATGCGTCCGTACGCCCGCGCGACCTCCCCGTCCGCGGGCAGCGGGTCCCATTTCGACGCAGCCCAGTGGAGCCGGTGCTGGCGACGGCCGCGTTCCTGCTCGTCGCGCGTCGCGTGCGGTCCGGCGGCAAGCTCTGCGAGCGTCACGGCCGAGACCGCGGTCTCACCCGGCAGCAGCGCGTGGTCGATCGCGTCGATGTCGATGACGACGGACGTGTCCAGCAGGCCGCGGGACGCGTCGCCCATCGGTGCCGGTCGAGCAGGCCGCTCAGACATCGAAGCCCTGATCGACGAGCGTGTCGACGTCGCGACGGAACCGCGCCGCGTCGATGGGCGGTGCGGTGGCCGCAGCCTGCGCAATGGCGCCGCGCGGCACGAACCGGCGCGGGGACACCGGTTTCAGCTCGGCCACGGGCGTGCCGTTGCGGGTCACCATCACGCTCTGCCCGGCCTGGACCGCCCGCAGGATGGCGGTCGATTCATTACGCAGCTCCCGCTGCGTGATCGTGCGCATGCCATGAAAGTAGCAGCCGTAGCACTTCGTAGCAACGGGCCGACTCTCACACCCGGCCGAAGACGATCTTCTCCCGCTGCAGCATCCGGGCGATCCACGCGAGGAAGGCGGCGGTGAGAGCAGATCCGCCGGCCGCCGTTCATGCTCTCCCCAGCCGGTACCGATGCAGCTCACGTCGAGGTCGGCGTGACTGCCGGCGTCGATGAACCTGGCGATCACGTCGGCCGTACAACCCCGCACGAGGACGCCGTGGCCGGCGCCCGGCGCCACGACGTGCCGCGCATTGCCGAGCCCGCGCAGCACCTCCTCGCCCCAGCGCGGCGGCGTCACCGGATCGAGCGCGCCCGAGAGCAGCAGCGTCGGCGCGTCCGAGCGCACCGGCTCGAAGTAGCCGGCCGGCAGGTCGGCGGCCGGCCAGACTGTGCAGGCAGCGACCCAGGCGACCATCGATTGGCGTCAGATCGGCCGCGATCGCGATGCGGTCAACGTCGCTTCGAACGGCTCGCCGGTCCGGGGATGCGTCGCACCGACCGCGTGCGGGCTCGCCTCCAGGTCGGCGATGACGCCGCCGGTGCCCCGCTGATCGACGAAGACGAGGTCGCGCGTCCGGCGCACCCGGGCCAGCAGCCGCGCCATCGGCCCCGCCAGCTCGGTGGCGGCCTGACCCGGACCGCCCGCCAGGAAGAACAGCGGATCGGGGTCGGGACTGTCCGACACCGCCGGCACGACCACGATCTCCAGACCGATGGTCCGGCCGGCGCCCGCCGCGCGGTCCTCGAAGACAGCCAGGGTTCCGCAACGCGCGGGGACGGCCACGCGGTCCAGACGGCTAGGGCTTGCCGAAGGCCGTTCCGCCGCGTCCCAACCGGCACGTCCTCCAAGTATAGACCTGCCCCTCTGGCCGGCGTCGCCGCACCTGATACCATCCGCCCATGCCGTCCGCGCCGCAACCGGAGATGCTGCTCGACCTGGAGTCCTGCGCCGTGCGCTCGTTTCGCGAGACGGACGCGGCCGAGCTGGCCCGGCACGCCGACAATCGCAAGGTGTGGCTGCAGCTGCGCGACCGGTTCCCGCATCCGTACTCGGTCGACAACGCGCGCCAGTTCATCGCGTTCGCGCGCGGCGGCGATCCCGAGACGGCGTTCGCCATCACCGTCGCCGACCGGCCGGTCGGCTCGATCGGGGTCGAGCTCCGGGACGACGTGGAGCGCTGCTCGGCGGAGATCGGCTACTGGCTCGGCGAGCCGTACTGGGGCCGGGGCATCGCGACGCGAGTGCTCGTCGGATTCACGCGTTTCGCCTTTGCCGCGTATGAGGTGGAGAGGCTGTACGCCTTGCCGCTGGCCGCGAACGGGGCCTCCTGCCGCGTCCTCGAGAAGGCGGGCTACGAGCTCGAGGGCCGCCTGCGCCGGAGCGCCGTCAAGGACGGCAAGGTCCAGGATCAGATGCTGTACGCCATCCTGCGCGGCGACTGACTACCAGGCGCTGCTGCGCGCCTCCGCCTCGGCGACGATCCGCTCGACGTCCTCCGCGAGCAGCAGTCCGTCGTGGTGCAGGTTGTGCGCGGAGCGCTCGACGGCGGCGACGTAGGCGGCGGCGGTGGCGTAGCGCTCCTCGATCGACGGGCGCGGGTCGCCCTGCGCCAGCCGCTCGACCTTCGTCCGCGGCAGGGCGAGCTGCTGACCCGCGGCGTCGCACAGATCGTTGCCGGCGTACTCCGCGGCGCGGACGGCCCAGCCGGTGTGCGTCGCGAGTGGGGCCTGGACGGCCGGCACGCGGATGCCTGCCACGTCGTGCCCGTCCGCGTCCGTCCGGGGCACCAGCGCCGGATAGGGCGACGTGACCGCCGGCGGCAGTACGCTCAGGATGCCCCTGCCGGCGCGCGGGCCGAAGTCGAGCAGATCGCCGGTGCTCATCAGGCCGTCGAAGTGCACGCCCGGAATCTTCGGGAACCCCAGCTCCTCCCGCGGCAGGGCGGCCACCAGCGTCCCGTCCCGGCGGCGCGGCACACGGCTCGCGGGCGGCTGCTTCCCGGCCGAGACCCAGCCGTCGAGGGCGACCAGCAGGGCCCGCAGCACCGGCTCGGCCGCCGCCGTGTTGCGCGGCTGCTGGCAGATGCCCCGCCCCTGCTGGCGGCGGCCGCCGCTGTGCGGGAAGCTGGAGAACAGGTAGAGGCGCACGTCGCGCGCGTCGGGCACGTCGTTGCCCAGCGTGTCGGTGTGCAGCAGCGACGAGGCCTTCACCCAGTACTCGTTCGACGAGTTCGCTTCGAGAATCCGCGGACACGTCCCGCTGTCCAGGCAGCGGCGCAGGCGCCCGTCGGTCCGGCCCGTCACCGGATCGTGCAGCACGTTGTACGCGAACGGAAACTGCCGCTCCGGAAACCAGCGCGCGATGTGCTGCCGCTGCGTGCGGTGGGGCTGGGCGAAGCGGTAGTTGAAGAAGCCGCCGCTCGCGCCGCCGATCCAGTTCAGCACGCCGTCGAAGACCCGCCGGCCGGCCTCATCCCGGTTGAAGCCGAGGTGGACGAAATCGCGCATGAACCGCGCCGGCTGCGAGATGGCGAAGGAGTAGGCGTGGCGAATCTGCCCGGCCAGCGGATTGGCCGTCCCGTTCGCGTCGGCGGCGGCGCCGCGCAGAAAGGCAGCGACGTCGCGGATGGCCGCGAACCCGAGTCCCGCCACCAGCGGCTCGGTGGCCGGATAGACCAGGTGGTACAGACTGCCCTGCCGGAACGCCGTGCCGGCGGGCAGCAGGCGGATGGTGCGGGCGTCGACGTACTCCCAGGCATCCGGGCCGATGGGTTCGGGCTCGTCGCCGTAGCGGGTGCGCACGGTCAGCCTGGCCAACGCCGTGTCGAGCTTGGCCGCGGGGTACGACAGGCGGGCGGCCGTGGTCGTGGCGTTGTCGATGACCAGCTCCTCGAGCGCTGGACCCACGATGCGCGAGCCGTCCGGGTTGACCGCCACGGGCAACGTGATGTTCAGCCGCCCGTCGGCGGGCGAAGCCGTCGCGTCCCAGCCGGCGGACACGAACGTGTAGCCCTGGCGCATCAGGAAGCCGTTGCCTGCATCGGCGGCCGAGGTGGGATCGTTCGCGACGGCCGCCGCCTCGTTGAGCCGGTTCAGCGAGAGCAGCCGCCCGCGGTTGTTCACCTCGAAGAACAGCCTGCCGTTGGCGCGCGACCCGTCGACCGGCCTGAGGATGATCAGATCGGCCGCGTACTCGACCAGGCCGCGCGCGTTGCGCGGCGCCCGATCGATGTCGGCAATGACCGCGTTCCCGGGCAACGCCGGATCGACCTCGCCGTGGACGCGGCCGACGAGCTTCTCGTACGGCCCGACGTCGCCGAACGAGCGCCCGTCGAAGGTGGGCGACTCGACGCGTTCGATCTCGACGCGCTTCACGCGCGCGTCCGTGGGAACCGGCACGGCCAGCAGGGCGGCGACGACGATCAGGAGCACAGGCATCGGCCGGACTATCTCACGGGACCCCGCGCGAGGCAAGGGATCGAGCGCGGATCGGAGGGCGTACAGACGACGGCCGGCGCGCCCGGGAGGGACGCGCCGGCCAGGAACAGCGAGCGCCGATGCCAGCGGCGAGCCGCCGGCGTCAGCGGCTCACGTTGATCGTGACGTCGTCGTAGTCGATGAGGCCGCCGTCGTGGGCCAGCGCGCGCAGCACGTAGGTGCCGGGCTCGCTGAAGGTGGCCTGCACCGTCCAGCGGTTGTCGTCCGGCACGCGCGGCGTCTCCCAGCCGGTCGACCACGGCGAGTTGCCGCCGTCGCGGTGGTCCTGCCACACCTTCGTCTGCGGCGGATCGAACACGACCTCGCCCGGCCCCCGGTAGCGGAACCACGACAGGCGCAGCCCGGTCGCCGAGTTGGGAACGAAGTGGCTCGTGCCGATCAGCGCCACCGGAATCGAGCGCGGCGCGGGCTTGCCGTCGTCGGCGGCGACCGCGCTCAGGGTGACCGGCTCGCCGGCGCTCACGGTCATCGTCGGGGGCGTCTCGAGGGTCAGCTCCGGCGCCATGTTGCCGATCATGTCCGGGTGGAACCCGGTCTGCCCCCCGGCGCCGAAGTTGGCCATCATGACCGTCTCGTCGACCATGTACTCCGGCCGCAGCGTCGCGTACGCCTTCTCGTTCACGCCGTTGCTCGTCAGCGACCAGACGATCTCGTTGTCGCCGAAGTCGGCCGGCACCGTGACCTTGAAGACGAACTGGCTGCGCCGCGGGAAGAAGTGGGTCGGCTGACCGAGGTCGGGACCGCCCGGATCCATGTGGTTCTCCGGGCCCACCGGCACGTCGATCTCTTCCTCCCAGTTGCGGTTGTAGTAGCCGAACCAGAGGTCGATGGCACCGTCGTCGTGCCGCCAGAAGCCCTCGTACACCGGGGCGATGTTCTGGCCCCGGGCCGGCGCCTGCGCACCGGTCGTGGACGGCGCCGCCAGGATGACGGCGACGCCGAGCGCGAGCGCCGCGGCGGAGACCCTGAGCAGCCGTGAGCGGGGCGTCGTCTGCATCGTCAGCTCACCCTTCCTCGACTACTGGTTCTGTCCCAGCCAGGCCAGACCCGGCTCCGGGTTGTCGAAGCCGCACAGGGGACAGCCGATGGCCGCCTCGCCCTCGGCCAGGCCGAGCCGCTCGCGGCGCGTGGCCATCTCCTCCGCGAACTGCTCGTCGGTCAGCACGATGGGGCTCGCGATGAGGATCGCCATGTTGTCGATCGAACGGTGGCCGAGACCGCCCCAGTTGCGCGGGTCGACGACGTTCTGGTTGCTGGGCGTGTTGTCGAAGTGGGCGGTGATGTGGATCAGCGTGCCCTTCGGCAGCAGCGGCGCCGAGTCGTCCGTGTAGCGGTACACCTTCACCCAGTTGTGGTCGTACCCGGCGCAGTTGAGCACCTCGGTGCGGCCGCCCCAGATGGCCTCCATGCACATCCTGACGCCGGACGCGTGCATGTGCGGCTCGAACGTGGTGAGCTTGATGTGCTCGTTCAGCGTCGTGTACATGTGCACCTGCTGGCCGGCCGTCATGCCGCGCAGGTCGATCTCGCCGTTGCCGAACGTGAGGTCGCCGAGCCGCCGCTGCGGCTCGTAGCCCCGCGGATGGAACTTGTAGCCGACGCGCAGGCGTGCGGTCGTGTCCTCGCCGTTCGCGTGCATGTGGACGGACGGAAACACGAGCTGCGAGCCCGCCTTCAGCAGGCGGCCGGCCAGCGCGTCGAAGACCTCGGCGTTGCGCCCGACCTCGTGGGGACCGCCGATGGTCTGCGCGGGCCGCCCCTCGCCGTCCAGCATCGCGTGCACGGCGTGGTGGAAGATGAACTTCCCGCCGATGCCGCCCTGGACGTCGCTGACCTCCTTGAACTGCACGGCCGAGACGTAGCGATCCTCCTCCAGGCCGGTCGGCGTCGGCGCGAGCGCGCCCCACCAGTCCGGGGCCTCGGCCGCCATCGTGATCGACGGCGAGTCGACGATCAGATCGGGCTGGCCGATGTCCCATTCATCCGCGGCGGCGAAGACGCGCGCCGGCGGCATGTCGCCGGGGTTCCCGCGGGGGGCGCCGCTGTCGACCCACGCGGCGATCGTCTCGATTTCCGCCTCGCTGAGCGAGATGTCATCCTTGAACGCCTGGATGCCGACGTCCTTCTCGATGAACCAGGGCGGCATCACGCCCATGCGGTTCCTGAGCCCGGTGCGCTGCTTGATGCTGCGCGCCCACGGCCGCACCTCCTCGTAGGTGATGAGCGACATCGGCGCGACCGAGTTCGGCCGGTGGCAGCTCTGGCAGCTCCGCTGCAGGATCGGCGCGATGTCCTTGCTGAAGGTCACCTCGCCGGCGGACTGCTCCGCCGCCGCCGGCGGCACGGCGAGCATCGCCGCCGCCAGCACAAGCGCCGACGCGACCGCGCCGACCGTTCTCGAAACCGTGTTGCAGTCTGTTGTCATCGGGACGACCCCTCCACGAATCCAGGCTGCCGCGGCGCGTCAGGCGCCGGCGGACGCAAGCCGACTTGTCATTGTATACGAGCGTGCGGCCCGCCGGGTTCCTTCTCCATCCCACCGCCGGCGTCAGGCGGGAACCGCCGCCCCGCCGGCGGCGTCCAATTCGAGTGTAAGCTGGTACAAGACCACCATGGAGGAAACGAGGTAATGACGATGAGGAATGCCACGCCGCTCGCCGTCTGCGCCGCGGTTGCCGTGATCGTGTCGGCGGCCACCGCGGGCGTTGCCGGCCAGCAGAACGCCGAGCCGTACACGCCGCCCACCACCGCCTGGGGCGACCCCGACCTGCAGGGCGTCTGGAACAACAACACCGTCGTGCCGCTGCAGCGCCCCGACCAGGTGGGCGACCGGGAGACGCTGAGCGACGAGGAGGTGGCGCAGCGCCGCCAGGCCAGCTCGGACCTGCTCTTCGCCGAGCGCGAGGGCGATACGGGCTTCTACAACGAGTTCTGGTTCGAGTACGGCCTCGACAGCAACCGCACGTCGCTCATCACGCAGCCCGCGGACGGCAAGCTCCCGGCGCTGACGCCGAACGCGCAGCAGCGGGCCGACGAGCTGATGGCGGTGCGCATGCGCTCGACGGTCGCCCCCGACCACTACCTGGAGCTGAGCGCCTACGACCGCTGCATCTCGCGCGGCCTGCCGGGCGCCATGATGCCGGGCTTCTACAACCACAACTACCACATCCTGCAGACGCCCGACTACGTCGCGCTGGTGGTCGAGATGATCCACGACGCGCGCATCATTCCGCTCGACGGGCGCGGGCACGCCCCGGCCGGCATCCAGCAGTGGCTGGGCGACTCCCGCGGCCGCTGGGAGGGCAACACGCTCGTGGTCGAGACCACCAACTTCACGGACAAGGTGGACGAGCGCGGCCTGTTCATCCCGACCGTCTTCGCCACGGGCGAGAACCTGCGGCTGGTCGAGCGCTTCACGCGCGTCAGCGAGGACGTGATCGACTACCGCTTCACGGTGGAGGATCCCACGGTGTTCACCGGCGAGTGGACCGCCGCGATACCGTTCAACCGGTTCGAGGGCACGCTGTTCGAGTACGCCTGCCACGAAGGCAACTACGCGCTGCCGAACATGCTCGCCGGCGCCCGCGTCGCCGAGGCCGAGGCCAACCCCGACTAGGCAGCTTCAATCAGACGGGGCTGCGC
>JAAXGX010000069.1:0-84711 GCA_012271165.1 Vicinamibacteraceae bacterium | reverse complement strand
GCGCCTTGCGGAGTCTGCACCGTTTCGACGGCGCAGACTCCTGGCCAGTCCCGCGCTCCGGTCCGGCATCCGCCCGGGTGCCGGACCGGACGCGCTTCAGCGGGCCAGGGCCGCCTGCAGGCGCGTGAGGAAGGCTCGGATGCGGTTGGCGTTCGCGCCCAGATCGCCGACCCCCACGCGAGAGATCGAACGGACGTCCACCAGCGCGCCGCCGCCCTCCGACGGACGCACGCGGACCGCGACGTCGTCCTTGAAGCCGAACCAGAAGGTCGTGGCGGTCGCCTCGAGCAGGCCCTGCGCCTGGTCCACCGCCACGATCTCCCAACCCAGCTCCATCGCGACTGACCGAGCCGCCGCCAGGACCGTGGTCGGCGACGCGGCGGCGGCCAGCGGCAGCACGTCCGGGTAGGCCGCCCGTTGCGTGGCGGCGAGCTGCGGCCCGCCGTACTCGAGCGGGTTCGGCGCGCCTGCGCGCAGCGGCACGACCGCCTCGAACCGCGGCGGATCGTCGGGGTCCGTCGTGATGTCGTGGATCGGCGGCGCGCCGAGGGCCGGCAGGATGTAGGCCAACGGCACGACGACCGCAATGGCCGACAACAGGCCGGTCGCGACTTCCCGGCGGTCGCGGAACGCCAGCCGGCCGCGGCGCATGATTGCGGTCAGCCACGGCGCCAGCGACCCGAGCGACAGGAGAACACCCGCCGCCAGCAGCGGCACCGCGGCGCTCAGTGGCAGCACGCCGGCCCGATGGCCGAGCGGCGCGGCGACGATGGCAGCAGCGGCAGCGAAGGCGATTCTGAAGCGCATGGCCCCGCCTACGGCAGGTCGCGCGCCGCCCGGCGCGTCACTGGGGAAAGCCGCGCGCCAGAAGTCCGTCGAGGGCCGTCTTGAACCAGGCGCTGAACTGCCGCGGATTGTCGGCAAACCGTGACTGAATCGCCGGCAGACTCTCCCACTTCCAGTCCTCTACCTCGCAAGCGTTCGGGACGGGCGTCCCCTGGAACCGGCCCACGAGCACGTGATCGAATTCATGCTCCACGAGTCCGCCGTCCAACGTCGCGCGGTAGACGAAGCCGAATACGGCTTCGAGCGGGCAGTCGAACCCCATCTCGTCGCGCAATCGTCGGTGCGCGGAGTCGAGCAGGGATTCCCCGGAGCGGGGATGACTGCAGCAGGTGTTGGACCACAGACCGCCCGAATGGTACTTGCCTCGCGCTCGTTGTTGTAACAGCAGGCGCGCGTTGGCGTCGAAGACGAAAATCGAGAACGCACGGTGGAGGATTCCGTGCCGATGAGCCGTCATCTTGTCCACGATCCCTGTCTCGCGATCGTGCGTGTCGACGACAATCAACATCCCGTCGGTTGCGGGCGCCTCATCCGGCATCGAACGATTTCCTCTCGGGCTCGCCCGAACGGCTCGCCCGCGGCAGGGGGAGACCGCGAGTCAACGTGCCGAAAACCTGGCGGAGAGCAACGTTCGAGCGTCCCAGCAGGCTCGTCACGGCGATGACGGCGGACACGCTGCGCCGCGAGATCTTGACGTCCCGACCGCTCTTGAACATGGGCGTCGCATGAACGCGCCGCAACGTCAGAACCGCCATGCCCAGGGCCCACAGGCAATGCCGGCGGATTCCGGTTTCGCGGGTCGGAACGAGCTCGATGTACCGCATGCCGTCGGCCAGGTGCTGGCGGGCAATCGCCACGATCTCGGCCAGGCCCCGCGCGAAGCCCGGGTGGTTCTGGCCGGGGCGCAGAAAGGACAGGTCGAACCCGGTCTCGCGAAAGACCTCCCGCGGCAACCAGCACGCGCCGCGCCGCCTGTCCTCCCAGACATCCTTGAGGATATTGGTCATCTGCAGCCCCTGGCCGAACGAGACGGCCAGGGGCAGCAACTCGCCGCGGCGGTCGTTCATCTCGACCGAATAGTCGCAGAACAGCTCGGTGAGCATCTCGCCGACCACGCCGGCGACAAAGTAGCAGTACCGCTCCAGTTGCATCAGGCTGGCCAGGCCGGCGGATGTGTCGAGTCGCTGGAATTCCTGCATGCCGTGCGCCATGTGGCGGACGCAGCGTTCGAGCGCGCCGCGCTGGGCGGCACTGAATCCGTTGGTGATGCGGACGACGCGGGGCGTGTTGGCCACCAGGTCGTGCTCGCTCGCGGTGGTCGACGCGGACAGCATCCTGCCCAGCTCCCGCGCGAAGTCCCGCGGGTCGTCCCGATTCGCCAGCACGTCGACGAACCGCCGCCAGAGCTTTTGCTTCTGGCCGGCGGACAAGGCCGGATCGTCCTCGATGGTGTCCGTGATGCGGCACAGCAGGTAGGCGTTGCCCACCACTGCGCGCAGCGGGTCCGGAAGCTCGGGAATCGTGAGAGCGAAGGTGCGGGAGACACCCTGGAGCACCTCGGCCTGGTAGGCGAGGTCGCTGTTCCGAGCTTCGTTCGGCAACGGCGGCATGATTCCCCTCAGCCGGCGCGATCGGCCATCATCGCTCGTCTCATGGGAGTTTCCTTACGGCTACAAGGAGGCGGTCCACTCCCACCCCGATGTTCTCCCGTTGCGGAGGGCGGCTCGACGTCGGCTCGAGCCGCAAGCGCTGAGCGACCGCTGCCAGCGCGAAGAAGAGCAGCATCGTTGCCAGATCGGACCCGGCGCAACTGTGAGGACCGCTGCCGAACGGGATGTAGGCGTGCGCCGGACACGCCACTCTACCGGACCCCGAAGCCTCGATCCAGCGCTCCGGCCTGAATTCGCCGGCGTCCTCCCAATAGTCGGACCGGCGGTGAAGCACCCGCATTCCGACGAACATCAAGGTCCCCCTTGGAATCCGGTATCCACCGACGACGCGGTCCTCCAGCGCCTCCTTGGCGCGCATGACGTAGGCCGGCGGCTCGAGGCGCAGCGTCTCCTTGAAGACCGCGTGCACGTAGGGCAGCCTGTCGAGATCCCGGGGCGCCGCCGGGCGGCCGCCCAGTACGTCGGCGACCTCCCGCTCCAGGCGCTCGCGCACCGCCGGATGGCGCGCGAGATGGTGAACGGCAAAGCACAGGGTCGCTGTCGGCGCGTCCGTAAAGGCGCACAGGAACGCGATCACCTCGTCGCGGAGCGCTCGCTCGTTGTCGTACGACCACCGGGAAAGCCCCTCGTCGGCCGCCCTCACGAGATGCGAAACCAGATCGCGACCGTCATGGACCCGGTCGCGGCCCTGCCGGATGGCGCCGTAGATCGCCTCGTCGAGCACGGCCGTCGGCGGCCTGGGACCGAGCTTCTTCAGCAACTGACCGAGCGGGAGGAGGTCCAGCAGGTCGGCGGCCTTCAACAATCGTCCGATGTGCAGCCCGTCCTTGCTGTCGACGTGACGACCCAGAATGACTCTTGCCAGCGCGTCCCATACGTAGCGCTCCACCTCGGGTCGGAGGTCGACGACATGGTCCGGCTGCAGCCGCTCGCAAAGCTCGAGGGAGTGCCCCGCTATCACGTCGGCGTAGGCGTGAAGCCGATCCTCGGCGAACGCGCTCTTCATGAGCTCGGCACGCCAGCGGTGTTCCTCGCCGTGGTGTACCGGCAGACAGCCGTGCTCCATGAGCTTGTTGGGCTCCCTCCCTCCCAGCGCCCACGGCGCAAAGGAGGGCGACTGGGCGACCAGGACCTCCTGCGCCAGTTCGGCGTCGAATACGGCGCAGCACTTCAGCAGGGGCAGCTCGAACCAGACGATGTCGCCGTACTCTGCATGGAGCTCGTCCATGAACTCGGCGTAGTGGAAAAGCCGCCGGTAGAGGTTGCGCAGTCGGCCTCCCCTCGGTCCGGGCGGCAGCGCCGGGCTTCCGCCGGGCTTCATGCCGCGGACCTCCGCTCACGCACGGTGACTCGCACCGGCCCCTTTACCCCGATTCCCAACACGTCCGGCTTGATTGGCTTGCTCGCGAGGGGTTCGAGCCGCCGGCCCTGGGCCAGACCCGCCAGGGCCAGCACGACCAGCATCGTGGCCCACTCCCAGCCGAGGCAGCGGTGGGGTCCGCTGAGGAAAGGAATATAGGCGTGCTCCGGGTGGACGGGCGGCGCATCCTGGAGCCACCGCTCCGGCTTGAACCGATCCGCGTGCTCCCAATGGGCAGGGTCGCGGTGCAGCTCACCGATACAGGTCTGCACTATCGTGCCCTTGGGAATCAGATGGCCGCCGACGCGGCAGTCCTCCTGCGCCTGCCGCCAGTGGGACGTGCTGGCATAGGACGGAGGCGAGAGACGGACGATCTCGTTGAACACGGCCCGGGTATAGGGCAGTCGGCCGAAGTCCGCGCCCTCGAGGGGACGACTGCCCATCACCTCGTCGACTTCCTGCTCGAACCGGTCACGCTGCGCCGGGTTCCGGGCAAGATAATCGAGACCCCAGACGAGTGCGCTGGTTGTCGAATCGATGGAACCGATCACCAGGGTGTACAACTCGTCGCGGATGTCCCGGTCGCCGCTGAACGGGCAGCGCTCGTGCCGATCCGCGGTGCGGACTACGTGGGAGGTCATGTCCTCGCCGCCGTGAGACGATGCACGCGCCCTTTGCATGGCCCCGTAGACCGCTTCGTCCATCGCCTGCAGCGCACGCCGGGCGCGCCGCTTCGCAGGCAGCGGCAGCCTCCTCAGCAGCGACGAACCCGGCAGGTAGTCCAGCGCCCAGTCCCGCTTGATTGCCCAGGTGGCCTCCTGCGCCACCTCGGGCCGTATCCTCGGCTCGCGCCCGAGAATGGTGTCGAGCAGCGCCTGCACCGTCAGGCGCTCCATCGCCTCCTTGTAGTCGATGACCTGCCCGGCGCGCAAACCGTCCCCGGTTTCGCGGACGTTGGCGGCAAGCACGCTCGCGTAGCCGTGCATGCGGCTGTCGACGAACGCCCCCCCGAATACTTCCCGCACCTGCCGGTGGTGCTCGCCGCTGTCTCGCGGCATGCAGGGTGACGTGATGATTCCCCACCCCTCCTTGGCCAGGAACGGCGTGAACACGGCTTCCTTGACCACGAGCACCTCGCGGATGAGGTCGGCGCTGAACAGGGCGCAGAAACTCATGCCCGGAAGCCGATAGAAGACCATGTCGCCGTAAGCCTGGCGGAAGCCTGCCATCTGCCCCCGAAAATCACGGAGTCGCCCGAGGAGATTGCGGATGCGCCTTCCCTGCGGACCGGGTGGGAGATCTGGATTTCCGTTTTCCGGACTCTGCATTGCGGTTCTTTCCTGTCCGTGTGCCCGTCCGCCGTCATCCGGCCCCGGCCGAGGCTGCCGCGACCGCTCTGCCCGCGGCCGATCTCGAGGTCGCAAGCTTGAAGTACACCGTGGCCAGCGCCGGCACGATCAGCATCAGGATGGCCGTGGCGAAGATGAGGCCGAAGCCCAACGACACGCCCAGCGGACTCAGGAACTGGGCCTGAATGCTGCGTTCGAAAATGAGTGGCGCGAATCCCAGAAAGGTGGTCAGCGAGGTCAGCAGAATCGGGCGAAAGCGCCCCTTCGCCCCTTCGATAATCGCGGCCTTCACGGACGCCCCCCTGCCCAACCGCTCGCAGATGAAGTCGATCATGACGAGCGAATCGTTCACGACGACGCCGGTGAGCCCGATGATGCCCCACATGGACGTCGCACTCAGGCCGATTCCCATGATGAGATGGCCCAGGATCGCGCCGACGATCCCGAAGGGAATGGCGGCCATGACGAGGAGCGGTATGGTGTAGGAACCGAACGGAATCGCCAGCAGCGCATAGATAGCCAGCAGCGCCAGAATCAGGCCGCGGTTCAGCGCGCCGAACGACTCCGCCTGCTGTTGCTGCTGACCGCCGAGCGCGTAGGTCAGCCCCGGATGCGCGTCGACGAGCCGGGGCAGGACGGTGCTCGTGAGGATGCCGGTCGCTTCCCCGCCCGTGATCACGGCCGCGTCGACATCCGCCGTCACCGTGACGATGCGCCGGCCGTCCTTCCGCCGAATCGAAGATGGCGAGCGTCCGGTGCTGACGCTGGCAACCTGACTCAGGGGCACTTCCCCCCCGCCGGGCGTGCGGATGAGGTAGCCCTCGACATCCGCTATCGTGTCCCGCTCGGCGGGGGGCAGGCGGACGTACACCCGGACGTCCTCACGCCCCCGTTGCACCCGCAGGGCCTCGTCGCCGAAGAACGCGGCGCGCACCTGCCGGGCCAGCGCATCGAGCGTCAGACCGAGCGTTCGCGCGGCGGGCCGCAGCTCAATCCGGAGCTCCTGCACTCCCGACGCATGATCGGACCTCACGTCGAAGACGCCCTCCAGCTCACGGAGGCCGCTCACCAGCGCGGCGGCGACCGGACCCAGACGATCCGGGTCCGGATGAGACAGCTCCACGTGCACCGGAAAACCCAGGTCGAGCAGGTTGGCGCCGAAGGTGAGGCTGCGCGCCTCGGGTATGACGCCGGCCTCCTCCCGCCAGGCTTGCACGAATGTCTCCGCGCTGATGTCCCTCTGCTCCGCGGCCAGCAGCCTGAACTCCACGGCCGCGATGTTCGCCTGCGGGTTGAGGCTCGGTTCCTGGTCGATCGAGCCGCCCAGGGTCCGGGCCCTGGCGCCGACCGCCAGGTTTACGCCCGTCAGCAGGTCCGCTGCTTCCGCCGGCCGCTCCCGAGACAGGCGCTCGATCGCCCGGTGGCCCGCCGCCTCCAGCTCTCCGGCCAGCTCGCCCGTTCGCCGCGCGGGCGTGCCGTCCGGCATCACCAGGTTGGCCGTGACGATGTCGGACTCGACGGTCTCGATGAAGATGACGCCGACAGTCCCCGACGCCAGCAGGGCGATGGACAGGATGATCGCGCCCAGGCCCGCGGCAATCACCACCGCCGGCTGGCCGGTAGCCAGCCGGAGTCCCAGATCCAGGGGCCCCTCGACGAACCATCGCAACCCCTTGTCGACCGCACCCTGCACCCGGGCGAAGAAACGCTCGATGATGTTGGAGGGCTGCCGGTCGGGGCCCGGCAGGTGCGCGAGATGGCTCGGCAGGATCAGCAACGATTCGACCAGGGAGACGAGGAGCACCGAGATCAGGATGATCGAGAGCGGACGCATCATTGCGCCGATCGGACCGGGAAGCAGCAGGAGCGGCGCAAAGGCTCCCACGGTCGTGAGGACCGCGAAGATCAGGGGCCGCCTGACCCGCTGGACGCCGCGAATCGCCGCGGCCACCCCGGGCGTCCCCTTCTGGCGCTCGGCGTACACGTTCTCGGCGACGACGATGGCGTCGTCGACCACGATGCCGACCGCGAGAATGAACGCGAACAGCGAGATCGTGTTGATGGACACGTCGAAGGCCAGGGCGCCGGCCAGGGCGCCGACGAAGGAGATGCCGATCCCGGCCGCGACCCACACCGCCAGCCGGATCTCCAGAAACAGCGCCAGCGCGGTGAGGACGAGCAGCAGCCCGAGAGCGCCGTTCTCCAGAAGCAGATCGAGTCGGCTCTGATACACCTCCGCGTCGTTGTTCCAGATTTCAACCGACACGCCGGCGGGCAGGGACGGGATGACCTGCCGTTCCAGGTGCTCCTCCACGGCTGCCACGACTTCCATTACCTGTTCGTCGGCAGACCGATAAACCTCGACGAACGCCGCCCGCTGTCCGTTGTAGCGGACGATCAGGTCGATGTCCTGGAAGCCGTCGCGCACTTCCGCGATGTCGCCCAGACGCACCGCCGTACCGTCGGCCCGGCTCAGAACGACAATGTCCTCGAAATCCTGCTGGTCGTAGCGCCGGCCGGTAGTTCGGACCCGAACCTGTGCGTCTCTGGTCTCGATGCGGCCGGCCGACAGGTCGAGCGAGCCGCGGCGCACCGCGTCCGCGATGTCCTCGAGCGTGAGGCTCAGGGCGCGCAGCCGATGCAGCGGCACCTCGATGGAGATCTCGTAGCTCCGCACGCCGCTCGTTTCCACGTAGGAGACTTCCGGCAGTGCGGCGATCTCTTCCTCGATGCCGTACGCCAGCTCCTTGAGCGCGCGTTCCGGAACATCACCGTAGACCACCAGGCGAATCACGCTCTGGCGGTTGGTCATCTCCCTGATCTCCGGGCGCTCCGCTCTCGCGGGAAGGGTCTGGATACGGCCGACTGCCGACTCCACGTCGTCGAGCGCACGGCCCACGTCCGCGCCCGTCTTCAGCTCGGCAACGACGGAGGCCAGCCCCTCCGCCGCCACGGACGTCACCTCGTTGACGCCCTCCAGCGCCGCAATCTGCTCCTCGATCTTGACGACGATCGATTCCTCCACCTCGTGCGGGGTCGCGCCGGGATAGGCCACCGAGACTTCGACGGCGTCCAGGGACACCGTGGGAAAGGCCTCCTGGACCAGCCCGGGCATCGACACGAGCCCGGCAGCCACGATGAGGCACATCAGGAGGTTGGCGGCGACGCCGTTCCGGGCCATGTAGGCGATCGGACCTCGCGCCTCGTGCGCGAGACCATCGTCCGGACTCATGAGCCGCCTCCTGCCTCCGTCCGCACGAGCATGCCTTCGGTCGCGATCCGAATCCCGCCTACGACAGCCGACTCGCCGGCTTCGAGCGCGCCCGTTACGTACACGTCGTCGTCGGCACGCTGGAGAACGCGCACCGGCACGATGTGGATTGCGTCGTCACGCACGACCCATACTTCGTCACCGGGTCTGAGGGCCGGGCGTGGCACCTGGAAGTACTCGTCCGGCGCGCGGCCCTGAATCCGCACCTCCACGAACATGCCCAGCAGCAGCGGCGGAGCGCCTGTGGCTGCGTGCTCCCCGGAGCCGGCCTCCGCGCGCTCGGCATCGGAGCCCCGGGGAGTGCCGGCGGCGAACGGGTTCGGCACGCGCACGATCACGTCGAGGGTCCGCGTCTGCTCGTCCAGGGCGGTCTCCACACGGTCCACGTACCCCGCCCAGGCGTAGCGCGCGTCACCGTATTCGGCAACGACGCCGGCCGGCACGCGCGGGTCGGCGTTGCCGGCCTCCAACTCCCAGAGGCCCGGGACGAGCGCCGCATCGACATCGGAGAGCGGGACAACCACCTCGACGGCGTCCGCCGCGTAGAGCTGCGCTACGCCCTCGCCGGCCGCGACGAACTGCCCGACGTCCACCGACTCGGTCCGCACCGCGCCGGCGAAGGGCGCGCGGACCTCCGTACGCGACAGGCGCAGCTCGGCTTCCGCGAGCGCCGCGCGCTCTCTGGCCAGCGCGGCCTCGGCCGCCTCGAGCTGCGGCTCCCACAGCGCTAGGGGACTGGTCTCGGCGGCGGACTCGCTGCCGTTCCGCAGGCGTCTGAACCTCTCGAACTGGGAACGCGCGATGCGGGCCTCTTCTGTGACCCGCAACAGCTCGACCCGCTGGACCGCCACGCTCGCGCGCGCCTGCTCGACGCTGTTGCGGTAGTCCGCGTCGTCGATGCGGAAGAGCAACTGCCCCCGGCGTACCCGGCCTCCGCTCTGGAAGGCCGGGGCCACCCATTCGACCCGGCCGCTGATCTCGGCGGCGACGTCTATCTGCGCCCGCGGCCGCACGGTCCCGGCGCCGTGCACGGGAATGGCGCCGGCACCGGCGACCACGGGGGCCGTGACCGCAAACGGGACTCGCGAGGGAACAGGCCGGCGGGCGGGCTCGGGCCTCTGGGCAACCATGACGCCGGCCACGGCCAGACATCCGGCCAGGATGGCGCCGGCGACGAGAAAGCTCAGTCCTCTGCTCATCTGTGATGTTCCGCCGGTCGCTACTCGACCCCTTGACCGGCCGGTGCTTCCGCACGGTCCGCGCGCGAGGCCGGCAGCAGTCCGTCTGGCACGTCCGAGGCCACCCACGCACCGCCCAGGGCGCGGTGCACGGCTAGGCGGGCGAGGGCCAGATCGCGCCCGGCGCCCGCGAGCGCCGACTCGACGTTCAGGAAGGCGCGCAACGCGTCGAGAAAGTCGGCGTAGCCACCGATTCCCGAGGTGTAGCGCTCCGAGCGAAGATCCAGGGTCGCCTGGGCCTCGTCCCGCCGGGAGACCAGGAACGCGTGGCGCCGGCCCTCGTTCTCGAGTCCGGCGAGGGCGGCCTCGACCTCGCTCACGGCCGTGACGACCGTGCGTCCGTAGGCGGCGGCCAACTCGTTGAAGCGCGCCTCGGCGAGCGCCACGCGGGTCCTGAGACGGCCACCGTCGAAGACCGGCGCGAGGAGGTCGGCGGCGAGATTCGCGAACCACTGGTGCACGTTGAGCAGCCCGGCGATGTCCGAGGTCTGGAGCCCGATGGAGCCGGACAGCGAGAGCGAGGGCAGGAGCTCCGCACGGCGGGCCTCGATGGCGTACCCGGCCGCTTCGAGCCGGTGGCCGGCCGCCCGCACGTCCGGCCTCTGAAACAGCAGGTCGGCCGGGACCCCCGCCGGCACCGGATCGGGCGGCGGCGCGGGGGCAGGCGTGTCGGGCAGGAGCGTCTGAAGGTCCTCCCGGTAGCCGCCCAGCAGCACGGCGAGCCGGCCTTCGGCCGCGGCGAGCCGGTTTTCCAGTTGCGGCAGGCCCGCCTGCGTGTCGCGCAGCTCCTGGCGCACCCGGTACAGGGCCAGCGAATCGTCCAGTCCGCGGTCGTAGCGGGCCGCGGCCACGGCCTCGCGCTCGAGCAGAACCTGCACCGTCTCACGCGCGAGCGCGATCCGCTGCCGGAGGTCGACAATCTCGAAATAGGCAGCGATCGTCTCCGCCAGAATGCCGATCCGGACCGCGCGCAGGTCCGATTCCGAGGCCAGGTAGTCGGCTCCGGCCGCCAACTGCTCGTTGCGGGCGCGCCCCCAGAAGTCCAACTCGTAGGCCACGTCCGCGCTCAACGCGTAGGTGGTGAGCCCCAGCCGGTCCGGCAGCGTGAAGTCGTCCGCCGTGTCCCCGAGCGCCTCCTCCAGTCCCAGTTCCTGGAGTTGCGCACCGATACCGGCGTTCGTCGGCGAGCTGAAGTCGTCGACCGAGGCTCGTGCCCCCACGACCGGGAAGACCGCGGCCCGCGCCAGCCGCGCCGTCTCCCGCGCCTGCTGCACCCGGGCCACCGCCACCGCCATGTCGAAGTTGGACGCGAGGGCGGCATCGATCACCTCGTCGAGCACCGGGTCGGCGAACGCCCGCCACCATTCCAGCGGTTCGTACTCACCGGCCTGCAGGCTCGCGGAGAAGCCGTCGGGCAGCGTATCGGCCACCGGCGGAAGCGGATCGGGAGCCGCCTCCGGAAGCGACGGCTCGGGCACGAACGCGCAGGCGGTCGAGAGGCAGCCGGCGAGAGGCAGCAGGACAGCGCAACGAATGGCAGCCGTCGGCGTGCTCGAACGCCTCGCCCGGCTCACCATTTCGTCTACTCGTCGGAACGGACGCTGTCCGGCAGGTTGTAGGTGAAGCTGGACTCACCCAGATCCGTGAGTCCGAGGATGTGCAGGAACGACCTCCGCTCACGCGCCTTGGCCAGCCGGGGAAAGAACCTGACGATTCCCCGCGCGATCCGGCCCCGGGTCCGCAGCCACGGCAGCAGCAGAAACGATCGCCGCGGCGGAAAGCGAAGCTGGTCGGCCAGCGCGTCGCCGACGAGCTCCCGAGAAACACGGAACGCGTACTGCGCGAAGGCGTGCCGGGACTTCGGCTCGGTCACGCCGATGACGACCGGCGCGCTGTTGAGGATGCAGTGCGCCATGGCAACGGCGTCGTAGTCCGGTGGCGGCTCGCAGGCTGTGGCGACCCGGAACAGCCGGAGCCCCTCCGCCTGGCTGTGGAACATGAGCGCCTCGGGAACGCCCATCAGATGAGCGGCGTAGGACCAGACCGCCATGAAGCCGGCGCGATCCTCGTCGTCGAGCGGCGCGCCGAGCATCGTCGCGAACTCGAGCAGGCGCGCGGAGAACGCGACCGCGCCCAGGCTCACGTGGGCCGCGTTGATCGGCAGGCCCCAGGCGTCCTGATCCCATTCACTCGAATCCCTGATCAGGCGCCGGGCACGCGCGTGCACCATCCGGATGCGCAGCGTCAGCTTCCAGCCGTCCCCCGACGGCTCGATGCCGCGCGGCAGGAACATGTCGAGGAGTTGCCGGAGATTCTGCTTCAGGCGCCGGACGCCGTCGTCGATCAGGCGACCGGTGATGGCGAACGACCGGCTGATCGTCGTGGAGAAGCCCTCCACGATGGCGGCGCCCGCGAAACCCATCAGGAACTGATCCGAATTCTCGAGGAAGACCCGACAGCCGCGGAACGCGGCCTCCCGGTCGTACCACGCCGGCAGCGTCGCCACCTCGTTGACGAAGTCCTGGAGACTCCGGGGCGCGTCGCGCAGGATGTCTTCCTTCTGCTCCATGGCCGCCCGCAGCAGCCGCGACGACTCCGCCGCCTTCAGCCCGGCCAGATCGACCATCACGGCGTCGGCGGCAGGATCGCCGATCCGCATGTGGGCGATGTACGTGGCAGCGAGCGCCGGGTTCATTGCCCGGGCCTTCTCGTAGCCGTTGGCGTAGATGGACGGAACCCGCATCGTTCTTCTTTGGTCACCCGCTGGTGACGGTGCGCCTGGTGTCGCCTCCTTGCCGGGAAGGACGTGCATGCACGCCCCTTCCTGGCAGCAAAGATACTATAGGATGTGACTACACGTATCGGTCGTTATCCCAATCGTTCACCTGAGACTTCGCAACGCCCAGTAGCCGGGCCAGCGCCGCCCGCGTCCGTATGCCGGCCTCCTGGCGCAACCGCTTGATGTTCCGTCCGAGCGACCCGCGGCGTACTGTCGCAGACCGCGGCAGTACCGAGGAAGACTTCACTATGCTATGGATGTCCGACGTGCGGGAATCGGACAGCCAGGGCCGGAGGACGTGTTATTCGTGGCCGGCGGCGCGGCGCAGCGCGCCGACCAGCGCACGAGCGGTTGGCGGGCGTGCCGACCGCTCCCTGGTCAGCGTCGATCTCGCGAACGCCAGCACGGCCGATGAGCTCGCTGGCGACCGGGCATCGTCACCGGGGCGTTGGCGGCAGATCCGTCGAAGCTGTGAAGCACCGATCATGCCGGACCGTGCCGGTCGCGGCGAAAGTGCCCGGCGCGTCACGCTTCGATGGCGACGTGCCGCGCCGAATCGCGGCGGGTAGGCGAGCCGTCACGCGCCGCCTGCTCCACCCGCTCGAGCTCGCGGCCGAGATAGGCGGCCACGGCATTCATGCCGCGCAGCTCCACCGCGGCATCCGCCTCCGCCTGGCTGTTGTAGTTGGTGTTCGTGTTGACGTCGTAGGTGTACGCGACGCCGTTGCGGTCCGTGATGAACTCGACGCCCGCGACGTGGATTCCGTTGGCGGCCAGGAAGCGCTCGTAGGCGCCGACCAGCTCGTGCCGGAAGCCGTCCACGATGGTGAACAACGAGGGCGGCGACTCGCCCGCCGGACAGAAGGCGTCGTCGACGCGGCAGGCGTCGGCGGGACACAGCTCGAAGCCCTGGCTGGTGTCGACCCGCACGGCATAAAGAAACTCGCCGCCCACGAACTCCACGCGCGTGATGTACGGCTCGCTGGCTTCGATGTATTCCTGGATGAGCGTGATGCCGTCGACCGACTGCTCGAAATCGTCGCTCCCGACGTAGCGCTCCAGCGCCGCGGCGTCGTGGAACAGCCGCACGCCCAGCCCCTTGCCGGCCCGGTTGTGCTTGGTGATGAAGGGCGGATCGAACGTCCGCCCCACCTCGACGATCGCGTCCCGCCCGACGGCCGCCACCGTCCGCGGCGTCCGGATGCCGTGCGCCTCCAGCGCCGCGTACTGCGCGACCTTGCTGACCTCGAGCTGCAGCGCCCGCGAGCCGTTGGCCACGCGCCGCCCGTGGCGTTCCAGCCAGGCCAGCACCGCGGCGGTGTGCTCCGGCGCGTAGCGGTGGCCGCGCGTATGCGACGACGCGCTCATCCGGTTGTAGAAAACGCCCGCGGGCGGCGGCTCGGTCAGGTCGAGGCGCCCGGCGCCGAGGAACCACTCCTCGAACGGCAGGCGCAGCTCCTCGAACGCGGCGCGCAGCGGCTCGACCCAGGCGTCGTTCTCGTGAATGACGTAGATGCGGGGCATTCCGCCCCGCATTATAGGGCAGCGCGCCCGCGGCGACAGGGCGTCCGCGGGCGGACGGCGGTCGCGGCTACTCCGCCGCCGCGACGCGGACGGTGATGTCGGCGGGCGTCAGGTAGCTGCTGTCGTCGGCGGCGGCGCGGATGACGTACTCCCCCGGCGCGGAGAAGCGCGCGGCGGCCGTCACTTGGCCGCCCTCGCGGGGCAGCGGCGTGACCCGCGGGTCGAAGGCCACGTCGGCCGGGCCGCGGTGCACGACCCAGGTGACCGCCAGGCCGGTGTCGTACGCGTCGAGCGGACTCACCCGGTTCTGATCCACCGCTCCGCCGCCCCCGCCGCCGCGCGGCCCGCCGATGATCGGCAGGTCGTTCGGCAGCGGGTCGACGGGCGGACGCGGGCGGCGCGGGATCTCGCGCGGCCCGGGCTGGCCGTCGTCGGCCACGGCAACCGTGACGGAGACCGGCTCGCCCACCGTCGCCGAGATCGAGGTGCTGCCCACGATGCTGGCCGCCGGCGGCTGGTTGGTCAGCTCCTCGCCGGCGTACCGGCCGCGCAGATCGGAGCCGCGGTTGGCCCGCCACACGCCCTCGTCGACCACCCAGGTGGCCCACAGCGAGCCGATCGCGGTGCGGGCCTGGCCGTGCGCGGTCACCGTCCACACCAGGTCCCGGTCCTGGCCCCAGTCGGCCGGCACCTCGACGCCGAACACGAAGAACTGGCGCCGCGGATAGAAGAAGGTCGGCTGGCCCCGGTCCTCGGGGCCGGAGTCGAGGTAGTTGGCGGGGCCGACCGGGATGTGCGGCTCCTCCTCGTAGTTGCGGTTCATGTAACCGAACCACATGGTGTAGGTGCCATCCGGATTCGGGCTCCAGCCCTCGTAGACGGGCTGCACCGACTGCCCCGAACGGTGGAGGGTCTGCGCCGTGCCGAGGCCGCCCGCACCGAGGGCCAGTCCGAGCAGCAGCGCCGCCGCGGCCGCCGTACGCCACACCGTCCGACTGCGGGCACTCATGGTCGCCCCTCCCCGCCGTAGCCGTCTAGTTGTCGTCGTTCGTGATCCGGGCCGCGAGGCGCTTCTCGAGCTCCGCCTCGTACTCCTCGTCGGTCAGCTCGTACCAGTTCATGTGGGCCAGGGCCATGTCGTCGGTCGAGCGGTTGCCCCACCCCACCCAGTTGCGCGGGTCGGAGGCCCACTTGTTGGCCTGCGAGTTGTCGTGCCAGCTCGTCACGTGGAGCATCGTCCCCTTCGGCAGCAGCGGCGCGGCGTGGTCGGCGTAGTTGTAGGCGATGTGCCAGCCGAAGTCCCAGTCGGCGCAGCTCAGCGGCTGCACCCGGCCGTCCTGGTAGACCGCCTCGAGGCACTGCCGCTTGCCCAGGTTGTGCAGGTGCGGCTGGTAGACCGTCAGCTTGATGTTCGACTTCAGGAAGTAGTAGCCGTCGTGCCGGATGTTGTTCTCCCCGGGCGGGAAGTCCAGGTCGTGCAGGCCGGCCACGGACGTCCACGTCACCTGCTGCTCGGGCTCGTAGCCCCGCGGGTAGAACCAGAACGCGATGGCGGTCCGGTCGTAGGCGTCCTCGCCGTTCGGGTGGGCCGAGTAGTGCATGCTCCAGCGCAACTGCGAGCCGGCCTCGAACAGCCGGGCGGTCCCGTCCGGATGGATGTCGCCCGTCTTGCCGAGGGCATACTCGCTGAGGAGCTCCGGCGACTCGTCCACCTCGCCCGGATGGAACAGGTAGGTCACGGCGTGGTGCACGACCGGGTAGCCCTCCACCGAGGGCTTGGTCTCGTACGCCTTGATCCAGCGGTCCTCGTCCACCCCGGGGTCGGTCACCATCTCGACCCACCAGTTCGGGCTGTCGGCCGGCATGAAGAAGGGCTCGGGGATCGGCACGACCAGATCGGGCTCGCGCCCCATCTCGTCCTCCATCGTCCAGCGCGAGAGCGTGGCGGGCAGCGTCAGCGGCGGCGGCATGTCGGCCGGGTTGCCGCGCCGCGCCCCGCCGTCGACCCACGCGGCGATCGTGGCGATCTCCGCGTCGGTCAGCGAGCGGTCGTCCTTGAACTCCTGCACGCCCACCGTCTTGTCGATGAACCAGGGCGGCATCTTGCGGGTGACCACCCGGTCGCGGATCGACCGCGCCCACGGCCGCGAGTCCTCGTAGGTGATGAGCGACATCGGCGCGATGGCCCCCGGGCGGTGGCACGTCTGGCACGCGCGCTGGAAGATCGGCGCCACGTCCCGGGTGAAGGTCACCTCGTCGCCGGCCGTCTGCCCAGCCGCGATGGCGGGCGCAGCCACCAGCGCCGCCAGAACCGACAGCCCGAGCGCGCGAGACGACATCGATCCGACCCGCCGACCGCCACCCGCCGCGAGCATCCCGGTGGCCATGTTCATGGCACCCTCCCTCATCAGTCTCGAAAGCACGAAGCGATAGCCGCAGGATACAACATCTGGACCATGAATCCGGATCAGAAGTCGAGCTGAAACGCGAACTTCGCGAGCCGGCCCGGCATGAACGAGCGGGGCGACAGCCACCCCGCGCCGGCGCCGGTTGACGCGCCGAAGCCGACGTTCTCGATCGTGATCGTGTTGGCGTTGAACAGGTTGTAGAGGTCGAACATCGCGCGGAACTGCCCGAAGTTGGCCAGCGTGAAGATCTTCGTCACGCGGATGTCGAGCTGGTTGTACCGGTCGCCGTACCACGATCCCGGCTCGACCACGTTCAGCTCCACCCGGCTCGGCGTCAGGACGAGCTGCCCTCCCGAGACCGCGCTCTGGGCGAACTGGACGTTCGCCTGGCGCTCCGGCCCGGGCTGGTTCTGCAGCGTCGCCGCGAACTGCACGTCGCCCGGGAAGGTGTACGACCCGAGAAACTTGACGTACGACAGCCAGTTCTCGGTCCGGCTGCAGAACTCGAGCGGTACCGTGTCCCCCTCCGGGGCGCGCTGCGGGATGGCCGCCACCGAACCCCGGCTCCGCGCCGCGGCCGACTCGGGCAGCCGCCTCACGATGTCGCAGAAGTCGTACGCGTGGCGCCCGGTGCTCAGGCCGCCCTGCAGCAGCACGTCGCCGGCGCGGGCGTCGACCGTGAAGTCGAACCCCTGCCACGATTCCCGCTCGCCGCCGAACGCCTCGGAGCTGAGCCGCAGCTCGTTCTGCGGCTTGGCCGCGGACTCCGGCTTCAGATCGTAGAAGGTGAGCACCTGGCCGCCGTTCGGCAGCCCGACCCCTTCAGGGACCGTCACGCTCAGCGTGTTGAAGTCCTCCGGCACGAGATTGGTGTCGTCGAGCACGCTGTGGTGCACCCAGTTGCGCCGGAAGTAGCCGACGTCGAGCGACACGCCGGACACCAGCTCCTGCTGCACGCTCGCCGCGTACTCCCAGTTCGAGAACCGGTTGCCCCAGCCCGAGTCCCAGCTCTCGTCGTAGAAGATCGAGCGCACCGGCTGGCCGAAGAGCGGGTTGCGGTTGGGACTGCTCAACTCGCCGTTCGGCGCGAAGTTGGTCGGGTCGCCCTGCACGATGCCGTCGCCGGCGATGCACGTGCCGGCCGGCGTGCCGTCCCAGTTCCTGAACGGCGCGGCGGTGGCGATGCAGCCCGAGTCGCTCCACGACCGGTCCATGCGGCGGTTGCTGAGCGCCGGATTGATCCGCTGCGCCCAATCGGTCGAGTCGCGCCGGCCGTAGCGGCTGACGGAGAACTTGAGCGCGGTGCGCCCGTCGCCGCGCAGGTCGTACGCCGCCCCGAGCCGCGGCTGGATGTCGGACCACCTCACTGCCGTCAGGCCGGAAATCTCGAACGGTTGCGGCACCCATTGGTTGGCGGGGCGGGTCTGGTCCGGGTAGCTGGCGGTGATGTGGTCGTAGCGGAGGCCGGCGTTGACGGTCAGCCGGTCGATGGTCCACTGCTCCTGGGCGTAGATCCCGATGCTGTTCGCCTCGTCGGTCGAGCTCGACGTCCCCCAGTACGTGGCCCGGAACGGGCGCCCCCGGAGCGTGGTGATGTGGCTCCAGTGGAAGATGCCGTCGGCGTCGTTGACCTGTTGCGTGTGCGTCCACTGCGGGTTGACGCTGATGCCCACCTTGAGGTTGTGGCTGCCGGTGACGTAGGACACCGACCCCCGGTAGTAGTCGACCCGCTTCGGCGTGTAGCGGAAGTGCGGCCCGCTCAGCCAGCCCGCCATGTTCCGGAACGCCGTCACCGGGGCGACCTCGAGCACGCCCGGGACGTCGGTACGGGCGCCGGGCGCCCGGTCGAGCCGGAACTTGATCGGCTCGTGAGACATGCCGAACTCGAACAGCAGCCGGTTGGTGTGGGGACGCGTCCAGTTGATCTGGTAGCCGTTCGACCTGACGTAGCGCTTCAGGGCGGCTTCGGGCGTCAGGAAGATCGACCCCAGCGTCTGGCCCTGCAGCGAGTGGGGCGCGTCGACATTGCTGTTCGTCCAGTAGGCCTTGATCTTGTCCTTCGGCGTCGCCTGCCAGGTGACGTTGAGCGACTGCTCGCGGGCGGTCGTCGCATCGACCCCGGGCCGGCTCTCGTCGGGCATGAACGTGAAGACCCCGGCCAGCTCCCTCGTCGGGAGATCCTGGAACGCCTGCGTCGGGTGGAAGACGCCGGCCGTCTGCAGGAAGGCGATGTTGGAGCTGTGGGTCACGAAGAACCAGAGCCTGTCCTCGATAATCGGCCCGCCGAACGAGGGGGCAATCGTGTAGTTCTTGTCGACGAGCGTGGGGGAGGTGAGCCCTCCTGCAATGAGATCCTCGTCGAGGTTGTCCGCATGCAGGGCGGGGCCGCTGAACGTCGTGAAGATCGACCCGCCGAACTGGTTCGCGCCCTCCCGCGGAATCATGTCGATGTTGACGCCGCCGGTCTCGATCTCGGCCGAGTTCGCCGAGTAGTTGAAGGCGATCTCCTCGAAGTTCGTATCCGGGAAGTACGACAGGTTGGCCCCCTGCGTGAACGGGTTCGCCACGTCCATCCCGTTGATGGTGATGACCTGGTCCTCCCGCTCGCCGCCGTGGATCGACATCCGCTGCGAGGTCTGCGCGGTCAGCCCGCCCGAGTCCTGCGCGAGGGCCGTGCCGTACGACTCGGCGCCCACCATCCCCGGAATGAGGAGGCCGTAGTTGATCAGCCCCTTGCCGGTCGGGATGCTGTCGATGATCTCGCGGTCCATCACCTGCCGCTGCTCGACGTTCTGGATGTCGACCACCGGGCTCGCGCCCGACACGGTGACGGTCTCCGCGATGTCGCCGACCGACAACTGCACGTCGACGTTGGCGGTGAAGCCGGTGCTCAGCTCGATGCCCTCCCGGATCAGGGTGCCGAAGCCCGGCAGGCTGTAGGTGATGGCGTACGTGCCGGGTTCGAGGGCCACGATGAGGTACTGCCCGCTCCCGTCCGTGACCGCGGTTCGCACGCCCTCGATGATCGACGGGCTGCGCGCGTCCACCGTCACGCCTGGGAGCACGCCCCCGGTGGCGTCGGTCACCGTCCCGCCGATCTGCTGGGCGTGGGCCGCCCCGGAACCGATCAGGAGAGAGGCCGCAGCCACGAAGGCCACGAACGGATGTCTGCAGAGCGCGTGCATGGGCGCCTCCTTGTCATGCTGGAGCGACCGGGAGGCGGGACACCGCACGCGACCGTCGCGGAAAAGCCAGCCTCCGACGACTGCAATCCGGCGCGGCGACGACGACGATAGAACGGTCGCGGCGGGCGTTACTCGTAGTCCGCCGCGGCCAGTGACGCCCGCAGCAGCTCCCTGTCGCTGCGCGCGTGGATGTGCCGGTTGGCGTACGCAGGATGCGACCAGTTCACGTTGCGCAGCTCGCGGCGGTTGCCCGGCCGCGTCGTGGGCTCGATGAGCTGCGTCCGGCTCACCTCGTCGTAGCCCTCGGGGGTGAGGTGGGCGATGATCAGCTCGCCGCGATCGTTGTTGATGAAGAAGCGGTCGCCGTGCTGCACGATGAAGCCGGAGGCCCACCGGGCGCGCTCACGGGTCACCGCCTGCGTCTCCCAGAGGCGCTCGCCGGTCGCGGCGTCGAGCGCGCGGAGCTGGCCGTAGCTGCAGATGCCGTAGACGTAGCCGTCGCGCACGACGGGTGTGTTGACGACGGCGTGCAGGGCCTCGGTCAGGATCTCGCTCTCGCTGTTGCTCCGCCACGACACGCTCGCGTCGGGCCGGTCGGCGCTGAGACCCAGCATGAGCGACCCGTTGTAGAACGACGAGACGAACAGTTGCCGGCCGCTGTGGACGGGCGTCGCCACGCTCATCCCGGCGCCGGCCCGGACGGGCTGCTCCCAGTGGACCTCGCCGGTCTCGGGATCCAGGGAGGCGACCGCCTCCGGATGCCAGATGATGAGCTGCCGCGTGCCCCCCGCGTCGATGATGATGGGCGCGGAGTAGCCGGGCTCGGAGTCAGACGACAGCGCCCGCCAGACCTCCTCGCCGGTCAGCTTGTCGAACGCCACCACCTTGGCGTCGGGCTGCCCGCCCACCAGGGCGATAAGGAGGTCGCCGTCGACCAGCGGCGCACCGGCCAGGCCCCAGGTCGGTATCTCCGTGTCGTACTCGTCGACGTAGCTCCGCGTCCACAGCAGCTCGCCGGTCTCGACGTTCAGCGCGTGCAGCATCCCGGTGGCCCCGAGGGCGTACACGCGGTCGCCGTCCACGGTCGGCGTGGCGCGCGGCCCGGTCGCCCAGGTCGTCGAGAGCGCCGTGTAGCTCGCCTCCCACTCGTAGGTCCAGAGGACCTCGCCGCTCAGCTCGTCGACGCAGACGATACGCTCGACGACGTCGAAGACCCCGAGGTGGCGGGCGTCGGTGACGAACACCCGGCCGTCGGCCACGGCCGGTCCGGCGTAGCCCTCGTGGATCGGCACGCGCCAGTCCACCTGCAGGCCGGCCCGCGGAAACGTCTCCACGATGCCGGTCTCGGTCCAGAGCCCCCGCCGGTCGGCGCCCCGCCACTGGGGCCAGTCCTCGGCGTGCAGCCCGACGCCGCCGCCCAGCACAGACGCCAGACACACGAACACTGCTATCGGTCGCATGCTCGAAATGATAGTCCCTGCCGCCCCGCGTGCACGACCGCGGCCGTCAGAAGTCGAGCTGCAGGCCGAACTTCGCGAAGCGGCCGGGCAGAATGGTGAACGGGTTCTGCCAGCGCGAGCCGTACGTGTTGTTGAAGGTGATTGTCGGATTCAGGTTGAACAGGTTGTAGAGGTCCATGATCACCTTCAGGTTGTAGCGATCCATGCGGATCGATTTCGACACGCGGAAGTCGACCTGGTTCAGCCGGTCGCCATAGAGCGTCCCCGGCTCGATCAGGGGCACGGTGACCCGCGCCCCTGTGCCGGCCGCGAACGTCCGGAACGGCATGCTCGTGGCCTGCCCGCCGCTCGCCCAAACGGCGCTGGCCGCCACGGGCAGCGTCGTCCAGTTGGCGCCGATCTCCGATCCCGGCGAGTTCTGGATCGTCGCGCTGAACTCGATGTCCCACCACGGCAGCGGGTACGCCGCCGAGAGCTTCAGGTCGGTGAGGAACGGCGGCGTCACCGCGCAGAAGCGCGCCTCCGGGCTGTCGGGCCGTACGGCGCAGTCGTTCGTCGCGGTGCGGCCGATGTTGACGCCGCCGGCGATGAACGCGCCGTCCGCCAGCCGCGCGTTGACGGTGACGTCCAGGCCGTTGTAGACCTCGGTGTGCTCGCCGAAGTTGCTCGCGAACGTGTTGAGGTTGTCCACCAGGCCGAAGAAGGCCGGCTGGATGTCGTACAGGCCGCAGATCACCTCCCCGCCGCCGCCCGGCAGGCGCGAGTCCAGCGGCCCCGTGAGGCAGTACTCGTCGTAGCCGGCGTTGGTGACCGCCCGGTTGTCGAGCGTCAGAAAGTTGCCGTACCAGCGGCGGAAGTAGATCACGTCGAGCGCGACGCCGGGCGCCAGCTCGTGCTGGACGCCGGCCGTGATCTCCCAGTTGTCGTCCCGCTTGTGCCAGCCGAAGAGCGTCGCTTCGTCCTGAAACGTCGAACGCCCGCGAAAGTCGCCGAACTGCACGTTCGATATCGCGCCGCACTCCCCGTTGGCGCCCGGAATGCCGGCGACGCCGCCGAACGTTCCCTTGGCGTGCAGCACGCAGTCCGGCTCGAAGTTGCCGTTCAGGTCGTTCCAGGTCCGCCGCGCGTTCTCCGCAACGAACACCTGCGGGTTCTCGCGGTTGATCACGTCGCCGGCGTGGCCTATCAGATAGCGGGCGAAGGTGGCCTTGAGCGCCGTCCGGCCAGTGCCGAACAGGTCGTAGGCGAAGCCGACGCGCGGCGTCAGGTCGTGCCACGAGACGATGTCGTCCACCCGCTGGTAGTTGCGCTGGGGGACGAACGCACCGGCCGGAAGCGATACGTCCGGCACGAAGCCGTCGAAGTGGGTGTAGCGGATGCCCAGGTTGAGGGTCAGCCGATCGATGGTCCACTGGTCGCTGGCGTACAGCGCGATCTCGTTCACCCGGTTCAGCAGGCTCTGCGGCGTCGCCCGCATGATGACCGCCGACGGCGCGAGGGCGCCGGCGGCGTCGGGCGAGAACTCGTAGTTGAGCCCGCGGTTCGACTCCCAGTCGGTGGTGGGACGCCCGTGCAGGTAGCTGCCGCCCACCATGAGCGTGTGCGAGCCGGTGACGTAGCTGACGGCGACGTTCGAATGGTAGGTGCTCGAGTTGTACCCCTTCGCCTGGTCCCGGCCGTTGTAGCGGTCCGTCGCGCGCGTGCGGAAGCCGGTGTCGGTGTCCAGGACCGAGACGATGTCATCGGACGCGATCGGATTCGGCCCGCTGTTCCAGTTCATCTTGTTCGACGACGTCCCGGCCTGGACCAGCAGCCGGCTCGACGCCGTGTAGGTCCACTTGGCCTGCCAGTAGTGGCTCCGGTCGCGGGCCAGCCAGGTCGCCTCGGGGGAGGCGTTGCGGAAGTCGATGCCGAAGTAGCAGAGGCAACGGCGCTGCCGCGTCCCCGCGACGGAGATCTTGTTGTTGTCGCTGACCTGCATCGTGACGATGCCGTTCAGGTCCCACGACAGGTTCTGGTCGTACGCCTGCGTCGTCGCGTCGCGGACCGCGTTCGGGTTGTAGTTGCCGTGCAGCCCGTAGCGCGCCGCCGCGCTGCCGGCGACCGGCAGCGACGGCCAGCCGACCGGGTTGTCGTAGAAGAACCGCGTGGGCTGGTACGACTCGGTACCCCAGCGGCGGTAGGCGCCGTGGAACCAGATCCGGTCGCGCACGATCGGGCCGCCGATGCCGCCGTTGACGTCGAAGATGTTCTTGATGCGGGGCGGGTTGACGCCGGCCCCGCGCAGCTCGTCCGTCAGGTTGTCGGCCTGCAGGTCGCCGTTGGTGCCGTTGAACAGGAGGGTGCCGGAGAGCGTGTTTCCGCCTTCCTTCGGAATCACGTTGATCAGCACGCCGCCGCTGTCGTTGGTGATCGACTGCTGGCCGGTCTCCAGGCTGATCTCCGCGATGGCCGCCGGATTGAAGTAGATTGACTGTGCGCCGCCCCCGCCGGTCGACGCGGCGCTCGCATTGATGTTGTTGGTGCGCTGGCCGTTGTAGTAGACGTGCTGGTCGGCGGCACGGCTGCCGTGGATGGAGGTGCCGATCGGCCGGTCGCCGGTCGTCCCTCCGACGTCGGCGTTGGCGTAGGTCACGCCCACCTTGAGCCCCGGCACGACCGCCACGAAGCTCGCCAGCGACTTGGCGATCGGCAGCGTGTCGAGGGTCTCGGCCGTGAGCACCTCCTGCTGCACGACGTTCTGCACGTCGACCACGGGGCTCGCGCCGGTCACGGTGACGGTTTCCTCCACGCCGCCCACCGATAGCTCGACGTCGACGGTCGCCGTGAAGCCGGCGTTCAGCGTGATCCCCTCGCGGATGATGGTCGTGAAGCCGGGCAGGGTGAAGGTGACGGTGTACTCGCCCGGCCGCAGATCGATGATGTTGTACAGTCCCCCGCCGTCGGTGAATACGGTCCGGGAGCCCTCGATCAGCGCCGGGCTGGCGGCCTCGACGGTCACGCCGGGGAGCACGCCCCCGGTGGCATCCGACACCTGCCCGGCGATGCCCTGCGCGGCTGCCGGTGTCGTGGCGATGAGAAGGAGGAAGAGGACGACACCGCCGAACGCCGCCAGCGACCGTCGTGGCATCGAGGCCTCCTGACCAGTCCTGACTCGACAGCGAAGGTGTATGAAGCCCTAGTTAACACGTGGCCGGTCAACCGTCAAGCCTGTCGCGCGCGGCCGCGGACGCGCCAGGCTGCCGATACAGCTCCACCAGCATCGCCGCCGGGCCGACCAGGAACAGCGCGTAGAAGGGGGCGTAGACGACCTCGGCCAGGCGGAGTGCGGCCTCGACCAGCGCCACCGCCAGCACGACCACGCACTGCGCCCGCCCGGAGCGCACGGTCGTCCGCGGGTCGGTGATCATGAAGAAGACGAACAGCTGGTACATCGGCCCGGTGACGGGCGCCGCCTCCGCCAGCCACGGGCCGTCTCCGATCCAGCTCCGGGCGAACGACAACGCGAGAAACGCGGCGACGTAGGTGACGCAGATGTGGAGGCGCCCAACGCGCCAGACCGCCACCGCGCCCAGCGCCCAGATGATCATCATGGGCCACAGGGCGTTGCCCCACTGGATGCTCAGCACGGCGACGGTCGACGGGGCGAGCCAGAGCATCGCGCACACCCCGAAGTTCGACGGGTTCCAGACGTGGCGCCCCCGGACCCGCAGGACGTACTTGGACGCGATCGACAGCAGGCTGCAGGCGGCGTAGGGCCACGCGAGCGGCGAGCGAATCAGGATGCCGACGCTGATGCCGGTGATGTACGCGCTGGCCAGGTGCGGCCAGCGCCCGTAGGTCAGGCGGCCCAGGACGGCCTCGGCGAGCAGACTCGCGGCGATGGCGAGCAGCGTCCGCTCGTAGCTCTCGAGAATCCCGAACGAGAGGTGTCCGCCCAGGAGGATCGCGGTGATCAACGCCGGCGCCAGGAAGCGGTTCGCGGCCCAGTTCCGCGCAGCCGGGGTGCCGGCGGCGGCGACCGGCCGCGGCGCGTCGGGAACCCGGATCATCGCGGCTCGGCAATCACGTGCACGCGGTCGACGCCGGGCGCCGCGATGACCTGCCGCCGGCCGGTCGGCCAGCGGATGACCAGCTCCTCGACGGTTGCGTCCGCACCCAGGCCGTAGTGCAGCCGCCGCTGATTCTGCGCGCTGAATCCGCTCCCGCCGCTCACCACCTGACGCTGGCGCACGCCGTTCCACGCGAGCTCGACGACCGCGCCGATGGCGCCTACGTTGCCGGCTGTGCCGCGCAACTCCACGCCGAGCCAGTGCCGATCGGAACTGACCGTGTTGCGGTACACGAGCAGCGGACCCCGCTGGTTCGCGACAATCACGTCGAGCGCGCCCCGGTTCCACAGGTCGGCCAGCGCCACGGCTCGCCCGTCGTGGCGGTCGCTCGCACCGACGACCCGCCCGACCTCGACGAAACGTCCGCGTCCGTCGTTCAGCCAGACGCGGGGCGGCTGGAATCCGGACAGGCTGCGCCCGCGCATCGGCGGCCAGTTCCGGGCGTCGGCGATGATGGCGCTGTGCCCCACCGCGATTCGCGAGAAGTCGTACCAGTAGCTCGCGCGATCCTCGCCCGACACGTTACCGTTCACCAGGTACAGGTCGAGCGTGCCGTCGTTGTTCAGGTCGCCGAACTGCGCCCCCCAGCTCCAGCCCCCGAGGTCGACGCCCAGGCTCGACGCCAGGTTGTCGTAGACCAGCTCCCCGGACGCGCCCCCCGCCCGCGGCACCCAGAGGTTGTTGGCCTGGATCAGGATCCCCGGTTCCGAGATGTTGGTCTCGTAGATCGCCAGCCGCCCGTCGTTGAAGACGTCGCCGAACGCGGCGTTCATGCCGCTCTTCGGAGCGCGTCCGACGCCCGTCGGCCGGGCCGCCTCGACGAACCGTCCGTCCGCCTGGTTCAGGTAGAGCTGCGACACGCCGTAGTCGTTCGCGAGAAACAGGTCCGGGTAGCCGTTGGCCGACACGTCCGCGGCGGCGGCCGCCAGCGTCCAGCGCCGCGTATCGATGCCCGCTGCCCGCGTCACGTCCTCGAACGTGCCACGGCCGTCGTTGCGGAGGAGGTACTTGCGCCCGCCGTTCTCCGCGTACTCGAAGCTCTCCGGCATGATGCGCGTCGTCTCGAGCCGCCAGAGATCCACCGCCTCGGACCAGTAGCCGGCGAGCAGCAGGTCCAGCCAGCCGTCGCGGTCGTAATCGATCCAGATCGCCGCGTTGGCATTCACCCAGGCGGGCAACCCCGCCGCGTCGGTGACGCGCCGGAACGCCGCGCCCTCCACGTTCCGAAACAGCTCCGGCCGTCCGTACTTGTAGACGAACAGGTCCTCGAAGCCGTCGTTGTCGTAGTCGCCCCAGACCGCGCCCATCGAGACGCCGGTTCCCGGCCGGTTCACGTCGGCCACCCCGGCCGGACCCGCCACGTCCTCGAACGTGCCGTCGGCCCGGTTGCGGTACAGCCGGTTGCGGGCGCCGTACCGGCTGTTGGTCACGTAGAAGTCCTGCCAGCCGTCGCGATCGAAGTCCGCGACGGCGACGGCCGCCCCGACCGATGCCACGTTGGGCATGATGTGCGCGAGCCGCGCGTCGAACGTCGGGGCCTGGTGCAGGAAGTCGATGCCGGCCGCCCGCGACACCTCGTCCAGCCGGAACCCATAGCGGGCCATGGCCGTCGCCTCGTCGAGCACCCCGCCGGCCGCGCCGCCGCCGGCACGGTTCAGCACGGCGACGCCGGCGAGGAGGGCGACGAAGCCGAACGTGACGATCGCCCGCAGCACGCGGGGACGCGTGAGCGCGGTCGGCGGCGCCCCCGGGATCATGGCAGCTCAGCCGCCGGGCCGCCCAGGAACCGATCGGGCGTCACGAAGCGCGTGTGGTACCTCTGCCAGTCGTCCGGATAGCGGCGGTACACGGGATCGTCCTCCAGGGGGGGCACGCCCGCCGCTGCGCCGTACGCCGGTCGGTCGTGCGACGGCAGGGGCCGCACCGTCCGCGAGAAGGTCGTGTTGTAGTCGCCGTCCTTCACCCAGCCGTCGCCGATGAGGACGAAGTCGCGGGCGTAGCCGTCCGGGGGCGCCGGCGGGACGGGAAACCGGAGCTGCAACTCGTCGCCTGCGTTCATGATGACGTAGCGATCGTCGACGCGCGTGAGCAGCTCGCGCACGTCGCCGAAGCGGGTGTGGTACCCGACCAGATCGCGCCACCGCTGCGCGACGTTCGCCAGACGGTCGTAGTGCGGCAGCTCCAGGCGCCGCGGCCCTTCGAACGTCGTGCGCGAGAAGCCCCGGTAGCGCAGCTCCGCGGTCGCGGGATCCAGCCGCGTCGTGTCGAGCGCGGCCGCGGGGGCGCCGGGGGCGTACCCCAGCCAGTCCCAGTACACCTCGAGGTTGGTGCGCAGGCGCAGGCGCGGATTGCCGGCGGCCGCAAGCGCGGGGCGCAGATCGACCACGATCGTCTTGTTCTTGCCGGCCGGAAACCCCAGGTCGGGATGGACGACCCGCCACTTGCCGGACGGTTCCCGAACCTCCAGGGCCAGCCCCCGGGGCACGGGGCGGCCGCGCTGGCCCAGCGCGACGTTGATGCTGCTGTCGGTCGGATAGACCCAGCCGTTGCCGATCAGCCACAGCGGGCCGTCGGCGGGCAACGGTTCGCCCAGCCCGAACTCGACGAAGTGGTCGCCCGCCACGCCCTGGTAGGCGCCCCGCTCGAACGTGGCGAGGTAGCGGCCGTCGCGGCGGCTGACGATCTCCGTCACGTCCAGGCCAGTGTCGTCCCGGACCCGGGACACGGGGCGCGGCGGCTTCGTCGCCCTGACCTCCAGCACCGGAGCCTCCCGCGAGAAACGCTCGTCGACGAACACCTCCACGTCGCGGGGGCTATCGACCACCAGCAGCGCGACGTGGTCGATGAAGTGGGTCTCCCACAGCTCCGCGGTGATCCGCACGTCGTAGCCGCCGTCGCGGGCCGCGAGCTGATCGCCGCGGATCTTCACCCAGTCCTCGGTCTGGGACACCTCGGCCGTGTCCTGCGCGTTGATGCGCAGGCCGAGCGGCGAGCGCCAGATGAAGTCGGTCACGAAGCGGTAGCCCTCCCCGTCGTGGGTGAACACCCACGGGCAGGAGCCCTTCAGCCGCTGCTCGGCCACCAGGACGCCGTCCGCCCGCGGGTCGAACTCCGCCTGCACGACTCCGTTGGGCCAGACGATCCGCACCACGTCCGCGGCGGCGCGCGCACCGAGGCCGAAGTGCACCGGCGCGCCAGTGAGCACCTGCTTCTGCACCAGCAGGCCGGCGCGGATCTCCACCTCCCCGCCGACGCCGAACGAGTTGATGCGCTGGTCGCCGGCCTCGACCTGGGCCCGCGGGCGCACGACCTGCCAGTGGTAGGCGCGCCGGCCGCGGCCGTGCAGCCAGACCGGCCGGCCGGCGTCGAGGCCGAGCAGATCGAGCCGCCCGTCGCCGTTCGCGTCGGCGACACCGAAGATCTCCGCGGCGGGCGCGGCCGGCAACGGCTGCAGCACGCTGTGCTCATCGGCCAGCCAGATGCCGGTGCCGGAGGGTCCCGAGCCGACGAGATCCAGGGCCCCGTTGTTGTCCAGATCGGCCAGCAGGAGCCGCTGGCTCCCCGGTTCGCCGCCGGCGGGCGCGCCCGGCCACTCGACGAGCAAATCTCGCTGCCACGCGGTCTCCCCGGCCGAGACACGCCAGATGCCGCCGCCCGCCGCCAGCGCCACGAGGTCGAGGCGCCCGTCGGCATCGACGTCGCCCAACGCGATCGCGAGCACGGCCGGCAGATCGTCGGGAGCCTGCCGGCTCCGGAACTGTCCCGCCTGCTCGTTGGCGAACAGATGCAGGCTGCCGCGCGCGTCCAGCAGGGCGGCGTCGGGATCGCCGTCGCGATCCAGATCGCCCCAGGCGAAGTCGCGGACGCCGACAACGCTCCCGAACGGCTGCGTGCGGAGCCAGGTCCCGTCCCCTGCGTTCCGCAGGACGACCACGCTGCCGTCGTCGACGCCGGCCACGATGTCGAGGTCGCCATCCATCTCGACATCGGCTCCCCAGGCGCCGGAGCAAGCGACGCCGGCCAGTTCCCGAACCTCCGGCCCGTCAGCCCCCGCCGGGGCGAACACGCCGTCCGGACCCTGCAGCAGCAGCCGCAGCCCGCCCGCACCGGCCAGCACCAGATCGGTCCGGAAGTCGTGGTTCCAGTCGAGCGCCAGCAGACCGCGGCCGGCCGGCGGCACGCCTCGCGCACCGCCCGGAAACGGCAGCGCCGCTTCCCGCGCTCCGGGTCGCCACGCCTCGCGGCCGGTGGCCGCGAACGCGGTCGCCGTACCGCCGTCGTCGGGCGGCAGAACCAGCAGCGCGCTCGGCGGCGGCGCCCCGCCGGACTCGAGCGGCTCCGCGGCGAACGTCAACGCGACGTCCGGTGGCGCCGCGGTCGGGCTGGCCGGCGGCAGCGCCAGGAAACGGTCGAACGGTTCCCCGATCAGCTCCGGTGGGACCTGGACGGCCGCGAGGCTGGCCCGAAACGCCGCGACGCGGACCAGGACGTTGCGCAACACGGCCAGGGTCGTCGCGGCCCGCCGGAAATCGCCGGCGTCGGCCGCCCCCTGCAGCACGCGGTGCTGCTCGGCGGCCAGCGGCGGCCAGCCGTCCGCCAGCGCTCCGAGACGGGCCGCCGCGGCCCGCAGCGCGGGCCCGTCAGCCCGCTTGGCAGCCAGCCGGGCCTGCTCGATGCGGACCGCCAGGTTCTCCCGCTGGAGCAGGATCGCATCGAGCTGCTGCTGCGCGCGCCGGTCCGCGTCGGGTCCGCCGGCCCGCTCGGCCGCCGCGGCGAGCGCGAAGCGCGCCCGGGCGCCGGCCGGTTGCAGGTCGACCGCCCGGCGCAGATGGACGAGGCCCTCCTCGACCCGACCCTCCGCTCCAGCCAGCAAGCCCTGCAGAAGGGCGATCGCGGCGCTTGCCGGGGCCAGCTCGTGCGCGCGGGCGAGCGGCCCCGCCGCCTCGCCGGCCGCGCCCTGCCGCGCCCTGGTCAGACCGAGGTTGGCCCAGGCCGCCGGCTCCGCGGGAGCGAGCTCTGCCGCCCGGGTGAACTCGGCCGCCGCGTCGTCGAGCAACCCCACGTCGAGGGCCGCCAGCCCGCGGTAGAAGCGGCGGGCGGTCTCGCGGTACGTCGTGGAATCGGGATCGGGGAGCCCGTCGTCACGCAGGTGCAGGAGGTAGCTGCCGACGCCGGCCGCGGCCAGCGCCGCAGCCAACGCGGCGCCAACAACGATCGCCCGCGCCGGTCGTCCGGGTTTCGGCGTCTCGTGCAATCGCGAAGGGCAGGCCGCAAGCCGTTGTCGTGCCCGTCCCGGCGATTGTCAACGCCGGGACGGGTGCGCGTCAAGATTGTGGCTCACGGCATGGCGCGCTCGGCCCACGGCGTGCGGCTCGGCTGCCGGCTCTCGTACAACGCCAGGTTGTCGGCCATCCCGTCCAGCAGTTCCTCCCGCCCTGCGGCGCGCGCCGCGTCCAGCACCCGGCGCTGGAGCGCCGCCGCCTCCTCGTAGCGCCCGACCTCGGCCAGCACCATCGCCTGTACCTCGTCCCGCTCGATGGAGCTGCCGCCCGGGAGAGCGTCCAGCAGCGCGAGCGCCCGCGGCCCGTCGCGCACGCGATCGTCGGGCGCCGCGGCCAGCAGGCGCGCGGCCGCGAGTGGGAACAGCGCGTCGGCCGGGTGCGCCCGCGCGCCGGCGTCCAGCGCGTCGAGCGCCTCGCCGTAGCGCCCAAGCTGCACCAGCGCCAGCGCCCGGCCGAACTGCGCCTCGGCGACCCCCGGGTCGAGCCTGGCGACTCGCGCGTAGTGCGCGAGCGCATCCCGCGCCCGCCCGCTGTGCCGCAGCATGTCGGCCAGCACGAGGCGGGCCTCCACATGCGCCGGGTCGTGGCGGACGGCCGCGGTGAAGCGGGCCAGCGCGGCGTCGAAGCGGCCAGCCGACGCCATCAGCACGCCCAAGCTGAAATGCGCCTGCGCGAACGACGGCGAGAGCCGAATCGCCGCCTGGAACTGCTCCTGCGCGGCCTGCGGGTCGCCCAGGACGAACAGCGCGGTGCCGAGCCGGTGGCGCGGAGAGGGATCGTCGGGCGCCACCGCGATGGCCTCGCGAAAATAGCCCGCGGCAGCCCCCCACTCCTCCCGCTCGAGCGCCCGGACGCCGCTCGACTCGTACGCGCTCGCACTCCGCAGCGCCGTGCCGAGCTCCCGCATCAGCGGATCGGCCAGGACGACCTCGCGATCGCCGCGCCGCGCCAGATGCGCCCGCGCGCGATCGAGGTCGCCCAGCCCGCGGTACGCCATGGCCAGCGGGTACTCCGCGACCGATGCCTCGGGTTCCGCCGCCAGCACCCCCTCCAGGCGCTCCGCAGCCCGGCCGTAATTCCCTTGCCCCAGCGCCACGCGCCCCAGGCCCCACAGCGCCGCCACCAGCCCGGGCTCCTGCGCCCGGGCCCACTCGAACGCCGATTCCGCGGCCGCCGGCCGGCCCTGGGCCAGATGCGCCTCGCCGAGCCAGACGAGCGTCGGAACGTCGTCCGGAGCCAGCGCCCGCGCCGCCTCGAAGGCCCTCGCCGACGCCGCGTGGTCGGCCCGGTCCTTGTAGAGGTGCCCGAGGTAGTACGGCCAGCGGCGTTCCGCGGGCGCCGCCGCGCGCGCGGCCAGCAGGCACGTCTCCGCGGCCTCGAGATACTCGGCCGCCAGGAGCAGCGTGCCCAGCTCGCCGTACGCCGCCCCGGCGTCCTCACCCCCCGCCCCAAATGTCGCCGCGGCATGCCGGGCTTCGAGCTGGTCCCGGACCGATGCCGCCGCTCCCGACAGATCGGGCAGGGCGCAGGCCGGCGCCACCGTCGCCTCCTCCTGGGCGGGAACGGCTTGCGCGAACGACGCGAGCCAGCCCGCCACCGCGAGCGCCGCCGGAGCCCGCGGGCGTGTCATCGGCCACCGCCTTCGGTCAGGGTCATCCAGGCGCCTGCGGGCAGCCCGGTCCACACGTCCGTGCCGCCGGCCGGCCACTCCACGCGCACGTCCACCCGTTCGACGCCGCCGCCGAGGCCGACCAGGACGCGCGGATCGTTGGCGGACGCGTAGCTGCCGTCCGCACGCGCCCGCCGCACGAGCGGCGGGCCGTCCGGCCGGGTGACCGTCACGCGCGCCCCAAGCATGTCGCGGGGCGACGCCGCCCCCACCAGCCGCAGCCCGATCCACCGCCCCTGCTGGCCGATCCGGTTGACGAGCAGCCGCACTGGCCCGTTGTTGTTGCCCACCAGGACGTCGAGGTCGCCGTCGTTGTCGATGTCGCCGAACGCCGCTCCCCGGCTCACCTCGACCAACCCGAAGACGTCGCCGGCGCGGCCGGTGACGTCCTCGAACCGGCCGTTGCCGAGATTGCGGAGCAGCAGGTTCGGCTCGCCGTACGGAAAGCGCCGGTCCGCGGCGCCCTCGACACGGATGATCGCGCCATTGGCGGCCAGCACGTCGAGCCAGCCGTCGTTGTCGAAGTCGAACCAGGTCGTGCCGAACCCTGTCAGCCCCAAGCTGGGGAGGCCCAGCCCTGACGGCATGCTGCGGTCCTCGAACAGCCCCGACCCGTCGTTGACGTACAGGTTGTTCCCCTCCCGCGGCAGATGGGTCATGAACAGGTCCTCGTCCCCGTCGTTGTCGAAGTCGCCCGCGTCCACGCCCATGCTGCCCTCGGCGTCGCCGTGTGCGCTGAGGGCGGTGCCCGACAACAGCCCCAGGTCCTCGAACGTCCCGTCCCGCCGGTTCATCCAGAGCTGGTTTTCCGCGCCGTCGTTCGCCACGTACACGTCGATCCAGCCGTCGCCGTCGAAATCGGCCGCCGTCACGCCCAGCGCCGGCCCGAAGTCGCCGCCCGTCAGGGCCGCGGCCGACACGTCGGCGAAGGTGCCGTCACCCTGATTGCGGTACAGCACGTCGGGCTGCGGGCGGAAGACCTGCGGGCTGCAGTAGTCGCGCTCGCCCGCGGCGTTGCGGCAGACCATGTCCGTCTCGGGGGTGTAGTGGAGGTAGTTGCCCACGAACAGGTCCAGCCACCCGTCCCGGTCGTAGTCGAGGAACGCCGCCGACACGGCCCACCCGTCGTCGTCCGTGCCGCTCGCCCGCGAGACGTCGGTGAAGGCGCCGTCGCAGGTGTTGCGAAAGAGCTGGTTGCGTCCCAAGCTCGTGACGTACAGGTCGACGCAGCCGTCGTTGTCGTAGTCGCCCGTGGCCGCGCCCATGCCGTAGCCGTCCACCTCGATGCCGCTCGCGGCGGTAACGTCCTCGAAGCGCAGTGCGCCTGACCCGCCCACGCCGACGCGCAGGTCGTTGCGGTAGAGCCGGCTCACCGGCGGCAGGCCGTCCGGCGGCGGGAAGAGGGCGTCCGCGAGGGTCTTGCCAGCCCCCAGCATCCGGCCCTGCACGAGGAACGCGTCGAGGTCGCCGTCGCGGTCGTAGTCCAGCAGGGCGCAGCCAGGCGGCAGGATCTCGGGTATGTAGAACTCGCCCGACATGCCGTTGAAGTGGGCGATGGCGAGGCCGGCGTCCGCGGCCCCGTCGACGAACCAGTCGCCGGCGCCCGACTGCTCTGCGGCGGTCGCCCCCCGCGCAGCCGTCCCGCATCCCGACGCCAGCGCGCAGGCGGCCAGGAGCGCCGCCGCGAACCTGCCGCGCGCAGCTCGACGCGGGTGGAGAACGACGGCCTGTGCACCGGCGCCCATCGATAGCATCGTGGCTTTTCCGGATCGGTCCCGGGTTCGTCGGCCTACCCCTACTGTGCCAGCGGTTCCCGCCGCGCGCAAGCCGCCGCCGGCATTGACCGTCCTGCGCCCGGGAGCGATAATCGACGGACATCCGCAAGATCGTGAACGGGTTGTTCCTATCCGGGAGGTCCGACGTGCGAATGCTGCAGCCGCGAGGCGTGGTCATCGGGCTCGGCGTGCTGGCAATCCTGGCGGCGATGCCGGTCCTGGCCGCCGGACAGGAGGCGGCCGGCGAGGGCGGGCTCACGTTCACGCGCGACGTCGCGCCGCTCATCCACCGCTCCTGCTCGGGGTGCCATCGCCCCGACGAGGTCGCCCCGATGTCGCTGATGACCTACGAGGAGGTGCGGCCCTGGGCCCGGTCGATCAGGAACCGGGTGGCGTCGCGCGAGATGCCGCCGTGGCACCTCGACCGCCGCATCGGCATTCAGCAGTTCAAGAACGATCCGTCGCTGACCGACGCCGAGATCGCCACCATCGTGGACTGGGTGGACGCCGGCGCGCCGCGCGGCGACCTGGCCGACATGCCGCCGCTGCCCGTCTACGGCAGCGCCGACGACTGGCAGATCGGCGAGCCGGACCTGATCGTCCGCTACCCGAGCTACCTCGTGCCGGCGGCGGGGCCGGACCTGTTCGGCTACCTGTACGCCGACTTCGACCTCGAGGAGGATCGCTACATCCGCGCCATCCAGACCAAGCCGGCCGACAAGCGGGCGCGCCTGGTCGTCCATCACACGAACGCCTTCGCCATCGCCCCCGGGGACATGACCGAAGGCGTGGAGTCGGAACGCCACCTGGTCGAGTACGCCTCCGGCAAGCAGGCCGAGATCTATCCGGAGGACTCGGGCGTGCTGCTGCAGGCCGGCAGCCGGACGCGGCTCAGCTATCACCTCCACTCGGTCGGCGAGAACATCGACACGGTGGTGGAGCTCGGGATCGTCTTCCACCCGGAGGGCACGGTGCCGGACCACGTCCGCTGGACCAAGCAGCTCGCCGGCGCGCACGGCACCATCGCCGGGCTCGTCGACCTGCCGCCGGGGCAGGTGACGCGCTCGGACGGCTACACGCGCTTCAACAAGGCGGCGCGGATCACCATGTTCCAGCCGCACATGCACATGCTCGGCAAGTACCAGTGCCTGGAGCTGATCTACCCGACGCAGCCGGTGCGCACCGAGGTGGTCAACTGCGCCCACTTCGACTACAACTGGCACCTGGCGTACAACTACGCCGACGACGCCGCCCCGCTGGTGCCGGCCGGGACGATCCTGCACGTCGTCAACTGGCACGACAACACGGCGGGCCACCGCGCCAACCCCGACCCGCGCAACTGGACCGGCAGCGGCGGGCGCACGATCGACGAGATGGGGTTCGCGTGGATCGGCTGGTACGACCTGACCGACGAGGAGTACGAGGCCGAGCTGACGGCGCGCGAAGCGGCGCGGCGCAAGACCAACTGAGATGGCACTTGCCCGCCCGACCCTGGGACTGTTCCTGGCGCTGGCGCTCGGCCTCCCCGCCGGCGCCGCCGCGCAGGCCGATCCGTTCAACTTCCCGTTCACCTCGGGACAGACGGTCGCGCCGTTCTTCGACGGCTGGTCGCGGAACCCGGACGGCACGTACGAGATGCACTTCGGGTACATCAACCGCAACTACGTAGAGGAGCTGCACGTGCCGCTCGGACCGGACAACAGCTTCGACACGGGCGGCGTCGACCAGGGCCAGCCGACCTTCTTCTACCCGCGCGTCCACCGCAAGGTGTTCAGCGTGACCGTGCCCGCCGACTGGGGCGGGCGCGAGCTGGTGTGGAGCCTGACCGTCCACGGCCAGCGCCAGCAGGCCATCGCCTGGCTCGACCCGGTCTGGGAGATCGAGCCGATCCTCGGCGGCCGCGCGCCGACCCCGGAGCAGCGCATCAACCAGGCGCCGCTGCTGTCGGTCACCGCGGACGGACGCACCGTGAGTCTGCCGGACACCCTGGCGCTCACCGCCCGGGTGAGCGACGACGGCGTGCCGCGGGCCAGCGGTCCCCGCCGCCGGGCGCGCGGGCAGGAGACGCCGCCGACCTTGCAGCCGGCGGCCGACGAGCCCCGGGCGCCCGTCAACGTGCCGGTCCTGCGGACGGGCGTGCGGCCGAGCGAGGTGGCGGTCGACGATCGCCTGACGATCACCTGGTCGGTGCTGCGCGGGCCCGCCAGCGTCGCCGTCGAGGCCGACTCGGACGACCCGGACGCCCGGGCGCCCGTGCCGATGACGGCGACGTTCTCGGCGCCGGGCGAATACCTGCTGCGGGCCAGTCTGTCGGACGGACACCTGACCGACATGACGGAGCTCGAGGTCCGCGTGGAATAGCCTGCGCCGACATGACCCCGGAAGACACGCAAGGGAGACGCACTTCATGACACGCACGTCGAGCAGAATCTGGCGTTTCGGAGTACCCGGTCTCGCGGCGGCGGCCGTGCTGCTCGGCGCGGCCCCGGCGGCGGCCGGGCAGGGCGGCGGCGACGCCGTGACGTTCACGAAGGACGTCGCGTCGATCCTGCAGCGGAGCTGCCAGAGCTGCCACCGTCCGAACTCGGTCGCGCCGATGTCGCTCCTCACCTACGAGGAGGTGCGCCCCTGGGCGCGCAGCATCAAGCAGCGCACCGGCCTCCGGAACCGCATGGGCGTCATGCCGCCCTGGTTCATCGAGAAGGATGTCGGCATCCAGGACTACAAGGACGACATCTCGCTCAGCGAGGCGGAGATCGAGACGCTCGCCGCCTGGGCGGACAGCGGCGCGCCGCGCGGCAATCCGGACGACCTGCCGCCGCCGCTCGTCTTCCCCGCCGGCGACCAGTGGGACATCGGCGAGCCGGATCTGATCGTCGACACGCCGTCGATCACCATGGCCGCCGAGGCGCCCGACTGGTGGGGCGCGCTCGAGCCCGCGCCCACGGGCCTGACCGAGGACCGCTACGTCGAGTCGCTGCAGATCAAGGAGATCAGCGACGTGACCGGCGGTCTCGGCGGCCGCTTCATCTTCCATCACGCCATCTGGATCACCGTGGACGCCGACGGCAACCCGTCCAGCTTCGGCGGCTGGCCCGTCCACGAGGTGGGGCGCAACGCGGACCACTTCGACCCGCTGGCGGGGCGCCTGCTGAAGGCCGGCGACGAGGTGTTCTTCAACTCCGTCCACATGCACGCCAACGGCGAGGAGACCACGGCCCACCTGCGGCTGGGGTTCAAGTTCCATCCGCGCGGCTTCGAGCCGCAGCGCCGCGTCCTGCCGCTGGTGTTCGGCAACGGCGAGATCGACCTGCGGGCCATGGAGGCCGACCAGCAGGTGCACCTCTACGCGACGCTGCAGGAGCACACCAAGCTCAGCACCTTCGAGCCGCACATGCACGCGGCCGGCGTGCGCATGTGCCTCGAGGCCATCTGGGGCGGCCGCACCGAGACGCTGAGCTGCGCCGGCTACGACCACAACTGGGTGAAGGTCTACAAGTACGGCGACGACGCGGCGCCGCTGCTGCCCCGGGGCACGCTGCTCCACGTGACGGCGTACTTCGACAACACGCCCAGCAACAAGAACGTCATCGACCCGCGCAACTGGGGCGGCCTGGGCCACCGCTCGATCGACAACATGGCCATCCTCATCGCCCCGGCGCTCGCGCTGACCGACGAGCAGTTCGCGGAGGAGATGGCCACGCGCCGCGAGCGGCTCGGCCTGGCCGCCGGCGAGAGCGTGCTGGGCTGCCCGCTGTGCGGCTTCGAGGAGCTGCCGGCCGCGGCGGCGGCCCAGAACCAGCAATAGCCTTCAGGCCACGTTCACGACGTCGGGGGGGCGGCCGGCTGGTCGCCCCCCGGTCGCACGCCGGCCACTTCACGCGCACCCGCGCGAGGCGTCAGCCCCATGGGTACTCTTCGAAGAACCGTTCGTTCAGCTCGGCCTGCGTCGGGCAGGTTGCCGCCTCGATCTCGACGGCGACGTCGCCGTCTACCGCGACGCGCACGGGCTCGGCCCGGAACCCGTTCTTGCGGATGGCGACCTCGAAGGCGCCGGGCGGCAGCGCGACCTGCGCGACGCCGTGCTCGTCGGTCGACGCCATGTAGCGGCCGATGCGCACCTCGACGCCCGCGACCGGCGCCCGCGTCCCCTCGTCGATCACCCGCACCGTGGCGCGGTGCGCCGGGGCCTTGCCGGCCCGAAAGGTGAACGTGGCCGGCGCGGCCTCGTGCGGCGGTCCGGCGTCCGGACCGACCAGGACGGCAGTCCGGGAGTGAACGCCTTCGGCGGCCGGCGCCGGCAGCTCGACGGAGGCCCAGTACAGGGCGCTGGTTCCCGGCCAGGGCGTCTCGCCGAGCGTTCCGCCGCCCACGCTCGCCCCTGCCTCGTCGCGCACCTCCACGCGCCTGCCGGCCAGCGCGCACCCTGCCGCGCAGCGCACCCCGACCTTGACGTGTACGGGACCGGTGGCCGGCGTGGGCGACGGCACGTCCCACACGGCCAAGCTACCGGCGTGCGGCACCGTCCGGAACCGGAGCGTCAGGCTGCTTGACTCATGCACGGCGCCGCCGGACGCGTGCCGCGGGAAGCCGACGCTCCAGGCGTGCTCGCCCACCTGCGCGGGGGCCGGCACGTCGAGCTCGACGGCCGCCGCTGGGGAATCGGCGCCGGACACCAGCTCGCCGGCGGCCAGGACTTCGCCGTCGGCGGCCACGTCGACCGGCAGGCCGCCGAGATCGCATCCGTGGGGGCAGGTGGCATGTATCCTGAGGGCGAGCCGAGCCCCCGCCGCCACCTCCGGCGGGATCGGCTCCGGCAGGGACAACGCGATCCGATGGACCGGTCCCACCACTCGCTCCCGGCCGCGGCAGTCAGGCGCCCGTCGGTTCTTCCGCGGCGTTCGTGCCGGCGATGTAGCCGCCCACGATCGCCCGGCCCAGGCCGTGCAGCGCGAAGCCGCCGGCCGACTCGCCGGCGCAGTAGAAGCCCGGGATCACCGCGCCGAAGACGTCCAGCACCTGGGACCTCCCGTTCACCCGCAGGCCGGCGTACGTGTCGTGCAGGATCGGCGTCGCCCAGGCGGCGTAGAAGGGGGGCTTCTGCAGCTTGTAGCGCGGCTCCGGCTTGCCGAAGTCCCGGTCCTCGCCCAGGTCGACGAACGTGTTGTAGCGCGCCACCGTGGCGCGCAACGCCGCCGGCGGCATGGGGTGCTTCTGGTAGGCGTTCTCCGTCAGGCGGCCCGCCAGCTCCTCGAGCGTGTCGGCCTGGAAGAAGTAGCCGTTCTCGCTGTCGACGAAGGGGTGCCGCAGCTCCCACTCCTCGCGCACCGCCGCGTCGGCATCGAAGACCGCCCAGATCGGCCCGCCGACCCGGTGCCGGACGCCGTCCACCTCCAGCACCGCGCTCGACAGCGCCGCCGCCAGGTAGTCGAAGACGGGATCGTGCGCGCCCTCCATGGCGAACAGGTGCGTGCCGACGGTCTCGTCGTAGAACCGCTCGCCCAGCATGTTGACCAGGATGACGTCCTGGTAGTCGGACACCGCCATGCCGGACGCGCCCGCCTTGTCGAACACGGGGCCGCCCGGCTTCCAGCGGTCGTAGCCGTAGCGGCAGCCGATCCAGAGCGGCTTGCACAGCGCCAGGTACGACTCGGTCCGCATGTTGTTCGTGGCGCCGAGCGACCCGCCGATCGCCATCCCCTGCTGCTCGGCGTCGCCGGACTGCCGCGAGTACGGCTCGCAGCCCACCTGGTACTCCTCGGTGAGCAGCGGGTTGTAGATGGTGCGGACCGCCAGGTTGCTGCTCGACCCGCCGGTGCAGGCGATGACCGCCTGCCGCGCGCGGATGTTGACCTCGCCGCCGCCGTCGAGATCCGTGCAGGCGATGCCGAGCACGCGCCCCGCGAGCGGCTCCTCGCGCACGATGCGCGTCATCCGGTGCTGCAGCAGGATCTCCACGCCCTTGGCCCGCGCGCTGCGCTCCAGCGCGCGCATCAGGCCCGAGCCGGCGGTGTTGTTGATGGTCTCGTTCAGGTCCTGCGACCAGGGAGCCACGGTCTGCCGGCGGAAGGTGAACGCGCCCTCGGCCGGGACGCGGTGCGGCCGGGCGTCGACGAACCGGACGCCGTTCTCGACCAGGAAGTCGAACGCCTCGACGTTGTGGTCCGCGAACGCGCGCACCACCTCGCGGTCGTTGTAGCGCGTGTGGACGTGGTCGGGCCGCGTGTTCTCCAGGTACACCTGGTCCGCGGAGTCCTCGATGCCGTGCCGCTGCTGCATGCTGGTGCCGCCGCCCAGCGCCACGCTGCCCTGGCTGATCATGCCGTGGCCGCCGACGTCGAAGTTCTCCTCGACGACGATGACCGACGCGCCGAGATCGCGGGCGCGAATGGCCGCCGGCAGGCCGGAGGCGCCCGAGCCCACCACGACGACGTCGGCCTCGCGGTGCCAGGTCGTCTCCTGCGCCGACACCACGCGCGGCGCCAGGCCGGCCAGCGCGGTCGCGCCCACGCCGGCGGCGCCGTTCCTGATGAACGCCCGGCGGCCGACGGCCGCCTCGGGCCGCTTCCTGCCCATGTCTCGTCTCCCTCCCGCGGACGCCCTTACTCGTAGTAGGCCGGCGCGGTGTGCAGCGTCTGGAACAGCTCGTAGTCGTGCTCGATCCAGAACGTGGCCCCGGCCTCGGCGACGAACGTCTCCACCTTCTCCATCGCCGCGAGCGTCATCTCCGCGTCGTAGTTGAAGGTGGGCACGCGCCGCTGCTCGCGGCTCACGCGGAAGTGGTACAGGTCCCCGGACAGCACCAGCGGACCGGTCTCGGCGAGGTCGAGGAACAGGACCTGATGCCCGGGCGTGTGGCCCGGCGCCGACAGGATCCGCACGCGGCCGTCGCCGAAGACGTCGTGATCGCCGTCGAGAATGACGGTCTCCGCGTCCTGGAGGTTGTCGTAGAGCGCGGGCTGGGCCGTCGGCACCGCGTCGGGCTCGACGAACATCGCGTCGTACTCCGGCTGCTGAACCAGCCAGGTCGCCCCCTCCACCTCGTTGGCCACCCCGACGTGGTCGTAGTGCAGGTGCGAGAACGCCACGTAGTCCAGCGTGGTCAGGTCGAAGCCCAGGTCGAGGTCGGCGAGCTGGTCGGCCAGCGTCCGGTCGAACACCGCGTTGTCGGGCGCGGCGTCGGGGTCGCTGTAGGCCGACGGCAGACCGCCGTCCCACAGCATGCGGCCGCCGGGATGCTCGACGATGTAGCACGGCACGACCAGCTCGCGGACGTCGGTCTCGTCGTTCTCGATGCCGAAGCGCGTCACGTCGTCGAACGTGAGACGGCCGCACTCGAAGATGTACAGCTTCAGCGTGGCCGGGGCCGCCTCGGCGACTTCCGGCGCCGCCTCGGGCTCGGGCTCGACCGGTGCGCCGCCACAGGCGGCGGCGAGCAGCAGTGCGAACGACGGCAGGGTGAGGTTTCTGGTCATCATGGGCCTGCTCCGTTGCATCATCTCAGCTCGGCGAAGAACGCGCGCACGTCGTCGATGAACAGCTCCGGCTGCTCCATGGCCGCGAAGTGGCCGCCGCGCGGCATCTCGGTCCAGCGCACGAGGTTGTAGCGCGCCTCGGACCAGGCGCGCGGCGCGTACGAGAGCTCCTCGGGAAAGACCGCCAGGCCCGTCGGCACGTCGATGTGCCCCGGCTCGATGGGCGTCCCCCCCGGCCGCCAGCGGCCGCTCTCGTAGTACATCCGGGCCGCCGACGTGGCGCTCGCCGACACCCAGTACAGCATGACGTTGGTGAGCAGGGCGTCCCGGTCGAAGATCGTCTCGGGGTGGCCGTCGCAGTCGCACCAGGTGCGGAACTTCTCGACGACCCACGCCGCCTGCCCCGCCGGCGAGTCGGTCAGCGCGTAGCCGATCGTCTGCGGCTTGGTGCCCTGCAGATGCGCGTAGCCGTCCTCCGGGCCGCGGAAGAAGGCCGTGCGGGCGCGCATGCGCTCGAGCTCGGCCTCGGGCACGCCCGCCTCCGGGTCGTCGACGCCGGCCGGCGGCGGCGCGCTCGCGACGTTGAGGTGCAGGCCCATGACCTGCTCCGGGTACTTGAAGGCGTGCCAGCGGCTGATGATCGAGCCCCAGTCGCCGCCCTGCAGGCCGTACGTCTCGTAGCCGAGGCGCGCCATGAGCTGCGCGCTGAGGTCGGCAGCCGGCTCCGGCCCGAAGCCCCGCCCCGGCGGGTGCCCCGAGAAGCCGTAGCCGGGAATGGACGGCGCCACGACGTGGAACGCGTCCTCCGACCGGCCGCCGTGCGCCGCCGGGTCGGTGAGCGGCCCGATGATCTCCATGAACTCGACCACCGAGCCCGGCCAGCCGTGCGTGACGAGCAGCGGCAGGGCGTCCGGCTCGGGCGAGCGCTGGTGGATGAAGTGGACGTCGACGTCGCCGATCTGCGTCTTGAACTGGTCGAACTCGTTCAGCCGCGCCTCCTGCGCGCGCCAGTCGTACTCGTCGCGCCAGTAGGTGATCAGCTCGGTCAGGTAGCCCAGCGGCATTCCGTAGTCCCACTCCGCGCCGTCGATCTCGTCCGGCAGGCGCGTGCGGGCCAGCCGGGCGTCGAGGTCGTCGAGCACCGCGTCGGGCACATCGATCGTGAACGGCCGCACGGCCTCCGGGTCGCCCGCCGGCGGGCCGTCGCCGAGCCACGGCGCCGGCGGCGGCGCCAGGCTCCCCGCTTCCTCCGCGGGCTCGCCGCCGCACCCGGCGAACGGGAGCAGCGCCACGATCCCCGGCAGCAGCAGTCGTCTGATGGTCGGCATGGATTGTCCCCTCCCGATGCGGCCGGGACACACGCCTCAGCGCAACCCGGCGAAGAACGTCCGGACGTCGTCGACGAACAGCTCGGGCTGCTCCATGGCGGCGAAGTGGCCGCCGCGGGGCATCTCGGCCCAGTGCTGCAAGTTGTACCACGCCTCCACCCACTCGCGCGGCGAGCTGAACGGCTCGCCCGGATAGATGGCGACGCCGGTCGGCACCGCCACGCGCACCGGCGGATCGAACGTCGGCGCGTGGAACGCCTCGTAGTACATGCGGGCCGACGAGGGCCCGCTCCCGGACACCCAGTACAGCATGATGTTGGTGAGCAGGGCGTCCCGGCTGAAGATCGTCTCGGGGTGGCCGTCGCACTCGCACCAGGTGCGGAACTTCTCGACGATCCAGGCCGCCTGTCCGGCCGGCGAATCGGTCAGGCCGTAGCCCAGCGTCTGCGGCTTCGTGCCCTGGATGTGGGAGTAGCCGTTCTCCTGTCCCTGGAGCGCCGCGCCGTCGCGCAGCCGGTTGCCGCCGGGCGGCACCTCGTCGGGCGGCGGCAGGGCCATCGCCAGGTTGACGTGCAGGCCGACGACCGGCTCCGGATGGTTGACCGCATGCCAGCGGCCGATGTTGGCGCCCCAGTCGCCCCCCTGCACGCCGTACCGCTCGTAGCCCAGCCGGGCCATGAGCTGCGCGTTGATGGCGGCGGTCTGCTCCGGGCCGACGCCGCGCCCGCGCGGATGGCCCGAGAAGCCGTAGCCCGGCATCGACGGCGCGACGACGTGGAAGGCGTCGTCCGCGCTCCCGCCGTGCGCCGCCGGATCGGTCAGCGGCCCGATGACCTCCATGAACTCGACCACGGACCCGGGCCAGCCGTGCGTGATGATCAGCGGCAGGGCGTCAGCCTCGGGCGAGCGCTGGTGGATGAAGTGGATGTCGATGCCGTCGATGCGCGTCCGGAACTGGTCGAACGCGTTCAGCCGCGCCTCCTGCGCGCGCCAGTCGTACTCGTCGCGCCAGTAGGTGATCAGCTCGGTCAGGTAGCCCAGCGGCGTGCCGTAGTCCCAGCCGCCGCCGCGGAGCTCGTCGGGCAGGCGCGTGCGCGCCAGCCGCGCGTGGAGATCGTCGAGCACGGCGTCGGGGACGGCGATGGTGAACGGCCGGATCGCCTCCGGGTCGGCCGGCTCGGCATCGTCGCCGAGCCAGGGCGGCGGGGGCGAGGGGGTCGCCTCTTCCGGCGGGCCGCCGCAGGCGGCGAGGGACGCCGCGAACGCCAGCAGCATCATCAGCCGCGTCGTGGCCGGCGTTGCCATGGTGTCCCCCACTCGCGGCGACCCGTTGCCCGCGCCTCAGCGCAGATCGGCGAAGAACGCGCGGACGTCGTCCACGAACAGCTCGGGCTGCTCCATGGCGGCGAAGTGGCCGCCGCGGGGCATCTCCGTCCAGCGCACCAGGTTGTAGTGGGCCTCGGCCCAGGCGCGCGGCGTGTAGAACAGCTCGTGCGGGAAGATGGCGCCTGCGCTCGGCACCTCGATGCGGCCGGGCTGACCGACGCCGGTGGCGCGGGCCATGCCGCTCTCGTAGTACATGCGGGCCGACGAGGTGGCCGACTCGGTCAGCCAGTAGACCATGATGTTCGTCAGCAGCGCGTCCCGGCTGAAGATGGTCTCCGGATGGCCGTCGCAGTCGCACCAGGTCCGGAACTTCTCGACGATCCAGGCCGCCTGTCCGGCCGGGGAGTCGTTCAGCCCGTAGCCGAGCGTCTGCGGCTTGGTCCCCTGAATGTGGCTGTATCCCGTTTCGGGGCCCTGGAAGAACGCGGTCCGCTCCCGCATCCGCTCCAGCTCCGCCTCGGGGACGCCGGCTTCCGGATCCTCGACGCCGGGCGGCGGGCCGGCAATCATCATGTTGAGATGCAGCCCCGCCACCGGCTCCGCGTGCTTGAAGGCGTGCCAGCGGCTGATGATGGCGCCCCAGTCGCCGCCCTGCAGGCCGTAGCGCTCGTAGCCCAGCCGCGCCATCAGCGCCGCGTTGACGTCGGCCGCCTGCTCCGGGCCGAACCCGGGCTCGCGCGGATGACCCGAGAAGCCGTAGCCGGGAATCGACGGCGCGATGACGTGGAAGGCGTCGTCCGCGCTCCCGCCGTGCGCCGCCGGATCGGTCAGCGGCCCGATGATCTCCATGAACTCGACCACCGTGCCGGGCCAGCCGTGCGTGATGAGCAGGGGCAGCGCGTCCTCCTCGGGCGAGCGCTGATGGATGAAGTGGACGTCGATGCCGTCGATGCGGGTCCTGAACTGATCGAACGCGTTCAGCCGCGCCTCCTGCGCGCGCCAGTCGTACTCGTCGCGCCAGTAGGTGATCAGCTCGGTCAGATAGCCCAGCGGCGTGCCGTAGTCCCACTCCGCGCCCTCGATCTCGTCGGGCAGGCGGGTCTGGGCCAGCCTGAGGTGCAGGTCGTCGAGGACCTCGTCGGGGACCGCGATGGTGAATGGCCGGATCGCCTCCGGATCGGCGGGCTCGGGCTCCGCCGGCATCCGGACGGGTCCCGCGGCCGGCTCCTCCATGGGCGCACCGCCGCACCCGGCGGCAGCCAGCAGCACGATGCCGGCGATGCCGGCGATTCCAGCGGACAGCAGTCCCTCTCGCATCGTTCTTCCCCTTCGGCCTGCAGGCTCCCCGGCCCGCGGGCGGACCGGCTACTGGCCGCCGGTGGCCAGCGCGGCGCGCTCGCGGTCCTCGATGATCGTCTCGTAGTCCTCGTCCGTGAGGTACGTGATGTTGACGTGCGCGTGATACATGTCGTCGTAGCTGCGCTGCCCCCACCCGACCCACTGCGCCGGATCGGGATTGGCCGGGTTCGACTCGGTGTTGTCGTGCCACGCGGTCAGGTGGAGCACCGTGCCCGCCGGCAGCACGGGCGCCGCGTCCTCCGCGTAGACGTAGTTGACGTGCCAGTTGAAGTCGAACCGGTCGACGTGGCTCAGCATCCGGACCCGCCCGTCGGGCAGGATCGCCTCCATCGACATCGCCGTGCCCCGCATGTGCATGTGCGGCTGATAGTTCTCGAGCCGCGCCGGGAGCTGCAGCGGAACGTAGGCGTGGTGGACGGTCTTCTGTCCCGGCGGCAGGTCGAACGTCTCCATGGACTGGCGCGTGCCGAGCACCTGGGCATACACGCGGTACTTCGGAACGAACCCCCGCGGGTAGAACCACAGCCCGACCTCGGTGCGGTCCGTGATCTCCTCGCCCACCGAGTGGTAGTGGATGTCGTAGCTGATGCCGGCGCCCGCCTTCAGCAGCTTGCCGGTATTCTCCCTGAACACGTCGCCGTTCTTGCCCACCGCGAACTCGGTGAGGAACGCGCCGCGCCCCGCGAAGTCGACGGCCGGAGTGAAGTCGCCGGGCTCCTCCCGCTGCACGAGCCGCGCGAGCGCATGGTGCACGATCCTGCGTCCCTCGATCGACGGCCGGACCTCGACGCCGCGCACCCAGCGATCCTGGCTCAGGCCGGTCTCGACCAGCGGCTGGTACCACTGATCCTGGCCCTCGGCCGGCTGCGTCCAGGGCGGGGAGATGACGACCAGGTCGGGCTCGCCGCCCATCTGGCCGGCGAGGCGCCAGACGTCGTCGGCCGGCCACGCGATGGGCGGCGGCAGGTCCGCCGGGTTGCCGCGCGGCGCGCCCGCGTCGACCCAGGCGGCGATGGTGGCGATCTGCTCGTCGCTCAGCGAGATGTCGTTCGCGAACGACTGGATGCCGACCGTCCTGTCGATGTGCCACGGCGGCATCTCGCGGCCGACCACCTTGCGCCGGATGGCGCGCGCCCAGGGCCGCACCTCCTCGTACGTGACCAGCGACATCGGGGCCATCTGCCCCTCGCGGTGGCAGGCCTCGCAGCGCTGCTGCAGGATCGGCGCCACGTCCCTGGAGAACGTCACCGCCTCCGGCTGCGCGGCCGCCGCGCCGCCGCCGAGGACCGCCGCGGCGAGTCCGATCGTCATGACGCGTCCGAGCTTGCTCATGTCCAGTCTCCTCACCCCTACCGCACGCGGACGTCGACGTACGCGTTCGTCCAGCAGCACTGGAAGCCGACCGCCATCGTCGGTCCCTGCGGGCCCGAATCGTCCCACGCCAGCACGCGCAGCACGTAGTCGCCCGGCGCGTCGAACGTGGCTGTCGTCACCGCCCGTCCCCCGCTGCCGATGCCTGGCGTCGGCTCGTCGAACCGCACCGCGCCGGGTCCCCGGAACTTGCTCCAGACCAGTCCGAGCGTCGGCGGCAGGCGCGACCGGAGGAACGTCCGGATGCCGTCGTCGACCGCCCACAGCTCCAGCGCCACCGGCACGCCCGCGACCGCCGCGAGAGACGCCCGGACGCCCCCGGGGCCCTGTCCCGGCTCGCCATCCGGCGCGAACCGGACCACGGGCGGCGTGTTGCCGCTGGTCACCTCGCGGAGGGCGTCGATCTGCCAGGCCGGGCGCAGGCGCCCGGGGATGGCGTACGTCTCGCCGTGGGCCGTGAGGCTCCAGGTCAGCGCCCGGTCCCCGAAGTCGGCTGGCACCACGACCGTGAAGACGCCCGTCTGGCGCCGCGGCAGAAAGTGCGTCGGCTGCCCCCGGTCGGCCGGCCCCGGCTCGAAGCGGTTGTCGGCGCCGATCGGGATGTCCGGCCGCTCTTCGTAGTTCCGGTTGAAGTAGCCGAACGACAGGCTGAACGTCCCGTCCGCGTTGGGGAACCAGCCCTCGTACGCCGGGGTCACGCTCTGGCCGGACGCGTGGGGGATCGGCGCGTCGCGGGTCGTCTGCCGCGCGCCGGCCTGTCCGCCGGCGACCGCCAGCACGCCGATGCCGAGCAGCGCCGCCAGTTGCTTCACGGCTCGTCCGGTGCGGCCACCTCGGCGGCGAACTCGGCTTCCATGCGCGTGTCGCGCTCGCGCACCGCCCGCGCCTGATCGAGCCTCGTCTGCAGGCAGTCGAAGCAGACCGACCCCGGAATCGGATCGCCGGTGGGCAGGCCCTGCTGCTCCAGGTAGCGCGCCAGCAACTCGGCGGTGTGCTTCTGCGCCTTGTAGAAGTCCGAGTAGCTGAAGCCGTTGGCGATGGCCCAGGGCGTCCAGCCGTTGCGGTCCCTGGCGTCGAGCTTCGCGCCTTGCGCGACCAGGTAGTCCACCACGATGTTGGCGCCGCGGAAGGCGGCGCCGTGCAGCGCCGTCTCGCCGAGATCGTTGACGGCGTTGACGTCGTTGCCCAGCTCGACGCACATGCGGACCGCCGCGAGCACCTCTTCCTCCTGGCCCGGCAGCGACCCGCCGTCCTCGCCCGGGTTCCAGATGTCGAGGCCGGCGGCCACCATCAGCGGCGTCGTGCTCTCCGCGCTCGACAGCAGCGGATCGGCGCCCGCGTCGACGAGCACCCGCATCGCCTCGATGTCCGTCACCTTGGCCGCCAGGAAGAACGCCGTGGCGCCGAGTCGATTGAGGCGGTTGCGCTGGCCGTCCTGCATGCCGTTGCGCGTCATCCGCGCGTCGACGTCCACGCCGCGCGCCAGCATCTTGCGGATGACGTCGATGCTGTCTACACTGCCGGCCGGGATCGGCCCCGGCTTGCCGAAGCCGACGTTCATGCGCCGCGTGCGCACCGTCTGGTGCAGCGCGTTCCAGCCCGCGCCGGCCAGGTTCGGATCGGCCCCGCGGTCGAGCAGGTAGTCGGCCACCGCCCAGTTCGCGTTCGCGACCGTGACGACCAGGACGTTCTGGCCGTCCGACAGGGTGGCGTTCACGTCGGCGCCGGCCGCGATGAGCGCGCCGACCGCCTCGAGGTGCCCGCCCCGGGCGGCGAACATCAGCGGCGTGAACCCGGTCACCGGCGGCACGGCGAAGATGTACCGGCGGGCCGGCGGCTGCGCCTCTCCGGCGGTGCGCGCGTCGATTTCGGCGCCGGCCTCGGCCAGCACGTGAACGGCCCGCGCGTGGCCGCGGGCGGCCGCCCACATCAGCGGCGTCTGCCCGTGCGTCGCGTCGCGCGCGTTGACGTCCGCCCCGTGCGCCAGGAGCACGCGCAGGGCGTCCGGCCGGCCGGTCCGGGCCGCCGTCATCAACGCGGTCTCGCCGCCCGGCAGGACCGCGTTCGCATCGGCGCCCGCCGCGAGCAGCGCACCGAGGATGGCGGCGTTCCCGTTCTCGGCGGCCAGGGCGATCGGCCGCACGCCGTAGCGGTTCGCGGCCGCCGCGTCCGCGCCGGCCGCGAGCAGCAGCTCGACCAGCCGCGGGGCGTCGCGGTGCACGGCCCAGTGCAGCGCGGTGGCGCCATCCGGCGCGGCCTGATCCACGTCGACGGCAGGGTCGGCGATCAACGCACGCACCCGGTCGACATCCGCGGCCTTGACGGCCGCCAGCAACGGCGCGTCTCCGCGCGCCGCCGCCGCGGCCGGGGTGGCTGCCACACCGGCCGCGAGCACGCCGGCGGCGCCGAGCAACGCCGCCAGGAACGAACGCTTCGTGATGCCAGGCATGGTGAGAGCTCAGACGCCGGCCAGCGGACCCGTGCTGTCGGATATGCGGTCCACCTGCACGCCGACCTTCTCGAGCAGGCTCAGCCCCAGGTTCATGAACGGGGTGTGCAGCGCGTACTTGAGGTGCCGGCCGCCCTCGAGCGTGCCGCAGCCGCCGCCGGCCAGCGTGATGGGCAGGTTGTACGGCGTGTGGTGATCGCCGTCGCCCATGCCCGCGCCCCACAGCAGGATGCTGTGGTCCAGCAGCGTGCCGTCGCCGTCCGGCGTGCGCCGCATCCGGTCCAGGAGCCGCGCGAACAGGGTCATGTGATACGTGTTGATCTTCGTGTACTGGGCGATGTTGTGCTGGTCGAGCTGGTGGTGCGAGACCGTGTGGTGCCCCTCCGGAACGCCGATGTTCGGATACGAGCGCCCGCTGAGCTCGCGGGCCATCTGCATGCAGCTCACCCGCGTGACGTCCGCCTGGAAGCCGAGGACCAGCAGGTCGTGCATCAGCTCGACGTGCTCCTCGTAGTCGTCGGGCACGCCCGTCGGCTGCTCGAGGGACGGCAGCGGCGTCGTCGCGTTGTGCACCTCGGCGCGCTGGATGCGCCGCTCGATCTCGCGGACCGAATCCAGATACTCGTCCACCGTGGCGCGGTCCTGCAGGCCCAGGCGCCGCTCGAGGCGGGTGAGGCTGTCGGACACCGAGTCGAGGATGCTGCGGTCGGTCCGCATCTGCGTCAGGCGCGCCGCCACGCTCCCGCCGTCGCCGAACAGGCGGCGGAAGACCACGCGCGGGTCGCGCTCGTGCGGCAGCGGCGTGGTCGCCGTCAGCCACGAGCTGGAGTTGATGTAGGCGCAGCTGTAGCCGTTCTCGCAGTTCCCTACCTGGTAGTTGGAATCGATCGTCAGCTCGAGCGAGCGCAGCGACGTGTCGGCGCCCAGCTGGTCCGCCGCATACTGGTCGAGCGTCTTGCCGGCGCGCAGGTCGGCGCCCTCGGTGCGCTTCGGCAGCACGCCGCTCAGCCAGCCGCCGTGCGCCCGCGTGTGCACGCCGCCGCCTTCGTTGGTGCTGACCACGCCGCTGTTGCTCAGGCCGCTGACGACCACGATCTGGTCGCGGAACGCCTCGAGCGGCTTCAGCGTGGGCGTCAGCTCGAAGCTCGTGCCGCCGTCGCCCGGCGGATGGAAGCTCGGCAGGAACATGCCGTTGGGCACGTAGAAGAACCCCATCCGGGGCGTGGGCGACGCCGCCGTCTTCGAGACGGCCGTCAGCGCGGGGGCCATCGCGTCGAGAAACGGCAGCGCGATGGTGGCCCCGAGTCCGCGGAGCATCGTCCGCCGTGGCAGGCTCTTTCTGGTAACGATCACGGTTGCCAGCTCCTCTCGATGTTGCGCGTCAGCGCGACGCCGCCGTCGTCGCCGCGCCCGCGGCGCCGCCCGCCCGCCGGTGCAGGAACGGATAGCTGCCCGCGATGCCGGTGATGATCGCCTGGAAGCCGTAGTCGTCTCCGGCCGCCTCCTGCATGATGCGGCGCACGGCCGGCATGTCGTAGTGCTCCAGGCCGCGCCCGAGCGCATACGTCAACAGCTTCTCCGTCACGGTCGTCACGAAGCGCTCCGGGCGGCGAATCAGCGCCGCCGTCAGCTCGGCGACCCCGTCGAACCGCGTGCCGTCCGGCAGGGCGCCCGACGCGTCGATGGTGTTGAACGACTCGTCGACGAGCCGCCAGCGGCCGACCGCGTCGAAGTTCTCCAGGGCGAACCCGGCCGGATCGATGATGTTGTGGCAGTTCGCGCACGCCGGATTCGCCCGGTGCCGGGACATCCGCTCGCGGAGCGTCGCCACCTTGGCCTGGGTCTTGCGGTCGTCCAGCGCCGGGATGTTGGCGGGCGGATCGGGCGGCGGCGTCCCCAGGATGTTGACGAGAATCCACTTGCCGCGATTGACCGGCGAGGTCCGGATGGCGTGGGAGGTGAGCGTCAGCACGCTCCCGTGGCCGAGCAGGCCGCGCCGCGGGCTCGACTCCGGGAGGGTGACGCGCCGGAAATGGCTGCCCTGCACGCCCAGCAGCCCGTAGTGCCGCGCCACGCGCTCGTTGAGGAAGGTGTAGTCGGCCGTCAGGATCTCCAGCAGGCCGCGGTCCTCGCGCAGGATGCTGTCGATGAACAGCTCCGTCTCCTGCAGCAGCCCCCGCCGCAGCGATTCGTCGAACGTCCGCGAGTAGGGATCGCCCGGCCGGACCACCGTTTCCAGGTTCCGCAGCTGCAGCCACTGCCCGGCAAAGTTCTCGGTCAGCGCCGCCGAGCGGGGATCGGCCAGCATCCGCCGCACCTGCCGCTCGAGCTCCGCCGGATCGTCCAGCTGCCCCGCTTCCGCCGCGTCCAGCAGCACCTCGTCCGGAATGCTGCTCCACAGGAAGAACGACAGGCGCGACGCCAGCTCCAAGCCACCGAGACGGTAGACGCCGGGCGCGCCGACGGACGGCGCGGTGGACGCCGTGGGGTCCGCCTCGATCCGGTACAGGAACTCCGGGCTCACCAGCAGCCGGCGGAGGGCCAGCTCGATGCCGTCCTCGAAGCTCCGGCCGCGCGCGCGGCCGGCGCGGTAGAAGTCGAGCAGCACGTCCACGTCCCCGTCCGCGACGAACCCGCGGTAGGCCCGCCGCGCGAGCGTGGAGAGGATCGTCGCGGCGCAGGGCGTCTCCTCGGCCGCGGTCGCCGGCCGACAGGTGAAGATGCGCTGCCGGCTCGGCGTGTCTCCGGCGCCGGTCGGCGAGTACGGCCCGACGATCGTGACGGTCGTGACCGTCGGCATGCGGCCGCCGACACCCACGTTGTTCGCGATCGTGGGGTTCTCGAACACCTCCCGCACCTGCTCGACCAGCGGCGTGGGCTGCTTGTAGAACGTCACGCCGATGTCGTGCGGGCCGCCGGCGACCGGTACCCGGACGTCGTAGACGCCGTCCGTCACGTACACGATGGCGGCCGTGTTGGTGGTCGGTTGGGCCGACGAGTCGGGCGGAGGCTGGCCCACCTCGAACAACTGCACCTGCTCGCCGTCGACGGTGACCTCCATCCGGTGGCTGCCGCGCAGCCCGCGGTCGTTGCCCACCTCGATGCGAATGTCGTACTGCGCGCTCTGCGGAAAGAAGTGCTCGACCAGCAGCCCACCGCGGGTGCCGAACGGCAGCTCCTCCACGCGGTGCTGCTGCTGCATGTCGTCGGCAACGCGATAGACCACCGAATCGACCGCGGGCGGCGGGCTGCCGACCGCCATGCGGCTGATCGTCCGCGCCGCCGCCAGATAGCGCTCCATCAGCGACTGCGACATCCTGAGCACGCCGGCGATGTTGTCGAAGCCGTAGCTGGCGTCGTCGGCCTGCAGGAAGTCGTCGACGTCGACGTCCAGCGCCAGCAGATCGCGGACGGCGTTGCCGTACTCGGCGCGGTTGAGGCGATGGAAGGTCTCCGTACGCCCGGGATCGGGCGCCGCCGCCCAGGCGCCGTCCAGCTCCGCCTCGAGCCACGAGGCGACCCGGTCGTACTCGGCCTCGTCCGGGCGCGGCCGGCCGACCGGCGGCATCACCGCCCCGCGCAGCTTGCGCACGACCTTCTCCCACACGTCGGGATGGCTGCTCACGTGCGAGGAATCGAGGCCGTCGAGCGCCAGCCCGGCCGTCCGCAGGCGCTCGTTGTGACAGGTGACGCAGTAGCGCGCGAGCAGCGCGTCCGCCGGCGTGCCCGAGCTCGACGCGGCCGCACCGGGCTGCTGCACGCCGGCCGCCACGCCGCCGGGCGCAACCAAGCCGACCGCCAGCACACCGGCAAGCACAAGGTTCGGATGCAGTCTCATAAGGAAGCCCCTAGATTCTACCCTACTGCTGAACCGGCGCACCGGCGGACGCCGGGGTCCAGGGCACGACCCCATCTGATTCAGCGCCGTGCCAGTGCTTCACACGGCGCAAGGCGCGCACAGCGCGCGTCGGCGGGAGTGGCGCGGGGCGAAGGGGTCCCCGCAAACGGACGCCGGGGGCTCGGGGCGCAGCCCCGTCTGATGGATGCCGCGCACGGCGCGCCTCGGCGGGAGTGGCGCAGGGCGAAGGGTCCCCGCAAACGGACGCCGGGGGTTCGGGGCGTAGCCCCGTCTGAAGGAAGCCCCTCAGAATCGGAAGAGGCGGTTGAACTTGATGATGAGCGCGCGGTTGTACAGCTCCGGGAAACGGCGGTCGCGGACGAGCGTGTCGCGTTGCTCGTTGTAGACGATGAACAGCTCGCTGCCCGGCTGGTACTCCCAGCGCAGGCGGACGTTGGCGCTCGCGTCGTTGGCCGCCGAGTTGTACTGGACGAGCGCGCTGACGAACAGGAACGGCGTGGGCGTATAGGTCGTCCGCGTCGTGATCAGCGTCGTGGTCACCTTGCCGGCGGGCAGCTCGATCCAGTTCAGCGACACGCCCGGCTCGAACGACACGCGGGGCGTGATCGCCAGCCGGCCGCCCGACAGACCGGTCCGGCGGCCGAAGCCGATCGTCGTCTTCCTGCCGCCGAAGAAGCCGCCGCGCTGGAACGTGACCATGCCGGAGAAGCGGCGCTGCTGGCCCAGCTCGTAGGTGAGCATGGTGTCCTGGAAACGGTGGCCGCCCATCCCGACGTCCACGCCCGCCACGTCGAACACCCGGTCGACGTACTCGTTGCTGCGAATGTAGTCCGCCATCAGCACGTCGCTGTTCTCGAGCTCGATGCCGAACTTGCCCTGCAGCAGCTCGGTGTCGAGCCGGCCGGCCCGGCTGCGAAACGAATCGAACCGGCCCTCCCAGACGAAGCGGCGGATGAGGGCAATGGACCGGGGGCGCGGACTGAAGCGGAATGCCCCGTGGTTGCGCCCGAAGTCGAAGCGCCGCATGAAGCCGACCTCGGGGTTGAAGTGGGTGCCCACCACCAGCCGCTCGAGCTCCACACCGTAGCGGTCGCCCGCGTAGTCGAGGTGCGCCCGGTAGCTGACGTCGTCCGGGCCGTTGCCCGGGGCCCGCGTCGTCGCCCAGTAGGCGTTCATGGTCAGCGCGTCGTAGAAGGCGAACGTGGCATCGGCGCCGTACGTCTCGGCCGAGCCGCGCCCGCGCGTCGAGACCGAGCGCCGCGTGGCGATGGCGCCGATGCTGCTGCGCCGCAGCAGGTCGCGCTTGATGCGCACGACCGAGAAGTTCGTCGCCGGCACGGGCGCCGCGCGGCCGGGGACGTTGGCGTCCCCCGTCCGGATGTCGAGCAGGCCGACGCTGAAGGCGCCGGCGCGGCCGGTCAGCCGGGCGCCCGCGTCGATCGGGATCTCCCGCCCCGCGTCGAGGCCGATCCGGCGGCTGTAGAACAGCACCGGCGTGTCGCCGCTCCTGAACGGCCCCGAGTCGGCGCCCCCGAAGGTGAACACCCCCTGGTTCTCGAGAAAGAACTCCCGCTTCTCGGGGAAGTACAGCGAGAAGCGCGTCAGGTTGATCTGCTGCTCGTCCGCCTCCACCTGGGCGAAGTCGGTGTTGACGGTGAAGTCGGCCGTCAGGTTCTGGGTGATGCCGTACTTGATGTCGATGCCGCCGTCGCCGCCCAGCCGGTTCGTGAACGGCTCGGCGCCCCGCAGGTCGCTCGACAGGTCGCCGATGGCGTAGGGCTTCAGCTCGATGAGGCGCGAGGCGGGCGGCGCCTCGAGGCCGACGACCGCGGCCGCCAGCGACGAGCGGAAGTGGCCGTTGTTGATGAAGGCCGGCGGCACCGGCGTCAGGTACGACACCTCGTTCTTCGACCGGTTGACGCGGCGCACCTGGAACCCCCACGTCTGAATGCGCCCGGGACGGTAGCGGAGCGACTTGAAGGGGATGGCGGCCTCGACGATGTAGCCGTCGTCGAAGTAGCCGGTCGCGAAGTCCCAGATCGGGTTCCAGTCGATGTTGACCTGCGACTCGTTGGTGACCTGGCCGTCGATGCGGCCGCCGATGGGGTTGACCTCGAACAGCACGCCGTTGCGGTGGTCGTGGAACGTGTCGAAGCTCCACGCCATGTTGTCGTTGCGGACGATGGTCGTGTTGTCGCGCCGCATCTCGTTGGCCACCAGGCGGTCCGGCTCCGTCTCCCAGCAGCGGCCGACGACGTAGACGTTCTCGTCGTCGAACAGCAGCCAGACCTCGGTCTTCTCCGTGGCCGGGGCGCCCTCGTCGGGATCGGTCTGGATGAAGTCGGACATCGGCAGCACGCGCTGGTAGACGGCCTCGTCGAGACGGCCGTCGATGTCCAGCGGCTCGGTGATGCGCACGGCGCGCACCGTGGCGCGCCCCGCCGCGTCGCGGTTGATCACCTCGGGGGCCACCGGCGCGGACGGGTGCCCGTCGAGCTCGGGGCCCCGCAGGCCCTGTGCGGCCGCGTGCGCCGCGAGGCACGGGGACGCGGCAGCCAGGGCGAGGACGGCGGCGATCCGGACGCGAAGCTGCGGCATGGTGCGGCCCCCGGGGCCTCCTAGCCGTACGGCGCGTCGTGCGTGTGCACGCGCTTCTTGAAGCGCCAGCCGTCCGCCGTCTTCACGAGCGTGTCCTCGTAGATGCCGGTGACGCTCGTGGTGGGCGGCAGCGTGCTCACGTCGAGCTGGGTGAAGTAGACGAAGCCGCGCGCGCCGTCCGGCGCCGGCGTGATGCGCAGGTTGGTGTAGACGTGCCGCTGGCTCGTGCCGAAGACCTCGCGAAACCCGGACGCCATGCTCGCCAGGCGGTCGGCCCCGTCGAGGACGGTCACGCAGACGCGCGACCCGTCCCGGTCCGGCATGCTGCCGCGGATGACCTCGCGATCGACGATCTCCCAGGGTCCCTCCCCGGGGCACGGACCGGGACCGCTGGCGCCGTCCGCCAGCCGCATGACCAGCGCGAACACCCCGTCGGGCGTGAACACGCCCGCGTAGTCGAGCCCCTCCGGATCGCCGAAGTCGATCGCGTTCGTGTAGGCGATGTAGAGCTGCTCGATGTCGATGTAGTCCTGAGTCGTCAGCGCCGGCGCCTGACCCCGCAGCGCGGCGGCGCCCCAGACGACGCCGGCCGCGAGCACGAGCAGGCTCGCCGCGGTGATGATCCTTCTCCCTCCCATGATGCCTCCTTCCGTGAGCACGCCAGACTGCCCGGAATGGTACCGCAACCGCTTGCGGCCGTCCGGCGCCGGGCAGCACGGGACGGCGACGGGATCCCGGCTCAGAAGCGGAAGAGGCGGTTGATCTTCACGACGACGGCCCGGTTCTCGAGTCCGGGAAAACGGGGCACGAGCGTGTCGCGCTGCTCGTTGTAGACCACGAACAGTTCGCTGCCCGGCTGGTACTCCCAGCGGAACCGCAGGTTGGCGCCCAGCGAGGCGTTGGCGGAGTTGTACTGCACGAGCGCGCTGAAGAACATCAGCGGCGTGACCGTGTAGGTGGTCCGCGTCGTCACCAGATTCGTGGTGAACCGGCCCCGGGGCAACGTGATCCGGTTGATGGAGAGCCCCGGCTCGAACGAGAGCTGGCGGGTGATCTCCAGGCGGCCGCTCGAGATCCCGCCTCCCAGGCCGAACCCGAGCGACGTCTTCGTGCCGCCGAAGAAGCCGCCGTGCTGAGCCGTGACCAGCCCGGAGAACCGCCGCTGCCGCCCCAGCTCGAACGACGCCAGCAGGTCCTGGAAGCGGTAGCCCCCGACGGGGATCGCCACGTCGCGCGCGATCCGGAACGGCCGGTCGAGGTACTCGTAGTTGCGGGTGTAGTCGAACGTCAGCCGGTCGCTGTTCTCGAACTCGATGCCGAACTGGCCGAACGCCTGGCGCGTCTCGAGCACCCCCCGGCGGTCGGTGATGTAGTCGAAGCGGCCCTCCCAGACGAGCCTGCGGATGGCGGCCAGCGCCCGCGGGCGGGGACTGAAGCGGAACAGCCCATAGCTGCGCGCGAAGTCCTCGCGGCGCAGGAAGCCCACCTCCGGATTGAAGTCGGTGCCCACGACCAGGTGCTCGAGCTCGACGCCGTAGCGGTCGCCCGCGTAGTTGAGCTGCGCGCGGTAGCTGACGTCGTCCGCCGCGCCGGCCGCCGCGGGGCTCGCCGCCAGCAGCGCGTCGGGTGCGCGCGTCCGCGCCCAGTACGTGTTGATGCTGAGCGCGTCGTAGAACGCGAACGTGCCGTCGACGCCGTACGTTTCTCCCGCGCCCTGGCCGTGCGCAGACACCGACCGCCGGGTGAAGATGGCGCCGACGCTGCTGCGCCGCAGCAGGTCGCGCTTGACGCGCAGGACCGAGAAGTTGGTCGCCCGCGCGGCGGCCTCCGGCGCGTCGCCGGTCTGGATGTTCAGCAGGCCGACACTGAACGGGCCGACCCGCCCGGTCATGCGGCCCCCGGCGTCGATCGGGATCTCGCGCCCCGTGGCCGCATCCAGTCCGATGCGGCGGCTGTAGAACAGCACGGGCGTGTCGCCCGCCCCGAACGGGCCGGCGCCGGCGCCGCCGAACGTGAACAGCCCCTGGTTCTCCAGGAAGAACTCCCGCTTCTCCGGGAAGAAGAGGCTGAACCGCGTCAGGTTGATCTGCTGCTCGTCCGCCTCNNCTGGGCGAAGTCGGTGTTGACGGTGACGTCGGCCGTCAGGTTCTGCGTGATGCCGTACTTGACGTCGATTCCGGCGTCGGCGCCGAGCGCGTTCGAGATGGGCGTCGCCGCCGTCGCGTCGCTCGTCAGGTCGGCGATGGCGTAGGGCTTGATCTCGATGCTGCGCGAGCCGGGCGGCGCCTCGAGCCCGATCACGGTCGCCGACAGCGACATTCGGAAGTGCCCGCGCTCATTCCACGCGGCGGGGACGGGCGCGAGGTAGGAGATCTCGTTCTTCCAGCGGTTGCGGCGGCGCACCTGGAAGCCCCACGTCTGCTCGCGGCCGGGCCGGTAGCGCAGCGACTTGAACGGGATGGCCGCCTCGACCACGTAACCCTGCTCGAAGAGGCCCGCCGCCACGTCCCAGACCGGATTCCAGTCGATGTTCGCGCGCTCCTCGTTCGTGATCTCGCCATCGAGCCGCCCGCCGATGGGATTGACCTCGAAGATGACGCCGTTGCGGCGATCGTGGAAGGTGTCGAAGCTCCACGCCAGGTTGTCGTTGCGCACGATGGCGGGATTGTCCCGGCGCATCTCGTTGGCCATCAGGCGCTCGGGCTCCGTCTCCCAGCAGCGGCCCACGACGTAGACGTTGTCGTCGTCGAACAGCAGCCAGATCTCGGTCTTCTCGGTGGCCGGGGCGCCCTCGTCCGGATCGGTCTGGATGAAGTCCGACATGGCCGGCACGCGCGCGTAGACCGCCTCGTCGAGCCGGCCGTCGATGTCGAGGGGCGTCGCGATGCGCACGGCGCGCACGGTCACGCGGCCGGCCGCGTCGCGGGCGATGACGGCCGGCGCCACTGGAACCGCCGGGCCGCCGACCCGCAACCCGGCGACGGTGTCCGTCTGCGCGCCGCCCGCTGCCGTGGCCGGCGGACCCTGGCCGGACGCCGCGGGCGCTGGGAGGACGCCGGCGGCGAGCACGATCCCCACCGCGGCAACTGCTCGCTGCCGACTGGAAGCCATGTGTGCTCCGATGTTAGCAACGTGCCGGATGCATCGCCCGGCCAAATGCAGCGGGGCCTTTCTTGCCACGGGCTCCCAGGCTTGCGGGTTGCCTGCCCATGTGCCAACCTTCCCGCATGCCGACCACTGCCATGCGCCAACGTTCCCCCGTGCTGACCGCTGCCTGGATGCGGAACGTCGTGGTCGCGGCCGCGCTGCTGCTCCCGGCGGCGTCGTACGCCGCGCAGTCGACCGGAACGTTGGAGGGCACTGTCACCGACTCCGCCGGCGGTGCGCTGCCGGGCGTCACCGTGACGCTGACCGGTGGGTCGCTTACGGCGCCGGGCGCGCTGCAGGTGACCGGCCCGGACGGGCGCTTCTCCTTCGGGATGATTCCGGCCGCCGACTACGTGATTGCGATCGCCTTGCCCGGCTTCGAAACGCAGGAGATGCCCGTGGTGGTCCAACCCGGAGCGACCGCGTCCCTCGCAGTCGTCATGGAGCTCGAGCGGCGCATGGAATCGATCACCGTCGTGGCCGACGAGCCGCGGATCTTCGCGCGCAACGTCGTGGCCGAACCGATGATGATGCAGCAGTCGAACATCACCGCCGTGACGTCGGTGGTGGACAACCTCCCCGGCGTGTCCGTCCAGGAGGGCGACGCGTACGGCTTCGACGACTGGTCGAGCAACGTCGCCATGCGCGGCTTCCAGGTAACCCTCACCGAAGTGCAGATCGGTACAACCATCGATGGTTTCCCGAACGGCACGTCGGACTACTGGGGCGGCGCCAAGGCGAACCGCTTCATCGACCCGATGAACCTCGGCGGCGTCGAGGTGTCGCAGGGGACGGCCGACATCGCCTCCCGGTCGGTCGAGGCGCTGGGCGGCACGTTCGAGTACCTGACGGACGATCCGGCAGCGGAGCGGACCTACACCGCGTCGGCCACCCTCGGCGAGAACAACGGCCAGCGGCTCGCGATGCGGGTCGACACCGGACCGCTGTTCGGCCGCGACACGCGGGCGTGGATCGCCGCGGTCCGCCAGGAGGCGACCGACTGGGTAGAAGGCTCCGCACGGAACGAGCGGGAGCACGTCGCCGCCAAGCTCGTCTCGTCGCACGGGCGTCTCGATCTGACGAGCTACTTCTCGTACGACAGCATCCACGAGGACGTCTACCAGCGGCTCTACAGCGATGCCGACTTCCGGGCCAACCCGCGCTGGGACCGCCTGGTCGGCGAGTGGCCCGGCGTGCCGTACCTGAACCAGTTCTACCGGCCGGGTTGGCAGACGCGGCGAAACAACACGTTCGGCTACCTGAAGGCGGACTGGTCGTTCAGCGACGTGGCCTCACTGAGCCTGGGTGGCTATTTCCACCGCAACCGGGGCCGCGGCGACTGGCTACCTCCCTTTATTGCCGACGTCACCGACGACGGCGGCGGCCCGGAATCGGAGTTGATGGGCGGGACGCCCGTCCAGGGCGGCTCGCAACTCGGTCTGATCCGCTTCGTGGGCCCCGACGGCGCCGCCGTCGGGCCGATGGCCGGGTGCGCGTCGTCCTACGTCTTCAACTACTACGGCTCGGGCGGCCCGGCGGTCGACCCGGCGTGCCACCCCGGCGCCACGGCGGTGCAGTCGTACCGCCACAGCCACTACGGCAAGGACCGCGTCGGCGTGACGCTCGACGAGGAGTGGTTCGCCACGATCGGGGCCGCGGGCAGCACCTTGCGCGCCGGCATCTGGTACGAGAACACGCGGCGGGACCTGGGCCGGGACTGGCACCAGATTCTGGACCCGACGCTCAGCTTCAACTGGAACGAGCAGCCCTACTGGCAGCAGTACGACTGGCAGTTCCCGCAGCACGTCTTCAAGTGGTACGTGGAGGAGACGATCTTCGCCGGGCCGTTCGCCCTGAGCGGCGGCGTCAAGCAGTATCTGGTCGGCGTGTCGCGCGAGGATCTGTTCAACATCGATCCGAGCCTGGAGGTCGATTCGGATTCCGACCTGCTCTTCTCCGGCGGCGTGACGTACGAGACGCCGGTCGAGGGTCTGGACCTGTTCGCGGGCTATGCCGAGAATTTCAAGGCAATCAGCGCTACGCTGCTTGAAGTGCCGGGCCGGAGCCTGGATATGCTCGAGCCCGAGACCGCCTCGAATATCGATGTCGGGCTGCAGTACTCAGGGGATCGGCTCGCACTGGGAGCCACGTGGTACACGATCGATTTCGAGAACCGGATCTTCTACCTCGGTCCGCAGACGGCGGCCGGTCCCGACTACCTCATCCCGGGCGGCGGCGCCTACTTCAACGCGGGCGGCATCGACACGAGCGGCTTCGAGTTCTCCGCGACCGTGCAGATGCCACAACGGACGTCGTTCTACACCGCCTTCACGCTCAACGACTCGGAGTACATCGGGACCGGCGACCCGCTCGTCGACGCGAGTCAGGGCCTCGTGGCGGGGACCGATGTCACCGGCGTGCCGGACCGGCTGTGGGTCATCTCGCTCGATCGGAGCGGTCCGCTTGGCATGGGGCTGAGCGCCAAGCACACGTCGTCGCGACGCGTCAGCCTGAGGTCCGACTGGTACGCGGACGCCTACTGGCTGGTCGACGCCTACGTCAGCTTCTCGGGCGAGGCGCTGGGCGACCTGCTGCGGTCGACGGAATTCGCCCTCGTGGCGAACAACCTGCTCGACAAGGCCTATCTGTCCGCCATCACCGAGAACGCCGCGTGGCTCGGCGCGCCGCGTACGATCTCGATGACCGCGACCGTCTCGTTCTGACGCGGCCGGGCTTCCGGAGCGGATCGCTCGGGCGGCGCGGGCAGCCAGTGTCGGCAGGCTCATGGCCGCGGGGACGTGAACGGATCGCGCGTCGGAAGCTCCGGGAACAGCGAGAAATCGCGATCGCGGGTGAGCAGGGCCTCGGCCCCGTGCGCCACGCACAGCGCGGCGACCCGCGCGTCGTGGATCACCGGCCCGTGCACCCGCGGTCGCTGGATGAACCCGCTCAAAAGGTCGAAGAAGTCGTCTGTCTCGCCCAACAGTCGACTCGACGGCGACGAGGTCCACACGTCGAGCTGCCGCCAGGCGCGCTCGACTGTCGTCGCCCGGTCCTTCCAGATGCGACGGTTGGTCACCACGCTGAGGAACTCGTAGCAGCACGGCCAGGGAATCGCCCACGCGTCGTCACCTTCGGCAAGTCGGCGCATGATGGCGCTGGCGGGACCGTGTACGCGGGATTCCCGGCGGTGCGCGTAGACGAGCAGATTCGTGTCTACCGCGATCACGGCGTTCCAGGGTTGCCGTAGATCATCTCGCGCAGGTCCTGCCACGAGTACGTCTCGAGCGGGTCGGGGCCCGCCGGGTCGCCGACGCTCAGGTCCGGCAACCGATACCGGGAACGGGCCGCCGGCGTGGACAGCACGAGGCGGAGGCCCTCCTCCACCACCGCACGCAAGGGACGCCCGTGCCGCCTGGCGTGCCGCCGGGCCCGCGTCAGAAGCGCGTCCTGTATGTCGATCGTGGTCTTCACGAGGCCATATTACCCATATGCAATGATATGGGCCAGCCATAGCCAGCTTGTTTCCCGGGCCAACCGTATGGCCAGCGCCGCCCGAATGTGCCATCGTTACGCGACAGGGGAATCACCATGAGAGCACCGCTCTTCGCCGCCGCGGCGGCCTGCCTGCTGCTGTCGGCCGGCTGCGCCGAGGCGCCGGCCGTCGCCCGGGGCGGCGCGGCGCCCGCGGGCGCCGCCGTGCCGCTGAATCCGGAGCGGGACGTGTACTTCGGCGACCTGCACGTCCACACCATGCTGTCGATGGACGCCTACTACCTGTTCGGCACCCGGCTCGGCCCGGAGGACGCCTACCGCTTCGCGCGCGGCGAGGAGGTCATGTTCATGGGCGAGCCGATCCGCCGCCGCCGGCCGCTCGACTTCATGGCGGTGACGGATCACGGCCAGATCATCGGCTCCGGGCTGGCGATGGAGGACCCGGACTCCGTGCTGGCGACGAGCGAGGTGGGCCGCGAGTGGCACGCCAACCCCGGACGCGGGTTCCGCAGCAGCGCCGGCTTCCGGGCGTGGCGGGCGCAGACCGCGGGCGAGGTGCCCGGCTTCGACATCGCGCCGGTGAGCCGCTCGGCGTGGCAGCGCCTCATCGATGCAGCCAACGCCTTCTACGAGCCGGGGCGGTTCACCACCTTCATCGGCTACGAGTGGACGACGGACGGCAGCCGGAGCAACGGCAGCGGCGGCCCCATCCACCGCAACGTGATCTTCCGCGGCGACACGGCGCCGCTCCCCTTCTCCACGCTCGATTCGCGGCGTCCCGAGGACCTCTGGTCGTATCTGGAGGAGCACCGCAGCCGCGGCGTCGAGGGGCTGATCATTCCGCACAACGGCAACATGAGCAACGGCATCATGTACGACTGGACCGACAGCGACGGCCGGCCCATCGACGAGGCGTACGCCCGCCGCCGGCTGCTCAACGAGCCGCTCAGCGAGATCGCGCAGATGAAGGGCCAGTCGGAGGTGCACCCCGCGCTGGCCCCGAACGACGAGTTCGCCAGCTTCGAGCTGTTCGACCAGACGTTCGACGGCCGCCGCAGCCAGCCCGCGGGCAGCACCATCCGCGACGCCTACGGGCGGGGCCTGGTCATCGAGGGGCGCGCGGGCGTCAACCCGTACAAGGTCGGCGTCATCGGCGCGAGCGACTACCACAGCGCGCTCACCGAGGAGGGCGAGGACGTGGTGTACGGCTCGAAGTCGGTCAACGGGTTCGCGGCCGGCGCGGACGTCCCCCGCGCCCACGTCGAGAGCATGTTCGGGCTAGGCGAGCCGGAGATTCCCGCCGGCGGGACGGCGACCGGCTCCGGCGGCCTGGCCGGCGTGTGGGCCGAGGCCAACACGCGCGAGGCCATCTACGACGCGCTGCGCCGCAAGGAGACGTACGCCACGTCGGGCACGCGGCTCGCCGTCCGCTTCTTCGGCGGCTGGGACTACGCCGACGGCCTGCCCGCGCGGGTGGACTGGCTCCGGACGGCGTACGCCGGCGGCGTCCCGATGGGCGGCGACCTGCCGCCCCGGCCGGCGGCGGGCGGCGCGCCGCGCTTCGTGCTGCGGGCCGTCAAGGACCCCGACGGCGCCAACCTCGACCGGGCGCAGATCGTCAAGGTGTGGCGCGACGGCGACGGCTACCGCGACCAGGTGTACGACGTCGCCCTGTCGGGCGGGCGCGCGGCCGACCCGGCCAGCGGCGCCGTGCCGGCCGTCGGCAGCACCGTCGACCTGTCGAACGCCACCTACACGAACACCATCGGGGCGACGCAGCTCGCGGCGGTCTGGGAGGACCCGGCCTTCGACCCGGACCTGCCGGCTGTCTACTATCTGCGGGTGATCGAGATTCCCACCCCCCGCTGGTCGCTGTTCGTGGCCCTGAGGTTCGGCTGGCCCCACCCGTCCGACCGCCCCATGACCATTCAGGAACGCGCCTGGTCGTCGGCCATCTGGTACGTTCCCGCGGAAGCGCAATGAGCAAGCGAGCTTCCCGCCTAGTCCTGTTGCCGGCGGCCGGCGTGCTGCTCGCCGCGTGCGGCACGCCCCCCGCGGTGGAGCTGTCCGCGGCGACCGGGCCGGCCGCGACGGAGCTCGCGCGCGCCGGCGGGACGTCCGCGCCCGGGGCCCAGGAACCGGCGCGCAGCCCGCTGCGCAACGCCTACTTCGGCGACCTGCACGTCCACACGAGCTGGTCGCTCGACGCCTGGACGTTCGGTCACCCGATGCAGAACGACCCGTCGGTGGCCTACCGCTACGGCCGGGGCGACGCGATCACCGATGCCGACGGCAACGTGCGCGGGCAGCTCCGCACGCCGCTCGACTTCATGGCGGTGACCGACCACGACAACTTCTTCGGCGAGGTGCAGCTCTGCCAGGACGCCGGGGCGCCCACCTATGACCTGCCGGTCTGCGAGGAGGTGCGCGCCGGCGGCGGCGCGGCGTTCATGCGGCACTACGGCGCGGCGAACCGCAACCAGCGCGACCCGGAGCTGTGCGGCAGCGCCGAGCCGGGCCCGGGCAACCGCTGCGACGAGCGCGCCGCGCACCAGTGGCCCCTGGTACAGGCAATGGCCGACGCCTACTACGAGCCGGGCGTGTTCACGACGTTCACCGCGTTCGAGTTCACCGGCTCGGACCGCGCCACCGGCGGCTGGCTGCACCGCAACGTGTTCTTCCGCGGCGAGGACATCCCGCCGTGGGGAGGCGGGGCATCCATCGCGACGCGGCATTCGCCGGAGCGGCTCTGGGAGTGGATGGACGAGTCGTGCACGGGCGACTGCGACGTCATCGCCATCCCGCACAACACCAATTACGGCATGGGCGTCGTCCTGGCGCCGAACAACGCCGACGGTACGCCGTTCACCGCCGAAATCCTCGAGCGGCGGGCCCGGCGCGAGCCGCTGATCGAGATCCACCAGGTCAAGGGCAACTCCGAGTGCGCGCCCGGGCTGCTCACCTCGGACGAGGAGTGCAACTTCGAGCAGGTGTTCGAGCCGTGTGACCCGGACGCGATGCCGTCCAGCCCGGAGCTGGCCACGGCCAGTTGCACGGTCGCCTCCAACTTCGTCCGCAACGCCCTCAGGACCGGCCTGGAGGTCGCGGCCGAGCACGGGATCAACCCGTTCAAGTACGGCCTCGTCGGCAGCACCGACGACCACCGCAGCATGTCGGGGTCGGCGGACGAGCAAACCTGGCAGGGCGACTTCTTCGGCGAGATCGGCGCGACCACTCCCGGGTCGCCGTTGAACAATCCGGGCGGCCTCGCGGCCGTCTGGGCGGAAGAGAACACGCGCGACGCGATCTTCGACGCCCTGCGGCGGCGGGAGACGTTCGCCACCAGCGGACCGCGCATCCGGGTGCGGTTCTTCGGGGGCTGGGAGCTGCCGGACGACCTGCACACGCGCCCGGACCTGGTCGCGGAAGGCTACCGCAGAGGCGTGCCGATGGGCGGCGACCTGCCGGGCGCGCCCGGCGCCGCGGACGCGCCGCGGTTCGTCGTCTGGGCGACGCGCGACGCGAACAGCGCCCACCTGCAGAAGCTCCAGATCGTCAAGGGCTGGGACGAGCCGGGCGGCGGCAGCGCCGAGCAGGTGTACGACGTGGCGTGCGACGGCGGCCGGCCGCCGGATCCCGAGACGCGCCGCTGCGCGGACAACGGCGCGCAGGTGAATCTTGCCGACTGCAGCCCGACGGGGGGCGCCGGCGCGGCCGAGCTGAGCGCGGCCTGGACCGACCCCGACTTCGATCCCGCCCGGCGGGCGTTCTACTACGTCCGGGTGCTCGAGAACCCCACCTGCCGCTGGACGACGTGGCGGGCGCTGGAGAGCGGCGGCGGGTTGCCGGACGGCGTGCCGCCGGCGATCAAGGAGCGGGCGTGGAGCTCCCCGATCTGGTACACACCCCACGAGGGCGGGTGACGCGGGGACGCGAACCGCGGAGAAGGAGCACTAGATGCGTGGACTCGGGGCACGAGCGCGACGACCGGCGGGCGCCGCCCTGGCGGTGGGGGCCTCGCTGTTGTCCGCGGCCATTCTCGGCTACTCCCGGCCGGCGCCCGACCCGGGCACGCCGGCAGCGGTGAACGAGCGGATCGCCGCAGCGGTCTCGCCGGCCGGCGAGGCGCCGGCGCCCGCGGCCCGGGCGCCGGAGCGCAGCCCGCTGCGCAACGCCTACTTCGGCGACTTCCACGTGCACTCGAGCTGGTCGCTGGACGCCTACGTGCTGGGCGGCAACCGCGACGACCCGGCGCTGGCCTACCGCTTCGGGCGCGGCGAGGAGGTGACCAAGGCGGACGGCACGGTGCACCGCCTGCGGGTGCCCCTGGACTTCATGGCGGTCACCGACCACGACACCTGGCTCGGCCAGGTGCACCTCTGCAACGACGCGGGCGACGCCGCCTACGACACGCCCACGTGCGAGGGGATCCGCGCCAACGAGTGGTTCGGCACCGGGGCGTTCGAGGGCCGGGGCCGGCGTCCCCCGGACATCTGCGGGCAGGGCGAGGCCACGATGACGGCGGACAACGGGTGCTACGAGCGGGCGCGGCACCTGTGGGGCGAGATCCAGCGCAACGCCGACGCGTTCAACGAACCCGGCGTGTTCACGACCTTTCCGGCCTACGAGTGGACGGCCCAGCCGCGCGGCTACGGCCACCTGCACCGCAACGTCATCTTCCGCGGCGACGCGGTGCCCGAGTGGGGCGGCGGGGCCGTCGAGATGCAGAACCGTCCCGAGCGGCTGTGGGAGTGGCTGGAGGCGGCCTGCACCGGCGACTGCCAGGTGGTCGCCATCCCGCACAACCCGAACCTGAGCGGCGGGCTGGCGTTCGACGAGTTCGGCTGGACGCCGTACACCACGGAGATGCTGCGGCTGCGCGCGTGGGCCGAGCCGCTGGTCGAGATCCACCAGATCAAGGGCAACTCCGAGTGCTACCGCGGCCTGGGCACCACGGACGAGGAGTGCAACTTCGAGAACTACTACCCCGTCTGCGAGCCGGGCCAGCGCAGCGGCTGCGCGCACGCGCCCGACTTCGTCCGCAACGCGCTGAAGACCGGCCTGCAACTGGAGGCCGACTTCGGCGTCAACCCGTTCAAGTTCGGCTTCATCGCCAGTCCGGACGACCACCAGAGCCTGCCCGGCGCGGCGGACGAGGACGACTTCACGGACAAGCCGGTGAAGTTCAGCACCGGCGGCGGTCTTGCCGCCATAGGCCGGCCCCTCGGCTGGGACGAGCAGGCCGACGGCGGCAACATCAGCAACCCCGGCGGCCTGGTCGGCGTGTGGGCCGAGGCCAACACGCGCGGGGCGATCTTCGACGCGCTGCGCCGCCGCGAGACGTTCGGCAACAGCGGCACCCGCATCCACGTGCGCTTCTTCGCCGGCTGGGACTATCCCGCCGACCTCGACGCGCGGCGCGACATGGTCGAGGCGGCGTACGCCGGCGGCGTGCCGATGGGCGCCGACCTGCCGGAGCCGCCCGCGGGCGACGCGGGCGACGGCCCCCGCTTCGTCGTCTGGGCCACGAAGGACCCCAACAGCGCGAACCTGCAGAAGGTCCAGATCGTCAAGGGCTGGGCCGAAGCCGACGGGCAGACCGCCGAGCAGGTGTACGATGTCGCCTGCGCCGACGGGCTGGAGGCCGACCCGGCGACGCACCGCTGCGCGGACAACGGCGCGCGCGTGGACCTGTCCGACTGCAGCTACTCGATCGGCCTCGGCGCGGCCGAGCTGAGCACCACCTGGACCGACCCGGACTTCGATCCGGCGCTGCGGGCGTTCTACTACGTCCGGGTGCTCGAGAACCCGACCTGCCGCTGGACGACGCACCGGGCGCTGGCGCGCGGCGCGGCGCCGCCCCCGTCCGACCCGCCGACGGTGAAGGAACGCGCCTGGAGCTCGCCGATCTGGTACACGCCGGCGGCGCCGTAGCAACCCCGCTCTCGCAAGGCGCGACGACGGGGAAATCGGCCATGCTTGAGCGAAGAACAAGCCGCGCACGGCGGGGGCTGACAGGTCGAATATGGAGGGCGGTGCGCTCGTCCAATCCATCTTTCGGTCACCGGCACGGTGAAGGCCTTGCCAATGCCGGACGGTCGCCGCCGCGCTGCCAACCGAAAGATGCTCTGCAGTATGTCCATCTGGACATACCCGTCACTTCTAGCCCGGAAAATTCTTGACGTCGTCGAATCGGTCGCTGGCCGAGCCCTGATTCGGGAGCCGCTTCTGTTCTCAGTTTTGGAAGGACGGCCTGTATCAGCCGAGCCACCAGGGCAGGACGGCGAACAGCCCAGACAGGAAGATCCAGCACACGATCGAGGTCAGCACGTAGAACTTCGATACGACCCGCAGCGCGGCGGCGTGCAGCGCCGAGGTCCAGGCGGTGAAGTACGCACCGATGATGCCCGCGAGCCGTACCGTCGGCATCCGTCGGACATCCTCGATCGCGCGTTCCACGTCGCCGCCCGGTTCGGGCTGGAAGAGCACGGCGATCATGCTCAACCCTACCAGCGACCACGGCACCTGGACCCAGTAGGCGATCAGCGCGCACTCGATCAGCTTGCGGCTGCCGGACCCGGTCGCCAGCAGGTGAAACAGCGACACCACGAATACCGAGCCGGCGACGATCAGAAGCGTGCCGATGGCGGACACGACGAGCGCGGCGACGACGACGAACAGGCCGACTCCGCTGTCGATGCCGGATGCCGTCACCGTGCGTGACGAGATCATGCCGGCGTTGGCGGCAGTGAGCACGGCGAGCAAGATGACCGGTACGAACGCGCGGAGCCATCGGTGCTCACGGTCCCGCACGTGGCGGAACAGAACGATCGGGCTGTGCACGAGCGCGCCTCGGGTCATCGTGTCTCCCATCTCGGCAGCAACACTTCGGTCACGGCCGCCGCGGCGAGCACGGCGACGGCGACACCCAGCGACCGGCCGGCAACCGGCCAGACATCCGGATCGACAGGTCGCTCGTACATCAGCCAGCGCCAGAACGCTACCGACAGCACGAGTCCTCCGCCCGCCGCGAACGACGCGGCGACGATCTCGCCGGCTGCCCACCACAGCACCATCGGCACGTTCTCCGCGAGCACTCCGGCCCGGTAGCCGTTGGCGGCGAGGAACAGGACGCCCGCGATACCGCGCGTCGCCAGCTGGCTGCCGACCAGCAGGACGATGGCGAGCAGGTTCTGCAGGAAGATGCGGGCAAGGGCGCCGGCGAGCAACGCCGGGTCGATGAAGAAATCGGCTGGCGGTGCCGTGAGCCAGCCGGCGAGTCCGGCACCGACGCCCACGGTCATGTAGGCGCCGGTGCCGGCGTGGATCAGACCATGACGTAGGCGCCGCACACGGCACTCAGTGTCGGGCCAGCGGCGGGGATCATTATCATGGCGATGCATGTCAGGCCGGTGTAGGTGCGTCCATCGTTCCAGGCGTTGTGGCAGCGATTCTGATTGCCCACGATGTCGATGGACTCGCAGTGCTGCGAGATCGCATAGTCCATCGCGAGGATCGGGGCGGACACCAGTCCAACGGCGAACATCGTGCACAACGCGAACGCGGCGATCTTCTTCATTTCGGTTCTCCCTTCTGCTGGTACTTGACGAGGTCACGGCGACACGGGTAGTCGATGAGCACGGCGAACGGGTAGACGATGATCGCGAAAACTCCGAGCAGGAGCGATACCTCGATCGAGCGTTCACCCTGGGTGTACCAGGCGCCGCCTGCCATCAACAGGTACGTCAAGGCCAGCCACTTGGCGACCCTGATCGCCGATTCGCGGTACTTCTCGAACATCGTTCCCTCCTTGACAGCACGCCCTGGCGGGGCCGCCGGTCCGGACCACGGTGCCCGCCGCGTTCACTGGTCCGGGCAGTCCGTGAACGTGCCAATCCCCAACATCTGGCCAAAGTGAGAGCACCCAAAAATTCGCATTGGGTGTCGCAGAGACACGCCGACGACCACCAACGCGCGCGACCGAGTTCGCTTGCGTTCTGTGCCGCGACTGTGCTATTCGACGGGTAACGGGTGAGGGGTGATGGGTGACGGGTGAACCATCCAGTATTGAGCGTATCGCAACGAAAGGACGGATTTCAACTAGAATTTCGAGGTCGTGGGGCCGCACGCCGCGACGGGCCCGTCAAGAGCGATCCCCAGGTCAAGATGACAGGCAGGCCCGACCCGAGGCTGCGCTTGCTGTCCCGCTCCGCCGCGACCGGTGCATCACGTGAACGACCCTGCTGGAGTGCTGGACGGAGCGCGCGCTGCGCTTCCACCTGAACCGCTCCGGCCTCCTAACGATGCCCCGACTGCTGCGTGAGCCGCTCGTCCACTTCCTGTTGACGGGCGGTGTCCTGCTCGTGCTGAGCGCCCTGTTCGGCCAGTCGTTCGGAGTGGGCGACAGCAGCAACCGCATCGAGGTGACGGCGGACCGCATCCAGCAACTGCGCGAGACGTGGACCCGGCAGCGGGGCGCGCCGCCGACCGGGCGCGAGCTCGACAGGCTCATCGAGGACTTCGTCCGCGAGGAGGTGCTGTACCGCGAGGCGATCGCCTCGGGCCTCGATCAGGGCGACACCATCGTCCGCCGCCGCCTGGCCCAGAAGGTCGAGTTCCTGGCGCAGAGCGTCGCCTCCACCGTCGAACCGTCGGAGGCCGAGCTGCAGGCCTTCCTCGACGACGACCCGGAGCGCTACCGCTTTCCCGAGCAGGTCGGCTTCTCCCACGTGTACTTCAGCGGGAGCAACCGCGGCGCCGGCGCCGAGGCCGCGGCCCGCGGCGCCCTGGCCCGGCTGGCGTCCGGCGCGGTAGCGGCCGCCGAGGCGGCACGGCTCGGCGACCGGTTCATGCTGCAGTACGAGTATCCGCCGCAGTCGCGCGACCAGATCCGGGACCTGTTCGGCCCGCGCTTCGCCAGCCGCCTGTTCGAGCTGCCGGTCGGCGAATGGTCAGGTCCGGTAGCCTCCAGCTACGGCATGCACGTCGTCCGGATCCGCCAGCGGGTCCCGTCCCGGCTGCCGGCGCTGGGCGAAGTACGCAGCCGGGTCCTGCTGGACCTCAACGAGCAACGCCTCCGATCAGCGGCCGACACCTACTACGAGGGGCTGCGCCGGCGATTCGAGATCGTCGTGGACGCCGAGGCTCTGGCGGACGGCGCGGCGGGAGGGTGACGGCTTGACGCGCGGGTTGCGGCGAGCCGGGCAGCCGGTGGCCGCGAGCATCGGATTGCTGCTGGCGCTGCCGGCCGCGCCGGCGCAGGCGCACACCAGCCTGCCGGCCTATCTCGGCCTCAACGAGCTGGCCCCGGGCACGTTCGCGGTCATCTGGCGGGTGCCCGCCGCCGAGGGGCCGCCCCCCGCCATCTTTCCCGTCCTGCCGGCGCACTGCACGGTTCCCGACATCCCGACGGAGGTGGAGCTGCCGGGTTCCGTCGTCACGAACGGGGTCGTCGCCTGCGGGGAGACCGGTCTGGCCGGCCAGGCGATAGCGATCGACGGGCTGCGCGTCACGATCATGGACGCGCTCGTGCGCATCGCCTTCGCCGACGGCACGAGCGTCACGCGGATACTGCGGCCGCAGGAACCGTCGTTCGTCGTGGGCGGAGAGTCGAACCGGCGCGTGGACGGCTGGGGCTACTTCCGGCTCGGCGTCGACCACATCCTGTCGGGCATCGACCACCTGCTGTTCGTCTTCGGGGTGCTGTGGATCGTGGCCGGGTTCCGGCGCCTGCTCAAGGCCGTGACGGCCTTCACCGTGGCGCACAGCATCACGCTCGGCCTCGCGACGCTCGGCTTCGTGCGCGTCCCGCCCGCGCCGGTCGAGGCGCTCGTCGCGCTGAGCATCGTCTTCCTCGCGGTCGAGATCGCCCACCACGACAGGCGCGCCGAGAGCCTCACCTACCGCCGGCCGTGGGTGGTGGCGTTCGCCTTCGGCCTGCTGCACGGCTTCGGGTTCGCGGGCACGCTGTCGCAGATCGGCATCCCGTCCGGCGACATCCCGCTGGCGCTGCTGTCCTTCAATCTGGGTGTCGAGGCGGGACAACTCGCCTTCATCGCCGCCGCGCTCGCGCTGCTCGGCTCGCTGCGGACGCTCGAGATCCGTCCCCGGCCCTGGATGCGGGCTGCCCCCGCCTACACGATCGGCTCGCTGGCGTCGTTCTGGTTCCTGCAGCGCTGCGCGCTGATATTCGGCTAGGAGTCTGCGCCGTGGAATGGCGTAGACTGCTTCCGACATGCCATGCGGAGCATCCGTGCGCGACTGACCGGAGGCGTGATGTCGGTGGCCACCTGCCTGCCGCTGCTGGCGGCCGGCTGCGCAGGCCCGGCGCCGGCAGCTACGGGCCCGCAGGACGATGCACCGGCCGGGGCCGCCGCGGGCGCCGTCCCGCAGCGCAACCCGCTCCGCAACGCCTACTTCGGCGACCTGCACGTGCACAGCAGTTGGTCGCTGGACGCCTGGACGTTCGGCCATCCCATGCGGAACGACCCGTCGGTGGCGTACCGTTATGGCCGGGGCGACCCCATCCTCGATGCCGACGGGAACGTCCGCGGCCAGCTCGCCGCGCCGCTCGACTTCATGGCCGTGACCGACCACGACAACTGGCTGGGCGAGGTGCAGTTCTGCCAGGATCCGGACGCCTCGACGTACGACCTCCCCGTGTGCCGCGAGTTCCGGGCCGGCAGTGTCCCGGCGTTCTTCCGCCTGCGCCGCACGTCGCTCCGCAATCAGCGCGACCCGGCGTTGTGCGGTGACGCGGAACCCGGTCCGGACAACCGCTGCGACCGGCGCGCCGCGCACCAGTGGCTCATGGTGCAGGAAATGGCGGACGCCTACTACGAGCCGGGCGTGTTCACCACGTTCACCGCCTTCGAGTTCAGCGCCGTGCACCGCCCCAGCGGGGGCTGGCTGCACCGCAACGTCTTCTTCCGCGGCGAGGACGTTCCCGCCTGGGGCGGGGCGGCCCTCGCCCGGGGGCACTCGCCGGAGCGTCTCTGGGAGTGGATGGACGCGGCGTGCACCGGCGACTGCGACGTCATAGCCATCCCGCACAACACCAACTACGGCGCGGGTGTCGTGCTGGCGCCGAACAACGCCGACGGCACGCCGTTCACCCCGGAGATCCTCGAGCGGCGGGCGCGGCTCGAGCCGCTGATCGAGATCCACCAGGTGAAGGGCAGCTCGGAGTGTGCGATCGGGCTGCTCACCGCCGACGAGGATTGCAACTTCGAGCAGGTATTCGAGCCGTGCGCTCCGGATCAGGCGCCGGCCGACCCGGAGCGTGGCACCGCCAGGTGCACGGTCGCCTCGGACCTGGTCCGCAACGCGCTCAGGACCGGCCTGGAGGTCGAGGCCGAGCACGGGATCAACCCGTTCAAGTACGGCCTCGTCGGCAGCACCGACGACCATCGGAGCATGCCCGGGTCCGCCGTGGAGCAGACCTGGCAGGGCGACTTCTTCGGCGAGATCGGCGCGACGACGCCGGGCAACCCGCGCAACAACCCGGGCGGCCTCGCCGCGGTCTGGGCGGAAGAGAACACGCGCGACGCGATTTTCGACGCCCTCCGCCGGCGCGAGACGTTCGCGACGAGCGGACCCCGCATCCGGATCCGCTTCTTCGGCGGCTGGGACCTGCCAGCCGGCCTGCACACGCGTCCGAACCTGGTCGCGGAAGGCTACCACCGCGGGGTGCCGATGGGCGGTGACCTGCCGGCGGCGTCCGGCGGCGCCGGCGCGCCGCGGTTCGTCGTCTGGGCGACGCGCGACGCGAACAGCGCCGCGCTGCAGAAGCTCCAGATCGTCAAGGGCTGGGACGACCCGGAGCGCGGCACCGGCGAGCGGGTGTACGACGTGGCGTGCGACAGCGGCCGGCCGCAGGACCCCGGGACGCGCCGCTGCGCGGACAACGGCGCGCAGGTGAACCTGGCCGACTGCAGCACGACCGGGGGCGCCGGCGCCGCGGAGCTGAGCGCCGTCTGGACCGACCCCGAGTTCGATCCGGCCCGGCGGGCGTTCTACTACGTCCGCGTCCTGGAGAATCCCACCTGCCGCTGGACCACCTGGCGGGCGCTGGAGAGCGGCAGCGAGCTGCCCGACGGCGTGCCACCGGTGATCGAGGAGCGGGCGTGGAGCTCGCCCATCTGGTATACGCCGGCCGGGCCCCAGGGGTCTGCGCCGTAGAACGGCGTAGACCCCTGGTGAGGGTTGGTTGGGCGGCAACCGGAGCCGGAGGCGGCGATTGGCGGGCCAGCCCGGCGGCTGGCGCCGCCGCTTGCAATCGGCGGCCCGGAAGGCATGACGACGCGGCGGACACGCTCTCGGCTTGCCGGCAACAAGAGAGTTGCGGCGATCTGCCTGCTGCCGCTGCTGGCGGCGGCGTGCGCCGCGTCCGCGCCGGAGACGCCCGCGGCCGAGGACGCCGCGTCATCCGGGGCGGCGTCCCCGCCCGCCGGCGGCCCGGAGCCGGAGCACAATCCGCTGCGCAACGCCTACTTCGGCGACTTCCACGTACACACCAGCTGGTCGCTGGACGCCTACGTGCTGGGGGGCAACCGCGACGATCCGTCGCTGGCGTACCGTTTCGGCCGCGGCGATGAGGTGACCACGGCCGACGGCCGGGTGCACCGCCTGCGCGTGCCGCTCGACTTCATGGCCGTGACGGACCACGGCATCCGGCTGGGCGAGGTGCACCTCTGCGAGGACGAGAGCGACGCCGCGTACGACACACCGACCTGCGAGCAGGTCCGCGCCAACAACTGGTTCGAGATGTCTCGGTTCGAGGGCCGTGGCCGGCTGCCGCCCGACATCTGCGGCCAGGGCGAGGCCACGCTGACCGCCGGCAACAGGTGCTACGAGCGGTCGCGGCACCTGTGGCACGAGATCCAGCGCAACGCCGACGCGTTCAACGAACCGGGGCGCTTCACGACCTTTCCGGCGTACGAGTGGACGGCGTTCCCGCCCGGCTACGGCCACCTGCACCGGAACGTGATCTTCCGGGGCGACGCGGTGCCGGAATGGGGCGGCTCGGCCGTCGAGATGGGCAACCGCCCGGAGCGGCTCTGGGAGTGGCTGGAGGCAGCCTGCACCGGCGACTGCCAGGTGGTCGCCATTCCGCACAACTCCAACCTGAGCGGCGGCCTCGCGTTCGCCGATTCCGGCTGGGCGCCGCATACGCCGGAAATGCTGCGCCTCCGCGCCTGGGCCGAGCCGCTCGTGGAGATCCACCAGATCAAGGGCAACTCGGAGTGCTACCGCGGCCTGGGCACCACGGACGAGGAGTGCGGCTTCGAGAACCGCTGGCCCGTCTGCGAGCCGGGCCGGCGCCAGGGGTGCGCGAACGCGCCGGACTTCGTCCGCAACGCGCTCAGGGCCGGCCTGCGGCTGGAGGCCGACTACGGCGTCAACCCGTTCAAGTTCGGGTTCATCGCCAGCACCGATGATCACCAGAGCCTGGGCGGCGCAACCGACGAGAACGACTTCGCGGTCAAGCCGCTCAAGTTCGCGACGGGCGGCGGCCTCGACGTGATCGGCCAGGGCCGGGAGGGCGCCGAGTGGTTCGGCGACCGGGACGGCGGCGGGAACCCGAACAATCCCGGCGGCCTCGTCGGCGTCTGGGCGGAGGCCAACACGCGCGAGGCCATCTTCGACGCGCTGCGCCGCCGCGAGACGTTCGGCAACAGCGGCACCCGCATCCACGTGCGCTTCTTCGCCGGCTGGGACTACCCCGCCGACCTCGACGCCCGGCGCGACATGGTCGAGGCGGCGTACGCCGGCGGCGTGCCGATGGGCGCCGACCTGCCGGACCCGCCCGGCGGCGACGCGGGCGGCGGCCCCCGCTTCGTCGTCTGGGCCATGAAGGACCCGGCCAGCGCGAACCTCCAGAAGGTCCAGATCGTCAAGGGCCGGGCCGCGGCCGACGGGCAGACCGCCGAGCAGGTGTACGACGTCGCCTGCGCCGACGGGCTGCAGCCCGACCCGCGGACGCGCCGGTGCGCGGACAACGGCGCGCAGGTCGATCTGTCCGACTGCAGCTACGCCACGGACCTGGGCGCGGCCGAGCTGAGCGCGACCTGGACCGACCCGGATTTCAATCCGGCGCTGCGGGCATTCTACTATGTCCGGGTGCTGGAGAACCCCACCTGCCGGTGGACGACGCACCGGGCGCTGGCGCGCGTCACGGCGCCGCCCGAGTCCGACCCGGGGACGGTGAAGGAGCGGGCCTGGAGCTCGCCTATCTGGTATACGCCGGCGGCGCCGTAGCGCTGTGGGCCGGCGCTCGTTGCCGGGTGGGAGGTGTGAAGATGGGGCGAACGTGCTCTCGACTTGCCGGCGGCGTGAGGTTTGCGACCGTGTGCCTGCCGCTGCTGGCGGCTGGCTGCGCCGGTCCGGCACCTGACGCGCGGGTCGCGCGGGCACAGGAGCCGGCCATATCGGCGGCGACCGCCGCCGCAGGCGCGGCGCCGGAGCGCAACCCGCTGCGCAACGCCTACTTCGGCGACTTCCACGTGCATTCGAGCTGGTCGCTCGACGCCTACTCGCTGGGCGGCAACCGCAACGACCCCGCCCTGGCGTACCGCTTCGGACGCGGCGAGGAGGTGACCACGGCCGACGGGCGGACGCTGCGCCTGCGGGTGCCGCTGGACTTCATGGCGGTGACCGACCACGACATCTGGCTCGGCACCGTCCACCTGTGCCTCGACGAGGGCGACGCCGCCTACGACACGCCGACCTGCGAGCAGGTGCGCGCCAACGACTGGTTCGGCTACGGGGACTTCGAGGCGCGCGGGCGCGTGCCCGCCGACATCTGCGGCCAGGACGAGCCCGCCATGACCGCCGACAACAAGTGCTACGAGCGCGCTCGGCACCAGTGGCACCAGGTCCAGCGCAATGCCGACGCGTTCTACGAGCCGGGGCGCTTCACCACCTTTCCGGCGTACGAATGGACGGCCAATCCGCCCGGCTACGGCCACCTGCACCGCAACGTCATCTTCCGCGGCGAGGCGGTGCCGGCGTGGGGCGGCTCAGCCGTGGCGATGGCGAACCGCCCCGAGCGGCTCTGGGAATGGCTGGAGGCGGCCTGCACCGGCGACTGCCGGGTGCTGGCCATTCCGCACAACCCGAACCTGAGCGGCGGGCTGGCGTTCGCCGAGTTCGGCTGGACGCCCTTCACGCCGGAGCTGCTGCGGCTGCGCGCCTGGGCCGAGCCGCTCGTCGAGATCCACCAGATCAAGGGCAACTCCGAGTGCTACGTGGGCCTCGGCACCACGGACGAGGAGTGCAACTTCGAGACGTACTACCCCGTCTGCGAGCCGGGGCAGCGCGCCGGGTGCGCCAACGCGTCGGACTTCGTCCGCAACGCGCTCAAGGCCGGCCTGCGACTCGAGGCCGACTACGGGGTCAACCCGTTCAAGTTCGGCTTCATCGCCAGCCCCGACGATCACCAGAGCCTGGCCGGCGCCGCCGACGAGGCCGAGTTCGCCGCGAGGCCGGTCAAGTTCGGCACCAGCGGCCGCTTCGGCGCGGCCGACCAGGGGCCCTACGGTCCCGCGTGGTACGGTGACCGGGCCGACGGCGGCAACGTGAACAACCCGGGCGGCCTGGTCGGCGTGTGGGCGGAGGCCAACACGCGCGAGGCCATCTTCGACGCCCTGCGCCGCCGCGAGACCTTCGGCAACAGCGGCACCCGCATCCACGTGCGCTTCTTCGCCGGCTGGGACTACCCCGCCGACCTCGACGCCCGGCGCGACATGGTCGAAGCGGCGTACGCCGGCGGCGTGCCGATGGGCGCCGACCTGCCGGACCCACCCGGCGGCGACGCGGGCGACGGCCCCCGCTTTGTCGTCTGGGCCATCAAGGACCCGGCCAGCGCGAACCTCCAGAAGAGCCAGATCGTCAAGGGTTGGGCCGAGACGGGTGCGCCCGCGGCCCCGTTCGCTCTGTCGGGTCAGCAGACAGCCGAGCAGGTGTACGACGTCGCCTGCGCGGACGGGCTGGAGCCCGACCCGCGCACCCACCGCTGCGCCGACAACGGCGCCCGGGTGAACCTTTCCGACTGCAGCTACCCGACCGACCTCGGCGCCGCCGAGCTCAGCACGACCTGGACCGACCCCGACTTCGACCCCGCGCAGCGGGCGTTCTACTACGTGCGGGTGCTCGAGAACCCGACCTGCCGCTGGACGACGCATCGCGCGCTGGCGCGCGGCGCGGCGCCGCCGCCGTCCGACCCGCCGACCGTGAAGGAACGGGCCTGGAGCTCGCCCATCTGGTACACGCCCGCCGAGCCGTAGCAGCCCCGGCGGCGCATCAAGGCGCCGTGACCACGATTCCGTGCGGCCGGCACCGCTCGAAGTCGCCCAGGTTGTAGGTGAGGATGCGATCGATCGACATCCTCTCCGCGCAACAGACGTGAAGCGCATCGTAGACAGCGCCGCTGGCGAGGCCGCCGTCCGCGACACGCTCGATGGCATGGGTATAGTCCTCGGCGGTGAGCGCAACAGCGGTTACCCGTCCCAGGATGCTCTCCTGAATCAGTTGTCTGGCCTCGACGGGCAGGATGCGCCGCAGCAGTGGCACAGCCGTCATCGTCGCGTAGCATTCGGCGAGAGCATGTGTCGAGCAGTAGCCCCGATGCGACCCGGCCGTGTAGTTCAGCAGCGCGTCGAACGCCGCCTCGTGGTTGGCAAGCTGGTCCACGACCGCGGGTACCAGCACCGACGTATCGAAGAATACGCGCACCTACTCGACGCCCTCGCCTGCGATCCGACGGCTGCGCGCGTCCCGCTCCGAACGAATGAACGACGCGACGTCGAGGGTTGCACGGGCATCTCCATGATGCACGAGAATCCCTTTCTTGCGCACGAGCGCCGTCCCGCCCCCGACCCGGCGGAGCTGCAGGCACTCGCCGGACGTCTCGATTTCCAACTCGGTGCCGGCCACCAGGTTGAACCTGTCCCGAAGCGGCTTCGGCACGACGATTCTGCCGGCTCCGTCGATGGTAATGACCATGGCACGATGGTATGGCGCATGGGTGCACGCGTCAAACTGCGAGCCGGCGGCTGGTAAGCTGGATTCATGGAGCCTCAGGCAGACTCATACCGGTCGCTCTTCTCGTTGCCGGCCGAATCGCACTACCTCAACTGCGCGTACATGGCGCCGGCCTCGAAGCGCGTCGCGGCCGCGGGACGCCGGGCCATCGAGCGCGTCGAGGCGCCGGCGCGGCTCGGGGTCGCCGACTTCTTCGAGCCGGCCGCGCAAGTCCGGCGGCTCTTCGCGGAGATCATCGGCGCGCCCGATCCGGAGCGCGTCGCGATCGTTCCGTCGGTCTCCTACGCCATGGCGACGATTGCGCGCAACACGCCGCTCGCCGCCGGACAGGTGGTCGTCGTTGTGGAGGAACAGTTCCCGAGCGTCGCCTACACCTGGCGGCGCGCCTGCCGCGAGGCGGGCGCCACGCTGCGGACGGTCGCCGCGCCGAACGACGCCGGCTCGCGCGCCGAGGCGTGGAACGCCGCCCTGCTCGACGCCATCGACGAGCGGACGGCGCTGGTCGTGATTCCCGAGCTCCACTGGACCGACGGGCTGCGGTTCGACCTCGACGCCGTCGGCGCGCGGGCGCGCGCCGCGGGCGCCCGCTTCGTCGTCGACGGGACGCAGTCGGTCGGCGCGCTGCCGTTCGACGTCGGGCGCACCCGCCCTGACGCCCTGGCCTGCGCCGGCTACAAGTGGCTGACCGGACCCTACTCGCTCGGCGTGGCCTGGTACGGTCCCGCCTTCGACGGCGGCACGCCGCTCGAGGAGAACTGGATCACGCGCGCCGGCAGCGACCGCTTCAACGAGCTCGTCAACTACCGCGACGACTACCGGCCGGGCGCCATCCGCTACGACGTCGGCGAACGGTCGAACTTCATCCTGCTGCCGATGCTCGAAGCCGCCCTGGAGCAGGTGCGCGAGTGGCGGCCGGCGACGGTCGCGGCGCACACGCGCGCCCTCACCGCCGCCGCGGCGGCGCGCCTCCGCGAGCTGGGCTGCCGCATCGAGGACGAGCGCTGGCGCGCGGGACACCTGCTGGGCGTGCGCCTGCCGCCGGGCGTGGACGTCGAGCAGCTCGGCCGCAGCCTGGCCGCGCGGCAGGTGTCCGTCTCGCTCCGCGGCGGCGCCATCCGCGTCGCGCCGCACCTCTACACCGACGCCGGCGACCTCGACGCGCTCGTCGACGTCGTCGCCGGCGCCGTACGGGCGGCGCCCGCTGCGCGGCACTGACAGCCCGCCGCGCCGCGAGCGGACGCCCGGGGGCGCGGAGCGCAGCCCCGCCTGATTGCAGCGGGTGTGATGTAATGACAGTCGAACACCGGAGGTCGGAGGAACGTGATGCGGACACGAACGATCGCGGCGGCTGCGCTGCTCGGGACGGTGCTCGTCGGCAGCGGCCGGGCCCACGCACAGAACGGCGGGACGGCCATCAATCTCACGCCGGCGGACCACGCCGAGATCCGGCACATCCTGACCAGCCTGAACCAGGGAGCGGACTTCAACGACAGCGAGCTGTGGGTGTCCCAGTGGACCCCCGACGGCTCCTGGACCCGTCCCGACGGCGAGTCGTTCGTCGGTCACGACAGGCTCCGGGAGTACCGACGCTCCACGCGCGTACCCGGCGGGGGCGCGAGCGGCAGGCGGCACTGGACGAACGGCGTCATGCTGACGCCGACGGCCGATGGTGCGACCGGACGTACGTACTACATGCTGCTCGACATCTCGGTTGTGCCCCCCACGGTCGCCACCGCGGGCCACTACGAGGACGTCTTCGTCAAGACCGCAGACGGCTGGCGGATCAAGCAACGCGTCATCAAGCCGTATCCGGACGACCAGTGACGCGCTGCCGGAAACGTCGCGGGAACATCTGTGAGAGGATTCGGATCCAGGCTGGACGCGTCCCGAGGTGCGGGAGCGGAGACGGCAGCCGTATCGTCCGTGCGCGGCGTCTTGGGCCGTCGGTGACAGGGGGAAGGCGATGACCAACAACGTCCGTTTCGATTCGTTGCTCCAACGTCGGTTGGACCGCCGCGATCTGCTGACCGGCGGTCTGGCCCTGCTTGGCCTCGGTGCCGCCCGCGGCGCCTCGGGCCGCTCTCTCTTTCAGCCGTCCGCCTTTCCGCTCGGCGTGGCCTCCGGCGATCCGACGCCGGACGGCGTCGTCTTGTGGACGCGCCTGGCCCTCGATCCGCTCAACGGCGGCGGGATGCCGCCGGAGGACGTGGAAGTGGTCTGGGAGGTAGCGCGGGACGAGCGGATGGCCGACGTGGTGCAGCGCGGCACGACCCTCGCCGCCGCGGTGCTCGGGCACAGCGTCCACGTGGAGGTGGACGGGCTGGAGCCGGGGCGCTGGTACTGGTACCGGTTTCGCAGCGGGGCCGACGAGAGCACGGTAGGCCGGACCCGCACGCTGCCGGCTGCCGGTTCGCCCGTGGACAGGCTGCGGTTCGCCTTCGCTTCCTGCCAGCACTACGAGCAGGGGTACTACACGGCCTACCAGCACATGGCCGAGGACGATCTGGACCTCGTGTTCCACCTCGGCGACTACATCTACGAGTACGGAGGACGTGACGGGCGCGTGCGGAGACACACCGGCGACGAGATCGAGCTGCTGGACGAGTACCGCAACCGGTACGCACTCTATCGGAGCGACCCGGATCTGCAGGCGGCGCACGCGGCGTTCCCCTGGGTGGTGACGTGGGACGACCACGAGGTGGACAACAACTACGCGAACGACGTTTCCGAAGAGGAGGGGTTGCCGGCCGAGCTCCTGCTCCGGCGCCGCGCTGCAGCCTATCAGGCCTACTACGAGCACATGCCGCTGCGTCGTGCGTCGCTGCCGAACGGTCCCGACCTGCAGCTCTACCGGGCCTTCGCCTGGGGCGATCTCGCGTCGTTCCACGTGCTCGACACGCGCCAGTACCGCACCGATCAGCCCTGCGGCGACGGCCCGGGAGTCGTTTGCGACGGCATCTACGACCCGGCGGCCACCGTGCTCGGCGAAACGCAGGAGCGCTGGCTGATGGACGGGCTCGACCGGTCGGCGGCGCGGTGGAACGTCATTCCCCAGCAGATCATGATGGCGCGCATAGACTTCACGCCCGGCGACGGCGAGTCCTACGTCGTGGACTTCTGGTCGGGATACGAGGTCGCACGCCGCCGGCTGATGGAGTTCCTCGCGACGCGGCAACCCGCCAACCCGGTCGTCCTGACCGGCGACATCCACAGCAACTGGGTCACTAACCTGAAGGTTGACTACGGCGACGCGGCTGCCCCAGTGGTCGGCACCGAGTTCGTGTGCACGTCCATCAGCTCCAGCGGCGACGGCTTCGACACGCGGGACTCCACGGCGGCGCTGCTCGCCGAGAACCCGTGGATACGCTTCTACAACGGCCAGCGCGGATACGTGCGCTGCGAGCTGACCCCCGAGCGGTGTCGTGCCGACTACCAGGTGCTGGAGTACGTCAGTCGGCCCGGCAGCCCCATCTCCACGCGCGCCTCGTTCGTCGTCGAGGACGGGAGGCCCGGCGCGCAACGGCTGTGATCCAGCCGGGCTCTTGGCGCGGGCTGTTGGCCCACCAGGCGGAAGCCGCGGTCCCCGCAAGCGGACGCCGGGGGCTCGGGGCGCAGCCCCGTCTGAGGTTAGTCCGGCAGCCCGTCGTAGCCCTCCGGCAACTGCGCCCCGAGGCTGTTCTGGAACATGGCGAGCTGGGTGTAGTCGCCGATGATCATCACGACCTCCCGGACCTGATCCTCGGAATAGCGGGCCGACAGCGCGTTCCAGGTGGCGTCGCTGACGAAGCGGCTCGTGTGCAGCTCGTCCGCGGCCCGCAGCAGCGTCGCGTCGAAGTCGTCCCAGCCCGCCGCCCCGGGGCCTTGCGTGATGCGCTCGATCTCCTCGTCCGTCAGCCCGGACTCCTTGCCCCAGACGTAGTGACGTCCCCAGATGTAGTCGCCGCGCGAGAGCCACGCGGTGCGCAGGATGAGGATCTCCTTGTCGCGGAACGGGATCGTGTACTTGTCTACGATTTGTGATTCCGCAACCGTTTTACCCTCAGTGGCTTGCGGAAATCGTCCAAATCGGCGTCCAAGTTTTTTCGCGTCTCCGCTCGTGGCGGACTTTCGCCCCCGAACGGGGGAGGTTGTGCGCGGGCCACGTGCCATGCCTCAGCGGGTCGGCCGGAGAGTTCATGGCCACCACTCCTTTTGCCACTGGCTCCAGATCGTGAGCTCTGCTTCCGTGAGCACGCCGCGCAGCCGCCAAGCCCACCATCGCACCCGTACCCACTGGTCGAGGTGCGGCAGGACCCGGCAGAAGTCGTGGCGGTCGATCGGCGGCGGTCTGGCGGGCACATCCGTGCCCGCGATTCGCTGCAGCCGCGCCCAGGCCATTTCGACGACGGCGCGTTCGTGCGTTGCCGTCCAGACCTTCTCGGGCCAGTGCTGTCCCGGGTGGTTCAGCAGCGCCAAGCCGGGCCGCGCGTCGCGCAGGCCGGCCCGGCCGAGCCGGTCGAGCAGGCGACCGAAACGGGCCTCGTCGGTGATCTGTTCCGGCGGGATCCGTGTCGGCCTGACGCCGAACCACGACTGGTGCCAGTCGCCGCCCAGACGCCGAGCGTGCGGGACGTTCAGCGCGGCCGCGCCGGTGATGTGCTCCCGGGCGGCGGTGGGGACTATCTCGACCGGGACGCCCTCGACCGCAACGCGCTGGCTGGCGCTCGTCTTCGTGTGTTCGCGGTTACCCCTGCTTGTGTGCCGCACCCGCGTGGTCGATTCTGCACCGATTCCGAGCTTGCGCACGCCGCTTTTGGACCATCGCGGCCGAAGTGCCGCTCGACTCTGATGCTACCAGCGTCTGACGCGTGGTGGGAGTGCACCAGCGCCCGCGGCGGGTCGGATGCTGCTTGCACCATCGTTGATGCACCCGCGCGCGCCGCGCAGGACCTTGGTGTGCTTGACCCGCAGGGTCTTGATCGTGGACGAATCGCGCGTCAGCGCAAATCGCGTTCTCCCGCCGTCCGGCCGGCAGGTGTGGCCGGCATCAGATTCCATTCTCCTCCCGTCCGTCTCCCCTCGCGTGGTCCGTACCCTCGTCCCGCGCCGAATCTGTGAGGCGCGGCGGCACCACTCGGTGCTGTATGGTGAGGGGGTTTCGCCAGCGACGAGTGGAATGTGGGGCTCTACCCTGCCGTGGGCGGGCTCGCGGTAGCCGTGTGTTCGTTGTTGCCTGACGACTCGATCAGTCCGCAAATCGCCGAAAGAGCCCGCCCCTGCAGGCTCCGGGGCGTGCCGACGCCAGTCAGGCGGCGCAGGAGCAGTCCGAGGTTGCAGCCGGCCGCCTGGATGAG
>JAAXGX010000040.1 GCA_012271165.1 Vicinamibacteraceae bacterium | reverse complement strand
CCCGCGCCGCTCCCGCCGAGCCGCGCCGCGCGCGGCTTGCGGAGCCTGCGCCGTTCCACGGCGCAGGCTCCTGGCCCATGTCCAACCGGCGGCGTCTACTGCTTCGACGCGTTCATGGCCGCTTCCGCCGCGGCTTCCTCCGCGCGGGCGCCGGCCAGGATGTTGTAGAGGCCGTAGTTGCCCTCGTGGCAGGCGTACTCGTACAGCGGCTGGTCGTTGAACTGCATCGGGATCTCGTAGGTCCAGACCTGCGACCAGACGGTGGGATCGTCGACGGTGGCCTCGTACAGCAGCGTCCCCTGCGAGACGCGCGTGAAGCGCTCGACGAGCCGCAGGTGCTCGTCGCTCGAGCCGCGCTGGAAGCTCGTCTCGCGCAGGAAGTTGCTCGTCTCGACGACCAGCGTGTCGCCGTCCCAGTGGCCGTGCGACTCGCCCGTCCACTGCGGGAGGCCGACGGTCGGGCGCCCGTCCAGCGGGATGATGCGGAAGTTGTGGTTCATCTCGTTGAGCAGCGCCACGGTGTTCTCGGTCTGGAACACCTGCACGTTGTTGTTGTAGGCGCCGGGGGTCATCGGCGGCCCGGCGTTGAAGCCGGTGATGCAGCGGAGCTGCAGGCCGTTGGCGCCGAGGTCCTCCACCCAGCCGCCGGGCGTGGGCGAGTGCCCGCCGACGCCCTCGCGCAGGGCCGCGGCCGCCGCCTGCCGCCGCGCGGCCGCGGCGGTCAGCGGCGGCACCTTGCCGGTCGGCGGATCGACTATCAGCGAGGTGCGCCGGGTCTCGACCGGCGCCGTGCCGTAGTCGAGCCAGAAGTTGTTGTAGAAGCCCGGGGCGCCGTCCTCGCCGCGGTCGACGCTCTCGGTGACCTGCGTGCGCCGCGCGGCCCGGCTCGCCAACTCCTCGTTCCGGGCGATGCGCTCCTCCTCGAGCTCCGCGGCCTCCTCGGTGCTCAGGAACGCCTGGTCCGCCAGCTCGTCGGGCCGCTCCATCGGCGTGATGGACCGGAAGTCCCAGACCCCCTGCAGATCCGGCGCGCCCCACGGCGTCCGCGGAGCCGCCTCGTCCTGCGCGGCCGCCGGCACCGGGGCCAGCGCCGCCACCGCAACCGCCGCCAACACCGCCGCGACACATCGATAGCTCATCCTGCCCTCCTTGGTACTTGTCCGGCTTCCATCAGACGGGGCTGCGCCCCGAGCCCCCGGCGTCCGCTTGCGGGGACCCCACAGCCCCGCGCCGCTCCCGCCGAGGCGCGCCGTGCGCGCCTTGGGGAGGCGTAGGGTGCATGATCGCGCAAGACGCACGTTGCATGCAAGAAGCTGGCGGCACGGCGCGGCGTCAGCCGCCGTCGGCAAGCAGCGCCTCGAGGTCGGCGACGACCTCTTCCAGGCGGTCGGCCGCCGCGGCCACGTCCCGGGTGGCGAGCTGCCGCGCGTCGTCGATGCGCTCCTGCAGCGAGCCGATCGGGAGCGCGCGCTGCGCGGCGGCGATCATCAGCCGCAACGCCTCGGGGGCGAGCCGCTGGAAGCGCTCGTGGTGGACCGCGTCGGCCCCGTCGGCCCGGGTGGCCGGATTGGCGAGCTGCGCCGCGGGCACGGCCGGCGGGGGGCTCGCGGCGGGGGGCGCCGGCTCGCCCCCGCTGCCACCGCAGCCGCCCGCGGCGAGCAACCCGGCCAGCGCGGCGCAGGCGACCGCGCTCGCAAGCGCGCCGGATCGCACGACGGACGGCGGCGGGTTCACCACGGACTGCCGGAGCATGACGGGCGTGTCGGGCGGCGTCAATCCGCGCCGGACGGCCGCCCGCGCGGACGGCCGCCCGACGGGGTTCGCTAGCGCAGGCCGGCGGCGATCAGCGCGGCCTCCTCCTCCTGCTCCTGCTCGCGGGCGCCGGCCAGGATGTTGTACAGCCCGTAGTTGCCCTCGTGGCAGGCGTACTCGTACATCGGCTGGTCGCTCCGCTGCATCGGGATCTGGTAGGTCCACGGCCGTGTCCAGGCCGTCGGATCGTTCACCGTCACCTCGTACATCAGCGTGCCCGGCGACACGCGCGTGAAGCGCTCCGTCAGGTGCAGGTTGGCGTCCGACAGACCGCCCCGGAAGCTGGTCTCGCGCAGGAAGTTGGTGGTCTCCACCACCAGCGTGTCGCCGTCCCAGTAGCCGCGCGAGTCGCCCATCCACTGGCGGATGCCCGCCTCAATGTGGTCACGACCATCCAGCGGCACGACCCGCGCGCTGTGCACCATCTCGTTGAGCAGCACCACGGTGTCCTCGGTCTGGAACACCTGCACGTTCTGGTTGTAGCCGGCGGGCGTGATCGGCGGCCCCGAGTTGAAGCCCAGGATGCAGCGCACCGCGAACATGCCGCCGCCGAGGTCCTCGACGAAGCCGCCCGGCGTCGGCACGTGGCGCGACACGCCGGCCCGCTCCGCCGCTAGCGCCGCCTGCCGCCTCTCGGCGGCGCGGGTCAGCGGCGGCACGCGCCCGTCGGGCGGGTCGACCACCAGCGACGTGCGGTTGGTCTCGACCACGGTCGTCCCCCGGTCGAACCAGAACTGGTTGTAGTTGCCGACGACGTCGGCCGGCTCGGCGTCGTCGAGCGCGGCCAGCTCCGCCAGCCGCTGCGTCTCGAACTCGGCGACCTCCTCGTCCGTGTAGACGGCCTTGTCCTCCAGGTCGGACGGCCGCTCGAAGGGCGTCAGGGTGCGGAAGTCCCACACCCCCTGCAGGTCGGGCGCGCCCCACGACGTCCGGGGCAGCGCGGTGTCCTGGGCCGCAACGGCCGCAGGCAGCAGCACGGCGACCGCGGCGGCGGCCGCCAGCATCCTCGACGACACGCGAGCTTGCTGATTCATCTCGAAACCTCCTTGGACGGGGCTGCGCCCCGAACCCCCGGCGTCCGTTTGCAGGGACCCCATAGCCCCGCGCCACTCCCGCCGAGGCGCGCTGTGCGCGCCTTGCGCCGGCTGCGCCGGCGCTGCCATCAGACGGCGCTGCGCCCCGAACCCCCGGGTCCCCACAAGCGGACCGCCGGGGGTGCGGGTTAAGAGCCCCGTCAGACTCCCCTAGTGCGAGCCGCCGGCGGCGGCGGCCTCGCGTTCCTCCGCGCGCGCGCCGCTCAGCGAGTTCGGCACCGCGTAGTTGCCCTCGTGGCAGGCATACTCGTACTGCTGGTAGCCGCTGTCGCGGCGCCACGGGAAGGTGACGGTCCACGGCGCGGTCCAGGTCTCCGGATCGTCGACGGTGATCGAGTAGCGCAGCGTGTCCGGTCCCACTGGGGTGAAGCGCTCCACGATGCGGCGCGACGGAGACTGCCGCGCGCGCCCCTTCGGCGCCCGCAGGTTCTCGACCTCCTTGAAGTTGGTCGACTCGACGACCAGCGTATTCCCTTCCCAGCGGCCGCGGGGATCGCCTTCCCACAGGCCGATGTCGCCGGCGACGTGCGGTCCGCCGTCGATCGGGACGATCCGCGCGTTGTGGATCATCTCGCTGTGCATGACGACGTAGCCGGGCGTCTGGAGGATCAGCGTGCCGTTGTTGTACGCCGTCGGCATCATCATCCCGAGCACGCCGCGGGAGATGCAGCGGTCGCCGCCCTCCATGTTGGCGTAGGTATCGTGCAGATGCTCGCGGATGTACGCTGCGCGTGCGCGACCGAGCTCCGTCATGCCGGGCATCTTGCCGCTCGGCGGATCGGTAATCAGCGCCGGCCAGTCGCCGCCCTCCGGCTCCTGCCAGAACCAGTCGAACCAGTACAGCGCGTAGAAGCCGGGGTCGCCTTCCCGGAGCGTCTCGTTGGCCTTGATGGTGGCGTCGAAGCGCGCCTGGGCGAGCTCGCGCAGCTCCTCGGCCGTGAAGCTGTCGCGGCCCGCCAGCTCGTCGGGCAGCTCCAGGGGCGTGTGGTTCGCATCGGCGTTGTTCCACATGCCCTGGATGTCCGGCTGGCCGTCCGCGAGCCGCGCCGGGGCCCAGTCCTGCGCGCCGGCCGGCGGCGGCGCGAGCCACGTCGCCAGCACGGCGGCGGCCAGCAGACCGGCGGCGACTCGGAATCGATTCTGCATGGATACCCCACTTTCAGCGGGTCGCTGTTGCGCGCACCTCACGCTCGTACTTAAGGTATCGGGGGCTGACCGTTCACGCAACAGTTTTCGATGGCGGGAGGGACTGCAGTGGACTCGCTGCGCGGCAGGCGGATTCTGATCACGGGGGCGAGCTCGGGCATCGGCCGCGCCACGGCTCTCGGGCTGGCGCGGCGCGGCGCGAGCCTGCTGCTGACGGGCCGGACGCCGGCGCGGTGCGACGAGGCGCTGGCGGCGGTGCGCGCGGCCGGCGCCGCCGAGGCGCGCATGTTCCGGACGGACTTCGCCAGCCTGGACGCCGTGCGGCAACTGGCCGCCGACGTCCGCCGGGAGGCGCCGCGGCTCGACGTGCTGGTGAACAACGCGGCGGTGGTCGCCCGGCGGCGCACGCTCACCGCGGACGGCTACGAGACGACCTTCGCCGTCAACCATCTGAGCCCGTTCCTGCTGACCGGCCTGCTGCTGCCGCTGCTCGGGCGCGGGGCCCGCATCGTGAACGTGGCCTCGGCCGCCCACCGCTGGGGCGCCGTCGACCTCGACGACCTGCACAACGAGCGGGACTACCGCGCGCTGCGCGCGTACGGCCAGTCCAAGACGGCGAACATCCTGTGGACTCTCGAGCTCGCGCGGCGGCTCGAGGGCAGCGGCGTGACGGCGAACAGCCTGCATCCGGGCGCGATCCGCAGCAACCTGGGCGGCGGGCAGGGATTCGCGACCGACCTGCTGTGGCGGCTGGCCGGCCTGTTCATGAAGCCGACGGAGCGGGGAGCGGAGACACCGATCCACCTCGCGGCCTCACCCGCCGTCGAGGGCCTGTCCGGCCGCTACTTCGCCGACTGCCGCGAACGGCAGCCGGCGCCGTACGCCACGGACCCGGCCACCGCCGCCCGGCTCTGGCAGCTCAGCGAGACGCTGACCGGTTTGCGCTACCCGGCCGCTTGAGGGCGCGAGGGGCCCGGCCCGCCCGGCAGGTCAGTGCACGACGTCCGTCTCGAGGTAGTCCTCCACCGGCTCGAGGTGCGGAATCTCCAGCGTGCGCACGGCCTGGATCGCCAGCGCCAGCGCGTCGTCGGCGCTGCACGCGGGCGCCTCGGCCCGCAGGCGCCGGCGCGTCGCGCGCAGCAGCCGCAGGACCTGCGCCCGATCGAACCGTTGGCCTTCGCAGTGATCGCAGAAGCTCATGGACGGTGCCTCCGTCAGGAAGTCGCGCCGTGGCGGACTCCCCGGAGCCCGCGGTCGGGTTGCGAGTATACTCCCCCCCATTATGTCGCTTTTGTCCCGAGGCAGCCGCCTTCCGGCCGCGGTCGTTGCGCTCGTGGCCGCCGGACTCATCGGCAGCGCCCCCCTGCAGGCCGAAGACTGGACGCAGTGGCGCGGCGCCGGCCGCCTGGGCGTCTGGCACGAGACGGGCATCGTCGACCGGTTCCCGGCCGGCGGCCTGCAGGTGGCCTGGCGGGCCCCCGTCGGCGCCGGCTACGCCGGGCCCGCGGTGGCCGACGGGCGGGTCTTCGTGCTGGACTGGCGGGAGGATCCGGAATCGCGCACGCTGGACGGCACGGAGCGACTGCTGGCGCTCGACGAGCGGACGGGCGACGTGCAGTGGACCCACGAGTGGGAGACGTCGTACCGCATGCTGATGGTGACCTACGCCATCGGCCCGCGCGCGACGCCGACCGTGGACGACGACCGCGTCTACGTCGTGGGCGCCACCGGCCGGCTGTGGTGCCTGGACGTGGCGACGGGCGCCGTGATCTGGGAGCGGGACTACGTCGCCGAGTACGACACCAGCGTGCCAACGTGGGGCGTCGCCAGCGCGCCCCTGGTCGACGGCGAGCGCCTCGTCGCCCTCGTGGGCGGCGAGCCCGACGCGCTCGTGGTCGCCTTCGACAAGCACACCGGCCGCGAGATCTGGCGCGCCGTCGAGGTGGCCGGCGAGATGGGCTACGGCCAGCCGATCATCTACGAGGCCGGCGGGGCGCGACAGCTCATCATCTGGCACACGGGCGCGCTGACGTCGCTCGACCCGGTCACCGGCGAGGTCTACTGGAACGAGCCGTGGGAGGTCCGCTCGGGGCTGAGCGTCGCAACGCCGGTCAGGGACGGCAACCACCTGTTCGTCAGCCAGTTCTACCTGGGCTCGCTGATGATGCGCCTGCACACCGACCGCCCCGCCGCGACCCGGCTGTGGGCGGGCGCCAGCCGCAGCGAGCTCCCGGACGACACCGAGGGCCTGCACGCCCTGATCACCACCCCCATCGTCGAGGGCGACTACATCTACGGCGTCGACAGCTACGGCGAGCTGCGCGGCCTGAGCGCCCGCAGCGGGGAGCGGCTCTGGACGAGCGGCGAGATGACGGTGCAGAACCGCTGGGGCACCGCGTTCATGGTGCGGCACGGCGATCGCTACTTCGTCAACAACGAGCAGGGCGACCTCATCATCGCCCGCTTCACGCCGGAGGGCTACGTCGAACTCGACCGGACGAAGCTCATCGAGCCGACCTCCACCGGCGGCCACACGCGCGCGCAGTGGACGCGCATCGTCAACTGGTCGCACCCCGCGTACGCCAACCGGCACATCTTCCAGCGCAACGACCGGGAGCTCGTCCGCGCGTCGCTCGCGGCGGCGGACTACTGACGGGCCCCGGGATCGGAGACGACGATGCCAGCCCCGCGCCTGCAAGCGATCGCGCTCACCGTCGTGCTGGCCGGCGGCGGGCACGGGCTCGCCGCGGCCGAGGACTGGCCCCAGTGGCGCGGCGCCGGGCGCCTGGGCGTCTGGCACGAGGACGGCATCGTCGAGCAGTTTCCGGACGGCGGCCTGCAGGTGGCCTGGCGGACGCCGCTCGGATCCGGGTACGCGGGCCCCGCGGTCGCGGACGGCCGCGTGTTCGTCCTCGACTGGCGCCAGGACCCCGACTCCCGCACGCTGGACGGCACGGAGCGGGTGGTGGCGCTCGACGAGGAGACCGGCGCCGTGCTCTGGACCCACGAGTGGGACACGTCCTACCAGGGCCTGATGGCGCGCTACGCGATCGGCCCGCGGGCGACCCCGACGGTGGACGGGGACCGCGTCTACGCCGTCGGCGCCACCGGCCGGCTGTGGTGCCTGGACGCCGCGTCCGGCGCGGTCGTCTGGGCCAGGGATTACGTCGCGGAGTACGACACGAGCGTGCCGACCTGGGGCATCACGAGTGCCCCGCTCGTCGACGGCGAGCGGCTGATCGCGCTGGTCGGCGGCGAGCCCGACGCGCTGGTCGTGGCGTTCGACAAGCACACCGGCGAAGAGATCTGGCGCGCGGTGGAGGTCGTCGGCGAGATGGGCTACGCGCAGCCGATCATCTACGAGGCGGGCGGCGCGCGGCAGCTCATCATCTGGCACCCCGCGGCGCTGGCGTCGCTCGATCCGGAGACGGGCGCCGTCTACTGGGACCAGGCGTGGGAGGTCGGCATGGGCATGTCGATCGTGACGCCGGTCCGGGGCGACAACTACCTGTTCGTCAGCCAGTTCTACAACGGCTCGCTCATGATGCGGCTCAACCCCGACCGCCCGGCCGCCACCGAGCTGTGGCGGGGCGCCAGCCGCAGCGAGCTGCCGCACCAGACGGACGGCCTGCACGCGGTCATGAGCCCGCCGGTCATCGTCGGCGACCACATCTACGGCGTCGGCAGCTACGGCGAGCTGCGCGGTCTCGACGCCGCCACCGGGGCGCGGCTGTGGGACACGGGCGACATGACGCCGCAGGAGCGCTGGGGCACGGCGTTCCTGGTGCGGCACGGCGACCGCTACTTCGTCAACAACGGCGAGGGCGACCTCATCATCGCGCGCTTCACGCCGACGGGGTACGTCGAGATCGACCGCACGCACCTGATCGAGCCGACGAGCGAGGTCGGCCGCTCGCGGGCCTGGGTCCGCACCGTCAACTGGTCGCACCCGGCCTACGCCAACCGCCACATCGTGCACCGCAACGACCGCGAGATCATCCGCGCCTCGCTGGCCGCGGACGACTACTGAGCCGCCGATCCGCCGCCCGGCCGGAGCCGCGCGCGCTGCGCCGCGGCGCTATTCGCGAGCGTCCCGCCGCGGTTTCTGCGTGACGGCCTCCTGGAGCGGCCGCCCAAGCCCCTTGTCATATTGCCAGAGGGCCTTGTCGATCAGTCGAGGCGAGGTTCCCTGTTCCCTGGCGCTCCAGCGCCTGAGCAGGCGGGTATAGAGCCGAAACTCTTCCCGCCTGAACAGCGTACGCTTGCCCCGGTCGAACGCCGGCAGGTTGGTCAGCGTGTTCAGCGCACGCCACGTGCGTGCATCGATGATCCCGAACGCGCCCTCGTTCCAGGCAGCCAGGAATACGGATGCAGTCGGGTAGCTCACGCCGGCCAGTTCGTTCAGGATCTCCGCGGCTGTTTCCGGAGATTCATGCGTGTCATCTGCGCACCTGGCGGCACGCGCGGTCACCTGCCTGACGCTGGCGTCCGTATTGCCGTTCAGAAAGTTCGTCTTTTGTCTATCGGACTTCCATGCTACGAGTTCGTACGCTTGCTGGCGGGTGAGATGCCTCTGCTTCCGAAAGTCGGCACTTCTCTCCTTCAAGGTCTCTTCGCCCTTGGGATAGGAAAAACTGTTCGCCAGTTGCTGGAGTCTGTCGCTCGGAAGCCTCTTCCTCAACTCATCCACAAGCTCGTCGATGCGGGACTCATCGAAGCGCACGAGGGGCTCGAGGGCGATTCGGAGACGCGTGCCGGTGCTCCTGGCGAACGTCTCCAGCGTCCTGGTGGAAGGATGCCCGCGCCCGCTCTCGAGTCGAGCGACGACGGACTGGGTCGTCTCCATGCGTTCTGCCAATTGCGCCTGGGTGAGCCCGGCGCCGACGCGGGCCTCGATCAGCGAACGCGCCAACGCAAACTCGAAATCGAGATCGTCATAAGCCCTGCGGTAGTCAGGTTTCCGGCTCCACTTCCGATGCAGGTCGCGCACCTTGCTCACTGGAGCACCTCCCGCGCCCGTTGCAGGGCCAGCCGAACTTCACTGCGGGGCGTCTTGCGCGTCTTCTTGATGAACACCCGCACCACGATCACACGTCGGTCACGGACAGTGACGTAGACTGCACGAGACGTGCCGTCGCGACCTGTCATGCGCATTTCCCAGAGCGGACCCTGCAGGTGCTTGACATACGGTTCGCGGACGCGTTCGAGTCCAACCGCCGCGATCAGTTCGCTGATGCGCACGAATCGGGCGCGCATATCCGCTGGCAGCGCGCCGATCTCTCTGTCGACGGTGTCGTTCAGGGTCTCGACGGACCAGCGCGCCACAAATCACCATATAGCACATATGCTATGTGCACAAGCGGAGTCCGAACTCGGGCGACCGGCACGATGCCGACTACGACCCTCCGACACCGACGCGTCCGGGGCCGGAGTCGGGCTGCCGGTGCCGGTGGCCGGTTGCCACGCCGGTGTATCGTGGGCACGAAGGAGAACACGATGAGGATCGGCCGTCGAGAGCTGTTCGCCGCCGTGAGCGCGGTGGGCGCCGGACTGGGTGCAGCAGCCGCCGCGCCCGGATTCCCCGCGATCCTCCAGTCCCGGCCCCTGCGCATCGGCGCGCTCATCTCCCACCGGGACCGGCAGGGACAGGACGAGCTGATTCAGCCGTACGACCGGCAGATGCGGCTCGGTCTGGAGCTGGCGGTCGCGGAGCTCAACGCGGCCGGAGGGATTCTCGGGCGGCAGGTCGAGCTGCTCGTGGCCGATGACGAGGGCAGCCCCGCGCCGGGCGCCGCGGCGGCGATGGAGCTCATTCGTGGCGAGGGCGTCGAGGCGCTCGTGAGCGGTTTCGTCATGGCCATGCCGCCGTACATGGACCGCACCCTCCGGCGCGAGGGCCTCGATGTCCCGGTGGCGCATGCGATGCAGACCCCGGGCACGTACTGCGGGCGAGTGGCGCACGTCGGCTCGACGACGCTCCAGGCGATCACCACGCTGCTCGAGCACCGCGGCCCGGAGGCCCGCGAGCGCACGTTCCAGATCTCCGACTGGGCGCCCTCGCAACGGACCGTGTCGAACCAGTTCTACCGGCACGTGCAGGCCGGCTCGACCGGCGCCGCGCTGGTGACGACGCCGGTCAGCGGCAACAGCCCGGGTGAATACACCGGGCTCGTGCAGTGGGCCCACGACCTCGACGCGCAGAACTTCTGGATCTCCATCCCGCGGCCGTACGCCGTCAACGTGGTCACGCAGGCCGACTCGCTCGGCGTCGCGTCCGACTTCGCCTGGCACTTCCTGGAGTTCAGCGAGTGGCAGGCGTCGCAGCTCCCGGACGGCGTCGAGGCCTGGACGTCGGTGCCCTTCGTCGCGAGCGAGGACCGGCCCGGCGTCCGCGACTTCGTGGCGCGCGCCCGCCGGCACGCCGGGGACGACCTGGTCACGCACGTCGCCTTCTCGCACCATGCGGCCGTCCACGCCCTGGCGCGGGCCATGGAGCAGGCCGGCGCCACGGCGGCGGGCCCGGTGCGGGCGGCGCTCGCGGGCCTCCAACTGGAAACGGCTACCGGCACGCTGACGCTGGGGTCGGACGGCTACACGACGATGCCGATGTACGTGGCGCGCGCCACGCGCGCCGGTCTGGAGGTGGCGCAGCGGTTCGAGGCCGCGTCGCCGGGCGCGGCGTGCGGGTAGCCAGATGGCCCTGAAAAAGTCCCAACTCTACTCCTCGCTCTGGCGGAGCTGCGACGAGTTGCGCGGCGGCATGGACGCCTCCCAGTACAAGGACTACGTCCTGACGCTGCTCTTCATGAAGTACGTCTCGGACCGGCACGCCGGCCGCCCCGACGCGCTCATCGTCGTACCCGCGGGCGGCGGCTTCGCCGACATCGCCGCGCTGAAGGGCGCCAAGGACATCGGCGAGCGGATCAACATCATCATTCGCAAGTTCGCCGAGGCCAACGACCTCCAGGGCGTCATCGACCAGGCCGACTTCGACGACGACAGCAGGCTAGGCTCGGGCAAGGAGATGCAGGACCGGCTCTCGAAGCTGGTCGCCATCTTCGAGGGACTCGACTTCCGGGCCAACCGGGCGGGGGGCGACGACCTGCTCGGCGACGCGTACGAGTACCTGATGCGGCACTTCGCCACCGAGTCAGGCAAGGCCAAGGGGCAGTTCTACACGCCCGCCGAGGTGTCCCGCGTCATCGCGCAGGTGGTCGGCATCGGTCCCGGCACGCGCCAGGACCAGACCATCTACGACCCCACGTGCGGGTCGGGCTCGCTGCTGCTCAAGGCCGCCGATCAGGCCCCGCGCGGTATTACCGTTTACGGCCAGGAGATGGACAACGTTACCTGGGCGCTGGCGCGCATGAACATGATCCTGCACGGGCACGAGACGGCGGAGCTGCACCGCGGGAACACGCTCGCCGCGCCCCACTTCAAGAACCCGGACGGCGGCCTCAAGACGTTCGACTTCGCGGTCGCCAACCCGCCCTTCTCGGCCAAGGCTTGGTCCAACGGCCTCGACCCCGCCCACGACGAGTTCGGCCGCTTCGAGCACGGCGTCCCGCCCGCCAGGAACGGCGACTACGCCTTCCTCCTGCACCTGATCGCATCGCTCAAGAGCCGCGGCAAGGGCGCCATCATCCTGCCTCACGGCGTGCTCTTCCGCAGCAACCGCGAGGCCGACATACGGCGAAGTCTCGTTCGGCGCGGCCTCGTCAAGGGCATCATCGGCCTGCCCCCGAACCTGTTCTACGGCACCAGCATCCCCGCCTGCATCGTCGTCATCGACAAGGAGAACGCCCACGCCCGCACCGGCATCTTCATGGTCGACGCCAGCCGCGGCTTCCGCAAGGACGGCAACAAGAACCGCCTGCGCGCCCAGGACATCCACCGCATCGTCGACGTGTTCAACAGCCAGACCGACGTGCCGCGCTACGCTCGCATGGTGCCGGTGTCGGAGATCGCCGACCCCGCCAACAACTACAACCTGAATATCCCCCGCTACGTCGACGCCAGCGAGCCGGAGGACCTGCACGACCTCAACGCCCACCTCAACGGGGGCATCCCCGACCGCGACCTCGACGCGCTCGGCAAGTGGTGGGACGTCTTCCCGTCGCTGCGCGCGACCCTCTTCGAGAGCGCCGACCGCGACGGCTATAGCCGGCTGCGCGTTGACCAGTCAGGCATCGACGCCGCCATCGACGGTCACCCCGAGGTCGAAGAATACCGGCAACAAGTCACGGAGGTCTTCGGCATCTGGCGCGACGTGCACCGGCCGATCCTTCGCGATCTCGCCCCCGGTGCCGTCCCCGGCGAGGTCATCGACGTGCTGTCCGAGACTCTCCTCACCTGCTTCGCCGACCTGCCGCTGGTCAGTCCCTACGACGCGTACCAGCGACTCATGGACTACTGGGACGACGTGATGCAGGACGACGTGCACCTCGTCGTCTCCGATGGCTGGGTCGACGCCGCCAAACCCCGCGCGACGATCGAGGACAAGCACCGGCAGATCAAGGAAACGCCCGATCTCACCGTCCAGCGCAGCCGCTACAAGATGGACCTCGTTCCGCCACCGCTCATCGTCGCCCGCTGGTTCGCCGCCGAGCAGGCCGAGGTGGACACCCTGCGAGCGACCCTCGACGCCGCAGCCCAGGCGCTTGAGGAATTCATCGAAGACCAGACGTCAAACGCCGACGGGGACGAGGCCCCCCTGGCGGTCGCTGTCAACGACAAGGGCCGGGTCACGAAAGCCGGTGTCACGGCATGCGTCCTGGAAATGGAAGCTGATCCGGACAGTCACGACGAAACGGAGCCGCTTCTCCGCTGCCTTGCGTTGATGGACGCCAAGACAGCCGCCGAACGGGCAGTCAAGACCGCCCAAGCCGCGCTCAACGCCCGAGTACTTGGCCGTTACGAGACCCTGACGGAGGACGAGATAACGACCTTGGTAGTGGACGACAAGTGGCTCGCCAGCATCCATGGCGCCGTGGACGAAGACGCTCAGAGCGTGGCGCAGCAGCTCGTGTCCCATGTGACGGGATTTCATGTACGGTACGCAGAATCGCTACCGGACCTCCAACGCAATCTTGAAGGTTACACCATGAAGGTCCACAGACATCTTCAGCGGATGGCAATCTCGACGACAGCACCGCCAGCCGCGTTCCCGTGAGATCGACGCGAGTCCAGGTGAAGGTCATCGCCGAAACCGTCCACAACCACGATCGGAATGGAGCCGACCCGACGTGCCCCACACCAGCGACCGAACTGACGCCGAAATCGCATCCGAGACATGGAGCATCGAGACGATATCCGCGATTGCTGAAGTCAAGACTGGACCGTTCGGATCGAACCTGCATGAACGCGATTATGTGGAGTCCGGAACACCCATAGTCACTGTTGAACACTTGAGCGAACGCGGCATTCTGCACCGCAACCTACCTCTGGTTTCGGACAGCGATCGCCTACGACTCAAGCGGTATAGTCTTCGCGCTGGCGACATTGTATTCAGTCGAGTCGGTGCCGTGGATCGTAACGCTCTTGTTCGCAAAGCCGAAGAAGGATGGTTGTTTTCGGGCCGTTTGCTTCGGGTCAGAGTATACAGTAAATCGATTCTTCCTGCTTATCTCAGCTACTATCTTCATTCGGAGCATTTCAGGCGACGAATTCGCGAGGTCGCCGTCGGCCAAACAATGGCCTCGCTAAACACGCGGATTCTGGAGGAACTCCAAGTCGCATTCCCTCCATTGCCCGAACAGCACGAAGTCGCTGAAACGTTGTCCGATATCGATGGCCTACTCCAAGCGTTGGAGGCGCTGATCGTCAAGAAACGGGCCGTCAAGCAAGCCGCCATGCAGCAGCTTCTCACCGGCAACACCCGCCTGCCAGGGTTTGGTGGAACATGGGACCCAGTAGTGCTCGGAAACGTTGCGGCAATTCGCGACCATAAGGTCCTACCATCAACCGTCCCTCCGGCCACACCGTGCGTGGAACTCGATCACATAGGACAGACTGCCGGACGGCTGATTGGTCGCTCAACGGCGCGACAATCGATATCACTCAAGTACGTATTCCTGGCTGGAGACGTACTATTTGGTCGCCTTCGCCCCTACCTTCGCAAGTACTGGCGAGCGGATTGCGATGGCATTTGCACAACAGAAATCTGGCCCCTGAGGCCAGATTCGGAGCGATTAGATGGTCGATTTCTGTACGTTATCGTCCAAAGCGATCGGTTCGTCGACCTAGCGAGCGTCTCGTACGGTACTCACATGCCGCGAGCAGACTGGAGCGTGCTTCGGAATCTTGAGATTCGTTTGCCAGGCATTTGCGAGCAACGCGCAATCGCTGGCGTTCTCTCCGAAATGGATGCTGAGATCGCCGCCCTCGAGCGACGTCTCGACAAGACCCGGGCTATCAAGCAAGGCATGATGCAACAGCTCCTCACTGGCCGGGTGCGGCTGGTCAAGCCTGAACAGGCGGACGCGACGGCGGCGCCATGACGCCCCTTCGCATCTTCGTGAGCAGCGTACAGCGCGAATTCGCGGACGAGCGGGCGGCGTTGCGCGACTACCTGCGCGCCGACCCGCTGATGCGGCGGTTCTTCGAGGCGTTCCTGTTCGAGGACGTCCCGGCGATGGACCGGCGGCCCGACGCGCTCTACCCCGACGAGGTGGAGCGGTGCGATGTCTACGTCGGGCTGTTCGGCCGCGACTACGGGTCGGAAGATGCGCACGGAGTCTCGCCGACGGAGCGGGAGTTCGATCAGGCCGGTACGGCCGGGAAGCACCGCTTGATCTTCGTGAAGGATACCCACGGCGACGACCGGCATCCGAAGATGCAGGCGCTGATCGACCGCGCGCAGGCCGATCTGGTGAGAAAGCGATTCAACACGCCGGCTGATCTGGTTGCCGGGCTCTACGCGGCGCTGGTGGAGTACCTCGAACGCCAGGAGTTGCTGCGCTGGGGGCCGTTCGACGCAGCGCCGTGCACGGACGCGACGCTCGACGACCTCGACCGCGATCCCATGACGTGGTTCATCGGCAGGGCACGCGGGGCCAGGCAGTTCCCGCTGGCGGACGACGCGCCGTCCGAAGCGCTGCTCGAGCACCTGAACCTCCTGAACCGGGGCCGGCTGACGAATGCCGCGGTGCTGCTGTTCGGGAAGCGGCCGCAACGGTTCCTGATCTCGTCGGAGGTCAAGTGCGCCCACTTCCACGGAACGCGGGTCGGCAAGCCGATCCCTTCCCACCAGGTGTACCAGGGCACGGTGTTCGATCTGGTCGACCACGCGGTGGACTTCGTGCTCAGCAAGATCGCGCGGTCGGTCGGCACCCGGGCGGAGAGCGTTCAGGCGCCTGTGGCCTACGAGATCCCGAAGGAGGTCGTGACCGAGGCGATCGTCAACGCGGTGGCACACCGCGACTACACCAGCGACGCCAGCGTTCAGGTCATGCTGTTCGCCGACCGCCTGGAGGTCTGGAACCCCGGCGCGCTGCCGCCGCCGCTGACCCTCGACAAGCTGCGGGCCCCCCACGAGTCGGTGCCGGGCAACCCGTTGCTGGCACGAGCGATGTACCTGGCCAAGTACATCGAACAGATGGGGACGGGAACCCTCGACATGATCGAGCGTTGCGTCGGCGCGGGCCTTCGCGAACCGGAGTTCGAGGCTTCCGGGAACTTCGTGACCAGAATACAGCGTGCGGCGCCGGCCGGGCAGCCGGTCGTGTTCACCGACAAGAACGATGTGCGGCGCAGAACAAGGGAAAACGCCGAGTCGCAGCTAGAGTTGGGGCAGCTAGAGTCGGCTGAACGGCTAGAGTCGGCCCAGCCGACTTCACAGCTAGAGTCGCTGAGGACGAGAGTGCTCGGGGCGTTGGTCGGCGGACCCCTGTCGAAGGCGGAGCTGTCCGACCGGTTGGGTCAGAAGCAGGCGTCCGGCCAGCTCCACGAGGTGGTCCGGCGGCTCGTGGCCGACCGGCTGATCGAATACACGGTGCCGGACAAGCCACGCAGCCGACTGCAGAAGTACCGACTGACGGAGACCGGCAGGACCTCGTTGGCGACTTCGGAGCCGACGCGGGCGGGCGAATGAACCCCTGTCGGGGTGACGGAACAGGCAGCCGCGGGCATGAGCGAGAGCCAGAACGTTGAGCACCACTACCGTAGCGGCAGTACGCGGCAGGAGCTTGAGGGCGCGGCGCTGCCCCGGTTTCTCCAGCGCAAGCAGGGATTGCACTGGGACGGCGTCCCGGTGCCGCACGCACGCCTGGAGGACCTGTCGGAGGCGGCGGTCGACCGGTTTCGGGAAGAGGCCCGGCGGAGCGGGCGGCTGGATGGCGCGCTGCTGGCCGAACCGACGCCGGCCCTGGTCGACTGGCTGCACCTGCGGGAGAGGTCGCACCTGAAGCGGGCCGCGCTGCTGCTGTTTCACCCCGACCCGGAGGTTTTCTTCACGGGTGCGTACGTGAAGATCGGCTTCTTTCGCGACAACGTCGATCTGCTCTATCACGACGAGATTCACGGCGACCTGTTCACGCAGGTCGCCCGGACGATCGATCTGCTGTCGACCAAGTACCTGCGGGCGGGCATCCGGTACGAGGGCATTCGGCGGGTGGAGTCCTTCCCGGTCCCGAGAAGCGCGCTCCGCGAAGCGGTGCTCAACGCCTTGGTCCACAAGGACTACGGGGCTGGGGCGACCATTCAGATCAGCGTCTACGACGACAAGCTCATGATCTGGAACCCGGGCCAGCTTCCGCCGGACTGGAAGGCCGAAGACCTGCTCGAGAAGCACGAGTCGAAGCCGTTCAACCCCGACGTGGCGCATGCGTTCTTCCGCGCGGGCTTGGTCGAGGCTTGGGGGCGCGGCATCGACCTCATCCTCGCCGATTGCCGTCAAGCGGGCGTTCCCACGCCGGATCTGGGCTTCAAACGCGCGGGCTTCTGGGCAGTTTTCCGCTTTCCAGCCGACTATCCGGTTCCGACCGCCATCGACGGGGGCGGGTCGTGAGCCCGGTCGGCGAGCGGGAGATCCAGACGCAGCGGCGCGTCGTTGCGTTCTTCCGCGACGCCCTCGGCTACGCCCATCTCGGCGACTGGCGCGACCGCGCAGGGAACGCCAACGTCAACGAGACCGTCCTGACCGGCTGGCTCGGGCGGCGGGACTACGACGAACGGCTCATTACCAGGGCGATGCATGAGCTGCAGAAGGCGGCGGCCGGCGGCGGCAACCGGACGCTCTACGACGCCAACCGCGCGGTCTACGACCTGCTGCGCTACGGCGTGAAGGTGCGGCCGGAAGCCGGCGAGCAGACGGTCACCGTGAGGCTGACCGACTGGGAGCGCCCCCTCGACAACGACTTTGCTGTCGCCGAGGAAGTGACGGTCGCGGGACCGAATCCCCGGCGGCCCGACCTCGTCCTCTACGTCAACGGCCTCGCCCTCGGCGTCCTGGAGTTGAAGCGCTCGACGGTCTCGGTGGCGGAAGGCATCCGCCAGAACCTCGACAGCCAGAAACCCGAATTCATCCGCTCGTTCTACGCCACCGTGCAGCTCCTCATGGCCGGCAACGAGACCGAGGGGCTGCGCTACGGCGTGATCGAGACGCCGGAGAAGCAGTGGCTCCGGTGGAAGGAGGCCGACACGCTCCCCGCCGCAGGCGACAACCCGCTGCTGCGGGAGCTCGCCCAGGTCTGCCGCAAGGAGCGGCTGCTCGGGATCGTCCACGACTTCGTCGTCTTCGACGCGGGCGTCAGGAAGACGTGCCGGCACAACCAGTACTTCGGGGTGCGAGCGGCGCAGGCGCACGTGAGGCGGCGGGAAGGCGGGATCATCTGGCACACCCAGGGCAGCGGCAAGAGCTTGACCATGGTGTGGCTGGCCCGGTGGATCCGCGAGAACGTGCCGGATAGCCGGGTGCTCATCATCACCGACCGCACCGAGCTCGACGAGCAGATCGAGCAGGTGTTCCTGGGCGTCAGCGAGCAGATCCACCGCACGGCGAGCGGCGCAGACCTGGTGCGCGTGCTCCACGAGGGGACGGAGTGGCTGATGGCGTCGCTCATCCACAAGTTCGGCGCCTCGGACGAGACGACGGCCAGGGACGTCGACGCCTACGTCGACGAGGTGCGGGAGAGCCTGCCGCCCGGGTTCCGCGCCAGGGGCGACATCTTCGTCTTCGTGGACGAGTGCCACCGCACCCAGTCGGGCAAGCTGCACGAGGCCATGACGGACCTGCTGCCCGGCGCCATGCTCATCGGGTTCACGGGCACGCCGCTGCTGAAGGCCGACAAGCGGCGCAGCATCGAGACGTTCGGCCCCTACATCCACACCTACAAGTACGACGAGGCGGTGCGCGACGGCGTGGTGCTCGACCTGCGGTACGAGGCGCGCGACATCGACCAGCACCTCGCGTCGCCGGCCAAGGTCGACCAGTGGTTCGACCTGAAGACGCGCGGCTTGACCGACGTGGCGAAGGCGCAACTCAAGCAGCGCTGGGGGACGATGCGGCGGGTGCTGAGCGCCCGCGACCGGCTGGCCGCGATCGTCAACGACATTCTGTTCGACATGGAGACGCGCGACCGGCTGCGGAGCGGCCGCGGCAACGCGCTGCTCGTCTCCGGCAGCATTTACGCCGCCTGCCGCCTGTTCGAGATGTTCCAGCAGACGGACCTCGCGGGCAAGTGCGCCATCGTCACGTCGTACCGTCCGGCGCCCGGCGACGTGAAGGGCGAAGAGACCGGCGAGGGGCTCACCGAGAAACTTCGCCAGTACGCCATCTACCGCCGGATGCTGGCCAACCACTTCGGTGAGCCGGAAGACACGGCCATGCACAAGGCGGAGCAGTTCGAGCGCGAGGTCAAGCAGCGCTTCGTGAACGAACCCGGCCACATGAAGCTGCTGATCGTCGTCGACAAGCTGCTCACCGGCTTCGACGCCCCGCCGGCGACGTACCTCTACATCGACAAGCCGATGCAGGACCACGGGCTGTTCCAGGCGATATGCCGGGTGAACCGCCTCGACGGCGAGGACAAGGAGTACGGCTACGTCATCGACTACAAGGACCTCTTCCGGTCGCTGGAGCAGTCGATCCACGACTACACCGGCGGCGCCTTCGAGGGCTACGACGCCGCCGACGTGCAGGGCCTGCTGAAGGACCGCCTGCGCCAGGGCCGCGAGCGGTTGGAGGAGGCCCGCGAGAAGGTGGCGGCGCTGTGCGAGCCGGTCGAGCCGCCACGCGACACCGCCGCGTACCTGCGCTACTTCTGTGGCGACGCCGATGCACTCGCGGAGAACGAGTCGAAACGGGTGGCTCTGTACAAGCTGGCCGCGGCATTCCTGCGGGCCTACTCCAACCTCGCCAACGAGATGCGCGAGGCCGGCTACTCGGACGCGGAGGCGCGGGGCATCAAAGCCGAGGTGGAGCATTATGAACAGGTGCGCCAGGAGGTCAAGCTGGCGAGCGGCGACTACGTCGACATGAAGCTGTACGAGCCGGCCATGCGGCACCTGCTCGACACCTACGTCCGGGCCGGCGAGAGCGAGAAGCTCTCGGAACTGGACAACCTGACGCTGGTGCAACTCATCGTCAAGCGCGGCGAAGCCGCCGTCGAATCGCTGCCCGAGGGGCTCCGCGGGAACCGCGATGCGGTAGCCGAGACCATCGAGAACAACGTCCGACGGGTCATCCTCGACGAGATGGCGATCAACCCCAGGTACTACGAGCGCATGTCCGGGCTGCTCGACGCCCTGATCCGCCAGCGCAAACAAGAGGCGCTGGACTACCAGGCGTACCTGGCGAAGATCGTCGATTTGACCAAGCGGATCGGCAATCGCGAGACGCGCTCGTCCTACCCGCCGGGCATCGACAGCGGCGCACTGCGGGCGCTGTTCGACAACCTGGATGCACTCACGGCGCCTCGGGCGCCGGCCGTGCGCGAGAGGCGCCCCCGCTACGACGAAGAACAAGCCGACGGCGTCGTCGACGCCCGAGCCGACGCCGCCGTAGCGATCGACCGCGCGATCCGCGGCGTCAAGAAGGCCGACTGGCGCGGCAACCGTATCAAGGAGCGGGAGGTGCGCAACGCCATCGGGTCGGTGCTCGGCAACGACGCGGACCTGGTCGACAGGATCTTCGAGATCGTCAAGGCACAGCGTGACTACTGACGTGGACGGACGCCGCATCGACGTCCGCGGCATGCGGGTCGAGGTCGTCCGCAAAAACATCAAGCACCTCCATCTGGGCGTCTACCCGCCGCAAGGTCGAGTACGGGTGGCGGCCCCGTCGTACGTGGACGACGAGGCGGTGAGGCTGGCCGTCATCGCGCGCCTCGGATGGATACGCCGGCGGCAAGCCGAGTTCGGCCGGCAGCATCGCCAGTCCCGGCGGGAAATGGTGAGCGGGGAGAGCCACTACGTCGACGGTCGCCGCTACCGTCTCGCGGTGGTCGAGCAGGACGGTCCGCCGGCGCTGCACCTCCGCAACAGGACGACGCTCGAGCTGCAGGTGCGTCCCGGCACCGGCCGCGACGCGCGGGAGGCCGTGCTGTACCGCTGGTACCGCCGGCGACTCCGTGGACGGTTGCCGGCGCTGCTAGCGGCATGGGAACCGCGAGTTGGCGTCCCGGTCGCCGAGATCCGCATCCGGCGGATGAAGACCCGCTGGGGAACCTGCAATCCCGACGCCCGCCGGATTTGGCTGAACCTCGAGCTGGCCAGGAAGCCGGCATCCTGCCTCGAATACATTCTGGTGCACGAGATGGTGCATCTGATCGAGCCGCGTCACAACGATCGGTTTCGCGAGCTGCTGGACAACCTCATGCCCCGCTGGCGCGCGCACCGCGACGAGTTGAACCAAGCGCCGCTCGCGCACGAGGAGTGGACCTACTGACGAAATGCAGTCGGCTGCTTTCGCCTCGCCCTTCAGGAGCCGCGGCGTCGGCGCGACGTTGTCGCTGCCGCCGGGCATGACGTCCTCCGGCTGAATGCCTCCTCGAGCCGCTTGCGGTTCGTGGTCGGCAGTCGCGACTGCGGGTACGTTGTCCGATGCACCTCGATGGCTTCGTCGAGGCTCTCGATCCGCAGTTCATCGAGGAGCCATTGGATGTCCTCGATGTCCTCCGCCCTGCCGGCGTCGATCTTCATCGCCAGCAGGTGCTTTGCCGACGCTCCGGTGACGACGAGGGCCGGGCTGTTGAAGACCGTCGTGGCCTGGCTGTCGTCCTTGTGCGGCATGAACAGCGTTGCGTTCTCGTTGAGCCAGTTGGCCGGCAGGTCGTGCCTCTCGGCGAGCCGGCTTGCCGCCTCCATGACGCCCCGTTTCTCGTAGACGATTCTTCCATCGACGTCGTGCGTCGACCGCTTTCGGCCGTAGCCGGCGATCAGCGCCGCCCCGCCGACGATGTAGACGTGGCCCCGGAGGCCCTCTCGTTCAAGCTCTTCCGAGAGCTCGCCGAAGAGCTTCATGATGCGGCTGCGATCCAGGGACCCAGACATGCCGTTCTCCCCCCCTCGCGTCCAGGCTTCTCGGGTCCGGTAGCGTCCCGTGCCGGATGAACGCCGCCGGCGCGTAGGCGGTCGCCACGAGGCGTTCCTCGTGCGTCTTCCCCACGATCCAGGCGATTTCGCGGAAGCGCTCCTGTTCCTGGCTCCATGCCGGCGCCGGCAGTTCGTGGATTTCGCACAGGTGCTCGACCATCGCCGCGAGCAGCGCGTCCCACGGCGTTCCGGTCAGCGGTGGCCGCTCGCCCAGCAACTCCATTCGGCGTTCCCGCGACAGGTCCAATATGGACCGCGGAAGCTCGTGCAGGTGCAGCCGCAGCAGCTCGCCCTCGGTCCATCCGGCGCGGACCGCCGCCGCGTACTCCGGCAGTCGCGTGCGTCCCATCGTTCTCGATCTTATTGTCGGTTCCCGTAGCGTGATCCCCTCGTGTTCGCCTCATCGTGGCCGCCGGCGCCTCGCTGGCCGGCACCGACCGCCGAGCCGCGGCCGCGCGGCATCGTGGATCTGCACGCTGCCGCGCGCTACCATGAATGCAAGGCGCGCGGAGCAGGCAGGAGGCACGCAGGCAGGAGGCAACTCAATGCGAACGACGATCGTGAGTCTGGTGGGGGTGGCGCTGCTGGCGGCGGCTGCGCCGGCGCCGGGGCATCATGCGTTCTCGGCGGAGTTCGACGCGACGAAGCCGGTGCGGCTCGAGGGCGTGATCACGAAGATGGAGTGGATCAACCCGCACGCCTGGATGCACGTCGACGTGACGGGCGACGACGGGACGGTCGAGAGCTGGATGGTCGAGGCCGGCCCCCCGGGGGCGCTGGTGCGGCGCGGCTGGCGCAAGGACTCGGTGGCACCGGGGACCCCGGTGCTCATCGAGGGCTACCAGGCGCTCGACGGCGGGTTGCGGGCGAACGGCCGGGACGTGACGCTGCCGGACGGAACGAAGCTCTTCGCGGGCTCGTCAGGCACCGGCGCCCCCCTCGACGGCCGCGACCCCACCGAGCGGTAGGAGTCAGCGCCGTACCTCTCGGGGCGCAAGGCCCCCCGCAAGCGGACGCCGGGAGTTCGGGGCAAAGCCCCGTCTGATGGATGCGCAGGCGCAGCCGGCGCAAGGCGCGCACG
>JAAXGX010000131.1 GCA_012271165.1 Vicinamibacteraceae bacterium | reverse complement strand
CGGGGGCTCGGGGCGCAGCCCCGTCTCATTGAAGCTCCAACTGCTGCCGCGTGAGCGCAATCCGGTGGGTCAGCCACCGCACCTCGTAGAAGTTCACGCCGGCGGCGCGCTCGAGCAGCAGCTCCAGCGCGCCGAGCCGCGCTTCGAGCGCTGCGCGGTGGTCCGCGTTCGCGGCGAGGGCGACCTCCACGAGGTGCAGCGCCTGCACCGGCCGGCCCGCCCGCACGTGCCCGGCCGCGCGGCGCGCCAGCACGTCCGGTCCGCCGGAGAGCTCGGCCAGCTCCGCGTACATGTCGCTGGCCGGAACGGGATACAGCTCGGTGGTCGAGGCGAGGTGGAACCAGCCGGCATAGCCTTCCCAGATGGAGCGCACGACCCACGAGACCTTGCCGTGCGCCTCCGTCAACCGCAGCTCCGCGGGTAGCTGAATCTCGCGCATCAGCTCGTGGACGCTGCGGCCCGCGTTCATGCCGTCGACGACCGCATCGTGCACGTAGGCGACCGCGTCGCGGATGCGCTGCAGCCCCGACCGGATCTCCGCGGCCCCCTCGATCGGCTCGAAGTGGCTCGGCACCAGCAGCTCCGGCTCGAGCGCGATGACGCGATCGAGCGACTCGATGTACTCGGCGGCAAAGCGCATCTTCTCGCCGCGCAGCGTGTAGAGGTTGGGCCACATCGGAAAGATGGGCCCCAGAAAATCGCCCGCGAACAGAATCCTGCTCTCCGGCAGCCAGACCGAGACGGAGTCGTCGCCCTCGGCGCCCGGCGTCGCGATCACCTCGAAGCGCGTGCCGCCGAGCTCGAACTCGAAGAGGTCGTTCACGAGGATGGTCGGCTCGACGCGTGTTTGCGCCTGGGCGGCCCGCTCGGCCACGGCGCCCTGGGCCACCGGGTTCCGGCCGAAGAAGAGGACCAGGTTGCGGTTCGTCTGATACGGCATCAGCTCGTTCAGGTAGCGCTGCGCCTCGGGGAACCGCGCGTGCGCCACGACCTCGGTGCCGGCGTCGGTCCACGTGGGGACGCCGCCCGCGTGGTCGTTGTGCGCGTGCGTGACGACCACATACCGAATCGGACCGCTCGATACGGCGCTCAGCAGCTCGCGATGCCGCTCGGCGTGCCTGGCAGTCCCCGTATCGATGATCACGTTCCCCTCCGGGGTCGTGACCATGTGGGTGTTGCCGGTGCCGCGCGCCTGGTACACGTTCGGGGCGATCTCGACGGCGGCGTCCAGGTCCGCGCCGTAGTCGATGAGATCGGCGGCCGTGCGCACGGAGAACGGCGACTCGGATGCGGAGCCCTCCTGCGCCTCCCCGGCCTCCGCGGACAGGCTTGCGAACAGCAGGCCGGCCGCGAGCAGCAGGCAAGACGTCAGCCATGGCGAGTGTCGACGCATGTGTCCTCTCTGAGTGTCTATGGATATATCAGGCGGCCGCGGTTGCCGTAGGCGCTGTCCAGCCTGCGCTGCGGCTCGGTCACCTCGCCCGGCCGCGGCCGCAGGCCGAAGCCGTAGATGTTGTCGCCCGGGTGCGGGTTGACGTTCAGGCCGTTGAGCTGCATGGCCCGCGCCCAGTCCAGCGGCGCGCGCCACCCGGGGTGGGGCACGCCGCGCGCGTGGCTGCCGGCGTAGGGGTGCTGCCGCCGCCACGCGATCAGGGCGTCCACGAGATCGTTCACGAGGCCCGGATGGGCGCCGGCCAGGTCGTCGGTCTCGCCCGGATCGGCGAACACGTCGTACAGCTCGTTGACGACGGTGAGGCTCTCGAACGTCTGATCCACCTTCTGCACCAGCTTCATGTTGCCGCGCAGCACGCTCCACGAGAACTGCCGGCCCAGCGCGGTCTCGGAGGCGTAGAAGATGTCGTCCGCGCGCGGCGTGGTCCACCCGCCGCTGATCTCTCCCCACAGGTCCACGCCGTCGAGCTCGCGCTCGGCCTGCACCTCCACCCCGGCGGCCGCCGCGAGGGTCGGAAACACGTCCATGGACGTCATCACCTGCGTGCTGACGGTGCCGGGCGGCAGCACGCCCGGCCAGCGGACGACCGACACCACGCGGATGCCGCCCTCGTAGGTCTCCAGCTTGTAGCCGCGCAGGGGCGCGTTGCTGCCGTTGCCCGCCGTGGCGCCGTTGTCGCTCAGGAACATCACGATCGTGTCGTCGGCGACGCCCTCGGCCTCGAGCGCGTCCAGAATCCTGCCGATGCCGTTGTCCATCGACACCATCATCGCCGGATAGATGCCGCCGGCTTCGTCGATCAGCGCCTGCGGCGCCTGGAACGGCGAGTGCGGCGCCTTGTAGGCGACGTACAGAAAGAACGGCTTCTGCTTGTCGCGCACGTTCCGGATCCAGTGGATCGCTTCGCCGGTATAGACGTCGGTGTTGTATTGCCCCGCCAGCCCCGGGACGCTCTCGCCGTTGCGCTGCAGGTCGTAGCCGCCCTGGTTGCGATGCGTGAAGTAATCCCCGCCGGTGTTCAGCGAGCCCATGAAGTAGTCGAACCCCCGGCTGTTGGGGTGGTGCGCCGGCACCGTGTGGCCCAGGTGCCACTTGCCGATCGCCGCGGTCTCGTAGCCCTGGCTCCCGAACGACTCGCCCATGAAGTGCTCGCTGACGGCGACGCCGAACGGACTCCACGGGTAGACGGTCGCGTAGGTCACGCCGAGCTCGAGCGGGTCGCGCCCGGTCAGCAGCGCGGCGCGGGTGGGCGTGCACTTCGGGTTGGTGTAGAAGCGGTCCAGCTCGACGCCCTCGGCGGCCAGCCGGTCGATGCTGGGCGTGGGTATGTCGCCCCCGTGGAACGACGCGTCGTTCCAGCCCATGTCGTCCGCGAGGATGATGAGTACGTTCGGGCGCCCGGGAGACGGCCCGGACGGCTGCGCGGCGGCATGCGGCAGTTGGCCCAGGGCGAGGACGGCCAGCAGCAGGTACTTCAACCGGCGATCGGACACAATCTCACCTCCTGGCCAGCTTCCATCAGACGGGGCTGCGCCCCGGACCCCCGGCGTCCGCTTGCGGGGACCCCTTCGCCCCGCGCCGTGAATCGTATGGCCGGGATGGCGGCGAATCAAGGCCGGCCCGCGCGGCGCCGGACCTCCTCGAGCAGTCGTTGGGGTCCGGCTGCGCCGGGATCGAGTTGCAGCAGGGCCTCCGCATGGGCCTGCGCACGTGCGAGGTCGCCGCTGCCGAGCAGCAGTTGCACCAGCGCCGCCAGCACGTCGGGGTCGCGCGGGTCCACCGCGTTCGCCGCGACGAGCGCGGCCTCGGCCTCGTCCATCCGGCCGAGGCGCTGCAGGACCAGCCCCTGGTTGTAGCGGACCCGGGCGTGCGCCGGCAGCAACCGGGCCGCCCGCCCCAGGCTCGCGGCGGCCGGCTCGTAACGTTCCGCCTCGGCCAGGAGCAGGCCCAGCGAGTAGTGCAGCTCGCCTTCCCCGGGGGCGCGTTCGATGGTCGCTCGAAGGGCCGCTTCGGCCGCGTCGTTTCTCCCCTGCCGGTTGAGCAGGTTGGCCAGATTGAGCGCCGCCGCGGCAAAGCCCGGATCGAGCTGCAGCGCCCGGCGGTAGGCGCGTTCCGCCCCCGCCGGGTCTCCCGCCCGCGAGCGCAGGACGCCGAGATTCAGATGCGCCCCGGGCAGGTCGGCGGACGCGGCCTCCGCGTCGACGAGCTCCGCCAGCGCCGCCTCGAAGCGCGGCGCCTGACGCGGGTCGAGCGCGCTGCGCGGAACCGACGTCAAGGCCCTGGCCGCCGCGATGCGGACCGCGCGGATCGGATCGTCGAGCAGGGGGACCAGGGCCGCAATCCGCCGGCGGGGATCGACGCGCTCCAGGACGCCGGCCGCCGCGACACGTACCAGCGGGTCCGGGTCGGCGGCCGCGGCGGCGGCGGCGTGCAGTGCGCGGGGACCGTACTGCCGGAGGTGCTCGAGCGCGGTGGCCCGCACGATCGGCGGCCGGCTCCGATCGCGCGCGAGCGCGCGAAGACCGGTTTCGGCAGCCGGGTCGCCGCGCCTGGCCGCGGCAAGCACTGCCGCGAAGTGCGGCGGCCGCGGCGCGCCCCACCAGTCGGCGGCGCGGGCCGCCGCCCAGGCGTCCGTCTCGTCGGTGTGGCACAGCGTGCAGGCGTTCGGCGTGCCATGGGCAACGGAGAGGTCGGGGCGGGGCACGCGCAAGCTGTGGTCGCGCCGCGCGTCGACGACCATGTACGTGCGCGCCGGCATGTGGCAGCCCACGCACTGCGCGCCGGTCGACGCCGGCGCGTGGAAGTGATGCGCCGGCGTGTCGTAGCGCCCGGGCCTCAGCGTCGGGAACCGTGCGTCCGGCGTCTCGCGATGACACTGCAGGCAGAGGGCGTTGCCCTCGAAGCGCAGGTCGAGGCCGTGCGGGTCGTGGCAGTTCGAGCAGCGCACGCCGGCGCGGTGCATGCTGCTCTGCGCGAACGACCCCCACACGTACACCTCGTCGCGAATCTGGCCGTCCGGGTAGTACAGCCCGTCCCGGAGCGTGCTCGGGAGGAAGTCGTCGAGAAAGGGCCGCGCGTGGCGGTCGATCCGGTTGATCGGCTGCCGGTGCGAATGGCAGCCGGCGCAGGCCTCGATCTCCGTGTCCGCACCCGGCTTGCCGAGGTCCACGACCAAACCGGCGCCGCCGTCCGCGGGCCCGGACCGCTCGTTGCGCGCCCGCTCGACATGGCGTGCTCCCGGCCCGTGGCAGGCCTGGCAACCGACGTCGATGGCGTCCCACACCGTGCCGTACGTATCGCTGGCGACGTCGTAGTTCTTCCGCACGTTGGTCGAGTGGCAGGCCGCGCACATCGCATTCCAGGTCTGGTAGCGCCCGGTCCAGTGCAGCGGGTCGCCCGGCGCGATTCGCTCGTCCGGGTAGAGATGGAACCACTCGCCCCGCCGGGTGTCCCAGGCAATCGGCAGGCTCTGGAGCCGGCCGCCCGGAAACGGGGCGAGGTACTGCTGCAGCGGCTCGGCGCCGAAGGTGTGCGTCAGCTCGAAATCGGCCAGCGCGCCGTCCGCGTCCTCGGTGTTGACGAAGAAGCGCCCCTCGCGAGCGAAGAACCGGGACGTGACGCCGAAGCGGCTGAAGGTCGCATTGCCGAAGTCGCCGAGGACGGTCTCCGGCGTGGCCGGCTGCATGGCGAGATCGTGATGGGACCCGGACCAGGCCCGGTGCTCGGCCTCGTGGCACTCCGCGCAGGCTGCCTCGTCGACGTAGGCGACGCCGGCCGCGCCGACGCCGCGCTCCTGGCGGGGCGGCCGGCCGTCGCTGCCGCCGCCGGGCAGGCAGGCGGCCGCGGACGACAGCATGAGGACCGCCGGGATTCCGCGCAGCACCCCGCCGGCCTGTCAGCCCAGCAGCTCGAGGAGCGCCGCCGAGACGGCGTCCGGCCGCTGCGGCGCCAGGTCGTGCCCCGCCCCCTCGACGATCCGCCGTGCGACCAGGTTGGTGAACCGGGCCTGGTCTCCGGACGGGTCGGGCGACGGCGGACCGAAGCCGCTGTCGGCCCCGCGCAGCACGATGGCGGGCACGCCGATCGTCGGCCGCTCGGCCAACTGCCGCTCGACGGCCAGGAAGCGTTCCTCCCCGGGGGCGTAGCCGTGCCGGTGCCGGTAGGAATGGATCACGATGTCGACGAAGTCGGGGTTGTCGAACGCCGGCGCCGAGCGGTCGTACGCCTCGTCGGTGTACTCCCAGGTCGGCGACCACGTCTCCCACAGGTAGCGGATGATGGCGTGGCGGTGCGCCTCGAGGCCGGCCCGGCCGCGCTCGGTGTTGAAGTACCACTGGTACCACAGGCGCGCCTCGGCGAGGGCCGAGGGGGACGGCAGCGACGGCGACACGGTGTCCTGCACCGAGTAGCCGCCGATGGCCACCTGGGCTCGCACGCGCTCCGGATGCAGGATGGACGTGATGCACGCCGCGCGGTTGCCCCAGTCGAACCCGGCCAGCGCGGCCCGCTCGATCCCCAGCGCGTCGGCGAAGTCGACGACATCCTGGGCGATGGCCGCCTGCTCGGCCATGCGCGGCGCGTCGGGATCGAGGAACCGCGTCGAGCCGTAGCCGCGCAGGTACGGCACGAGCACGCGGTAGCCGGCCTCGGCCAGCGCGGGGACGACGCCGTCCCACGCGCGGATGTCGTACGGAAAGCCGTGCAGGAGGATGATGGGGAAGCCCCCGCTGTCGCCGCTCTCCTCGTAGCCGATCTCGAGCACGGCGGTCCGCACGGTCCGGACGCCCGCCTGCGCCGCGCCCGCCTGCGCCGCGGCCGTGCCCCCGCGCGCCGCGTTGGCGGCCGCCGCCGCCGCGCCCACTACGCCCGCACTCTTCAGGAAGTCGCGCCTGCTCGGTGTCATTGTCTGAAGCTCCTGACAAATTCGGCCGGCAGCCCGCGCGCCGTCATCAGCTCCTGCAGCAGCGCGACCGTCTCGGGGCGCCGCTGCAGACCGGCCCGGGTGAACTCCTCGCCATTCGCCACGCGCAGGGGCGTGAAGCCGTTCCGGTTGACGGCGTCCAGCCGGGCGCCGCGGTCGACCAGCAGCCGCACGATCGCGTTCGAGCCCCGCCAGGCGCCGCCGTGCAGGGGCGTATCGCCCTTGTTGTCCGCGGCGTTGATGTCGGCGCCGTGCTCCAGCGCGACCTTCACGGCCTCGAGCGCGTCCTCGTTCGTGCCGCTGTCCTCGTTGACGTAGAACATGCCGACCCCGGCGGCCGCCATGAGCGCCGTCGTGCCGGTCTCGTTCGTCAGCGTCGGATCCGCGCCGGCGGCCGCGAGCAGCCGCAGCATTTCGTGGTCTGCGCCCTTGCCCGCCAGCACGTACGCGGTCGCGTCGATCTGGCTGAAGCGGGGCCCGCGGTACCCGTCATCGATCGGTCTGGTCACGCGGGCGTCGACGTCCGCTCCAGCCGCGATCAGCCTGCGGGCGAAGTCCAGGCCGCTCAGCCGCCCCGTCGGGACGGGATGCGGGAACTGGCCGATGTTGAGGGTCCGCGTGCGGACGACCTGATGCAACGCGGTCCAGCCCTGGCCGGCGAGGTTCGGGTCCGCGCCGGCGTCGAGCAGCAGCGCGCCCAGCTCCCAGTGGGCGTTGACCGCCGCCACGACCAGCGCGCTGGCGCCGTTGGGCGCCGTGTCGTTGATGTGCGCGCCGCGGTCGAGCAGCGTGCGGACCGTGTCGACGTGCCCGCCGCGCACGGCGAACAACAACGGCGTGAAGGCATCGATCCGACCGCGGCGCGCGTAGTCGCGGAACACGGCCGCCTGCGACCCGCCGCCGCTCGCGGCCGATGCCGGGCCGCTCGAGCGCGCATGGATGTCCGCCCCGGCGTCGAGCAGGGCGGAGATGACGGCCGCGTGGCCGTGCGCGGCGGCCCACATCAGGGCGGTCTGATGCCGGGTGAGCTCGCGCGCGCTCACGTCCGCGCCCCGCGCGAGCAGCAGCTCGACGGCGTCCGCGCGCCCGGTGCGCGCCGCGGTCATGAGCGCCGTCTCGCCGCCCGGCGGCGCGGCGTCGGGGTCCGCCCCGGCCGCGAGCAGGCGCGCGATGATGCGGACGCTGCCGTTGGTGCACGCCAGGCTCAGCGGCTGCACGCCGTAGCGATTGGCGGCCGTCGCGTCCGCGCCGGCGGCGAGCAGGATGTCCACGGCATCCGCGTCATCGAGGTGCGCCGCCCAGTGCAGCGCGGTCGTGCCGTCCGCGGTCGGCGCGTTCACGTCGACGCCCCGCCGCAGCAGCGCGCGCACGGCGTCGTCGTTGCCCGCCCTGACCGCCTCCACGAGCGGGGCCCCGGCGCCCGCGGCGGCACCCGCCGGGACGGCGCAGCCGAGCACGACGAACGGTACGAGCAACCGCCGGGTCCAGGCAAGCATGGGTCGCTAGAGGCCGGTCAGCCGGCCGGTGCTGTCGCCGACGCTGTCGAGCTCCACGCCGACCTTGTCCAGCAGGGTCAGGCCGAGGTTCATCAGCGGCGTGTCGGTCTCGCAGACCAGGTGGCGGCCGCCCCGGAGCTGCCCGCAGCCGCCGCCCACGAGCACGAGGGGCAGGTCGTGCGGCAGGTGGCGGTCGCCGTCGCCGAGGCCGCCCCCGTAGAGCAGCATGGCGTGGTCGAGCAGCGTTCCGTCGCCGTCGGGCGTCGTGCGCAGCTTCTCCACGAACTCCGCGAACAGGCTCATGTGAAAGAGGTTGATCTTCGTGTTCTTCGCCATCCGCACCGGATCGCTCTGGTGGTGCGAGATGTCGTGATGCGACTCGAGCACGCCGAGCTCGGCGTACGACCGCGTGCTCAGCTCGCGCCCGATCTGGAAGGTGACGACGCGCGTGATGTCGGCCTGGTACGCGAGCAGTTGCAGGTCGAACATCAGCCGCGCGTGCTCGGCGAACGAGTCGGGGATGCCCAGCGGCGCCTCCATGGCCGGGGCCGGCGACGCGTCGGCGCGCGCCAGCGTGTTCTGCAAGCGGCGCTCGACGTCGCGGACGGCGTCGAGGTAGCCGTCCACCGTGGCGCGGTCCCGCGGGCCCAGCGTCCGTTGCAGGCGGACCATGTCCTCGGCCACCGCGTCGAGCAGGCTGCGGTCCCGGCGCAGCTGCGCGAGCCGCGCCGCGGGGTCGCCGCCGTCGCCGAACAGGCGTTCGAAGACGGCGTGCGGGTTGGTCTCCATCGGGAGCGGCATGGTGGGCGTGCGCCAGGAGAACGTGTTCACGTAGACGCAGCTGTAGCCGCCCTCGCAGTTGCCCACCGTGAAGTTGGGTTCGAGCGCGAGCTCGAGCGATCGCAGCGGCGTGTCCGCGCCGAGCGCACGGGCCGCGAACTGGTCGATGGTGGTGCCCGCGCGGATGTCGGCGCCTTCGGTCCGCTTCGGACGCATGCCGTTCAGCCAGACCGCGCTCGCCCGCGCGTGCGTGCCGCTGCCCACGTCGAGAGGATTGGCCTGCGCGTTGGCCAGGCCGCCCAAGACGATCGTCTGCTCGCGGTGCGGCTCGAGGGGGCGCAGGATGGGCGTGATCTCGAATTCGGCGCCCGCGCCGCGCGGCCGGAAGTTCTCCATCTGGACGCCGTTGGGCACGTACAGGAAGCCCATCCGCATCCGGGGCCGGGCCGGCGTCCTCGCCAGCGCCGACAACGCCGGCACCATGGCGTCGAGGAGCGGCAGGGCCAGCGCGGCGCCCGCGCCGCGCAGGAAGGTGCGTCGTGGCAACGATCGCTTCGTGATGATCATTCCGCCTCCACCGCCGGCGACGCCGCGCGCCGCATGAGAAACGCCTCGTGCCGGATGATACCGTCGATCAGCGCGGGCAGCCGGTAGTTCGCCGCCGCGGCCTCGCGGACGATGCGGCGCACGCCCGGCAGGTCGTAGGCCTCGAGCCCGCGCCCGAGCGCGTAGGTCAGCAGCTTCTCGACGACCGTGGTCACGAACTGCGCGGGGCGCGCGAGCAGCAGCGCCTGGAACTCGGCCAGGTCCGCGAACGCCGCGCCGTCCGGCAGCCGGCCGGCCGGGTCGAGGGGCCGGAACGACTCGTCGACCTCGCGCCAGCGGCCCACCGCGTCGAAGTTCTCGAGCGCGAAGCCGGGCGGATCGATCAGGGCGTGGCAGCCCGCGCAGGCCGGGTTCGCCCGGTGCGCGGCCATCCGCTCGCGCATCGTCTGCGGCGCGGCGGCTCCAGCGCCCTCGTCGCCGGGCAGCGGCGGGACGTTCGGCGGCGGCGCCGGCGGCGGCGCGCCCAGGATGTTCTCGAGGATCCACTTCCCCCGCAGGACGGGCGACGTCCGGTTGGGACGCGACGTCACCGTCAGGATGCTGCCGTGGCCCAGGAGCCCGCGCCGGGCGGTGCCGCGCAGGGTGACGCGCCGGAAGTGGCTCCCCCGCACGCCGGGGAGGCCGTAGTGCAGCGCCAGCCGCTCGTTGACGAACGTGTAGTCGGCCGTCAGCAGCTCCAGCGCGCTGCGGTCCTCGTGCAGGACGCTCGCGACGAACAGCTCCGTCTCGCGGCGGAACGCCTGGCGCAGGCTGTCGTCGAAGTCGGGGAACAGCGGGACGGCGGGATGCGCGGCGTCGAGATTGCGAAGCTGCAGCCACTGCCCGGCGAAGTTGTCCACCAGCGCCCGCGAGCGCGGGTGCGCGAGCAGGCGGCCCACCTGCCGCGCCTGCATCGGCGGGTCGCGCAGCTCGCCGCGCTCGGCGACCGCGAGCAGCTCGTCGTCCGGCATGCTGCTCCACAGGAAGAACGACAGGCGGGAGGCCAGCTCCAGGTCGCTGACGGCGTAGCTCGTCCCGGGCGCGGCGTCCGGCGGATCCCGCTCGATCCGGAAGAGGAACTCGGGGCTGGTCAGCAGCCGGCTGAGCGCGAGCTCGATGCCGGCGTCGAAGCTCCCCTCGGCCCGCCCCGCCTCGAAGAACGCCAGCAGCCGGTCGACATCATCGTCGCCGACCGGCCGGCGGTAGGCGCGGCGCGCCAGCGCGGCGAGGATCGCCCGCGCGCACGGGGTCTCGTCGGCCCCGGCGGCGGGCCGGCAGGTGAAGATGCGGGCGCGGCTGGGCGTCTCTCCCGGTGCGCCGGGCGTGAACGGCCCGGTGACCGTGACGCGGTCGACGAAGGGCTGGTAGATCGCCCAGCGCTGCTGCATCGAGTTGCCGTTGAGGTAGTACGGGCGGAAGAACCGCCGGCGCAGCGACTCGACCTCGACGGCCGCCGGCAGCTTGAGGAACGCGACGCCGATCGCGCGTGGCCCGGCTTCGACCGCGAGCCGGACCCGCAGGTCCCGCGTCTCGACGCCGACGCCGTCGTGCGGGTCCAGGGCGAACAGCGCGACCCGCTCGCCGTCGACCGTCACCTCCAGCTCGTGTCGATCGGCGAACCCGGCCGACCCGTCGCACTCGCCGGCAATCCGGCACAGCAGGTCGACCTCGATGACGTAGTCGCCGTCCTGGGGGAACGTGTGGCGGACCAGCGCGCCGCCGCGGGTGCCGAACGGCAGCCCGGCGACCCGCTCGTACTGCCGCCTCTCCTCCGGGATGCGGAACTCGTGCGCCGTGGGCGCGGCGAGCGGCCGCCCCACGGCCGCCCGGCTGATCTTCGCGGCCGCCGCCAGGTAGCGCTCCATGAGCGACTGGTTCAGCCGGAGCACCCCGGCGATGTTGTCGAAGCCGTAGCTGGCGTCGTCCGCCGGGAGCAGCGCGGCGGCGTCGACGTCGAGCGCCAGCAGGTCGCGGATGACGTTCGCGTACTCCGTGCGATTCAGACGGTGGAACGTTTCCGTGCGCCCCGGGTTCGGCCGCGCGGCGGCCGCACGGTCGAGCTCGCCTTCCAGCCACGCCAGCAGGCGGTCATGCGCCGCCTGGTCCGGCCGCGGCCGGCCCGCGGGCGGCATCATCCCCGCCCGCAGCTTGCGCAGCACGCTCTCCCAGAGCGCCGCGTCGGCGCCGACGTTCGTGGTGTCGATCGCCTGCAGCGAGACCGGCACCGTGCCGCGCCGTTGCCCGGCGTCGTTGTGGCAGGTGACGCAGTAGCGCTCGAGGAGGGCCCGCGGGGCGGCAGGGACGGCGCCGGCCGGCGCCGCGGCCTGCGGCGAAGCGGCCGCCTGCACGCTGCCGCAAGCGGCCGCAGCCGCGAGCCAGCACGCGATCAGGACAGGCGTCCGGAGCATGGGAATGCTCGCCTCGAGCCGCTCCGGCATGGTATGTAACGGTTCCGGACGCTGTCAACGGCCGCGGCAGCGCGAAAGGAGAGGAGCCCGTGTCCAGCAAGCATGCAATCGCCGTCGGTGCGCTGGTGATCGTGCCGGTCGTCGGCCTCGCGCAATCCGCCGCCGATGCGCCGCGTACGCCGTGGGGCGACCCGGACCTGCAGGGGCTCTGGACGAACACCACCACGACGCCGCTGCAACGACCCGACGATCTCGCCGGCCAGACGGCGCTGACCGCCGAGGAGCTGGCGCTGCGCGATCCGCAGGTGGCCGCCGAGGTCAGCTTCGACGGGCCCGACGGCCGCGGCCGGGGCGGCTACAACGAGTTCTGGGTCGAGCGCGGCCGGCTCCTGGCCCAGACGTCGCTCATCGTCGACCCGCCGGACGGGAGGCTGCCGGCCATGACGCCCGCGGCGCAGCGCCGGCACGACGCGTTCATGGCCCGCTGGATGGCGTCGCCCACCACCTGGGAGGACCTGAACATTCTGGACCGCTGCATCACGCGCGGGCTGCCCGGCGCCATGATCCCCGGCTTCTACAACCACAACTACCTGATTCTGCAGACGCCCGACCACGTCGTGGTGCAGATCGAGATGGTCCACGACGCGCGCATCATCCCGCTGGACGGCCGGGCGCACCTGCCGGACCGGATTCGCCAGTGGCTGGGGGACCCGCGCGCCCGCTGGGAGGGCGACACGCTGGTGGTCGAGTCCACCAACTTCTCGCCGCAGACCGAGCAGCGTCCGAACTTCTTCGGCATCTACTTCCCCGTGTTCTCCACGGGGGAGCACCTGCACTTCGTCGAACGCTTCACCCGCGTCGACGCCGACACCATCGACTACCGGTTCACCGTGACCGATCCGACGGTGGACACGCGGCCCTGGACCGCCGCGATCCCGATGACCCGGACCGGATCTCCGCTCTTCGAGTACGCGTGCCACGA
>JAAXGX010000097.1 GCA_012271165.1 Vicinamibacteraceae bacterium | reverse complement strand
ACGACGCGCAGATGCCGCGCCGCGTGCATCTGCTCACCCCATATCTCCGCGAACTCACGCGCCGCCATCACACTCCTCCCGTGACCACCATGCGCGCCGCCGCCGCCGTCTGCACCGCGCGGCCCGACGCGCCCGAGCTGACATTTCCCGAACCCGAGACGAGCATCTGCGTCAGCTCGCCGACCTTCAGCGTGGCCAACCCCGCCGCCACGATGTAGGGGATGGTCACCAGCGCCCGGCGCATCGCGGTCAGGATCCCTGTCGGCCCCGCCCACTCCACGTCGGCCGACACGTCGCCCGTCCACCCCTGCACGGCGAACATCCCCAACTCGGTAACGACCCGGAAGACCGCCGCCGCGATGGCCCCGTAGAGCGAGTAGACGAGCACCGTCCGGAACCAGCCCCAGAAGAGGAAGGACAGTTGCGGCACGAGCATCCAGGGGATGAACACCGGGCCGAGCACCAGCGCGATCGAGAGCGCGATCTGCGCCCACATGACCTGCGCCTGCCCGAGCGCGAAGACCACGACCAGACCCATGAGAAGGACGACCATCAGCCCGAGCGTCATGAAGAGGTCGAAGGCCGCGTCGAGCACGCCCGGCAGGTCCGTGACGGCGTTCCAGCCGAACGAGGCCAGGCTCCCGAACAACCCCTGCCCCGCGAACAGCTCCCGCCACACGCCGGTCGCGAGACTGAGCTGCTCCAGCATCGCGGTCCCGGCGTCGGCGACGATCATGCCCTGGAGCCAGTCGCCCATTCCCGTGATCAGGTCCGGCACGCTCAGGCCGGTCCCCGGCAGCGCGGCGGTGTAGAAGCTGAGCATGCCGAGCGGGATCGACAGCCCGATGACCATGCGGACCACGGCGGCCATGTTGACGCCGTGGCCCGAGAGGGCCATCTGCGCCCCGGTCCAGACGACGACGATCAGCGCCAGCCCTTGCCAGAGCTGCATGCCCGCCCCCGCGACGGCGGGTGCGACCGAGGCCATGAGCTGGTTCGTCAGGATGGACGCCTGCTGGAGCATCAGCAGCAGGTCGATTGGCGTCATCATGGCTGCGTCTTTCCTCCGGAGGTTGCCGCCGGACTACCAGTCCGACGGCGACGGGACGTGCCGGTGGCTGTCGATGACGGCGGACTCCGCCGCCGCCAGATCCGCGATGAAGGCGTCGTGCTCGGTCCGCGCACGCACGGTGTCGGTCTGCCAACGGGCCGCAGCCTCACGCCGCGCATGCTCGGACTCGTAGCGCTCGCGGGCGTTCTGAGCCGCCTCGTAGGCGGCAAGCTGGGCCTGCGCCAGCAGCAGCTCGGTCTGCGTCACGCCGTTCGCGAGCGCCGCCTGGTCGACGCGCTGCGTCCGCGTCAGGTCGTCGTCGCGCAGCTCCGCCAGATGCGCGGCCGACTCGCCCACCTGCATCGTCAGCGTCGAGGCGGCCTCGGCCACGGCGTGCGCGTGGATCAGTTCGCCCGCCGCACGCTGCTCCGCCCGCTGCCAGAGGTGCACGACCCGGTCCGCCACTTCGCGCGCGAGCCGCAGCCCGCGCAGGTCGGCCGCCGTGACCGACGGCGGCAGCGCCGCCTCGATGTCGTCCCACACCGTTCGCCACGTCGCCGTCCCCTCGGCCACGTCGCCGAGCACATCGAGCGCCTCGCGGGCGGCGTTGCGGCCGGGGCCGGACCACGCCGGCCCGCTCGGGGCGGTCCACGACCGGAACGCGCTCGGCTCGGCCGCCGAGGTCTCCGTCGCCGGCCGGCCGGCGAGCAGCACCGTCGCCGACGCCGGGTCGCCGAGCCCCGGCGCAGCCAATGCGTCGAGCCAGCCGGCTTCGTCGGTGACGCCCGGAATCCGTTGCAGGAAGGCCCCGACACCGCCCAGGCTGGTGCTCGTGCTCAAGCCGATGCCGTGTCGGCCGATCAGCCATTCGGCGTCGGTCACCTCCCGCAGCCGGCCGATGTTGCCCATGCCGACATCGTCCGACGTGACCAGCTCCGTCGTCGTCGCCAGCACGCCGTCGAGCGACTGGAGCTGGTCGACCATCCTTCCGATCTGCGTCACCATGTGGGCGATCTGGGTCACCTGGTTGGCGATGATGATCGAGTCGCACGACCCGAACAGGCACGCCTGTGCACGCTGCGCCGTCCAGGTCCCGGCCGCGGCGGCCACCACGGCAGCGGCCACGAGCGAGCGCCATCTGTTCTTCGTCATTGCCGATACATCCTTTCCGGGTGCGGCTCCGGCCGCGGTACGAGGAAGTCCGAGGTCACCCAGATGCGCAGCCGGTGGCCGGCGCGGACGGTGACCGTGGGCAGGCGGTTGAGGAACCGCCCGAGGATCTGCGTCGCCGACTGGCCCAGGCCCTGCCCGGCCGCGGCGCGGAAGCCGGCCCCGCCGCCGGCGTACGGGTCCGAGCCCTGGAGCGTGAGCCCGGCCAGGACGCCTACGGCCCCGGCCGCGGCGAACATCGACGCGTAGTGCCGGTCCACCTGGTCGGCCAGCGCGCTCTCGCCGACGGCGTTCAGGCCGTGGAAGGCGAGGTCGACCCAGCGGCCGTCGGGCCAGACGAGCCGGTGGAAGCCGACCGCCAGCCGGCTCTGGTCCTGATGCCGGACCGCCTCGGCCGTGCCGAGCAGCCTTGCGCCCCGCGGCACGAGAATCCGCTGCCGGTCGGCCGAATAGAACGGGATCGCCACCTGCGCGAGGACCGGACCGGTGAACTCCCCGCTGAGCTGCGTCACCAGCACCGCGCTCAGGACCGACCCCTCGTGGACCCGCTCCCAGCCGACCGGGTCCGCCGGCACCTTCACAACGGCGGGCTCGGCCGCGGGGCCGACCGGCGGCCCGGTCACGCCCGGCACGGTCCGTTCGGCCGGGGCCGGCGGCGCCGCACCGCCGGCGAGCCCCTCCAGCAGCGCCGCGTTCGCCGCCTGCATCCGGTCAGCGACGACGACAGGGGCCGGCGGCGTGGCGTCCACGGCCCCGCTAAGCCCGGCCGGCCCACCCGCCGCCGGCGTCGCCTCGCGGAGATCCCGGTCCGCCGCGTTGGCCGGGATAGCCTCCCGCCCGCGCGGCTCGTCCCGGAACGTCTGCACGACGCTCGGCGCGCGTAGCGACCGCGTGCGCCGTTCAAACGCCTCCAGCCGGAGACGCTCCCGCAGCTCGACCTCGCGGTCCGTCGGCACGGCCCCGGCCCCCGCCGGCACCCCGCCTTCCAGCCCCTGTGGTCCGGCCGGCGCAGGCGGTGTCGGTGCGGAGGCGGCGGTGCGCCGGACGCGGTCGTCCTCCTCGAACCGCCGCCGTTCCTCAAGCTGCGTCAGCCGGGACCGCAGCCGGCCCACCAGCCCCTGCTCGACGACCTCTGGATCGGCGGCCGTCTCGTCCAACGCCGGGTCGCCTCCCGACTGGCTCAGCACCAGACCGGCCAGCAGCACGGCGATGATGCCGATGCCCACCTTGGTGATCAGGTTCCCCGGCAGCGCGCCGGACGGAGGCTGAACGAGTTGCTTCCAGCTCACCATCACGGACCCGCCTTCCTCAGCCCCACGGTCCACGGCAGCTGCCGGCCGCCCACTTCCAGCGCGCCGTCCCCGAGCACACGCGGAACGACGTGCAACACGTCATCCAGCACCGCCGCGACGGCGACCGGCTCCAGCGCACCATCCCCGACGCGCTCGTGCAGCACCGGCGAGATCGCCCGCGTCCGCAGGAACGTGCGCCGGCCGTCGTGCCACATCGCCTCGACGAGCCACGGATACCGCGCCGCCTCCTCCGGCCAGCGGTAGTCGAAGCGCGCCTGACGCGGGTAGGCCTCCCGCCTGGCGTCGAGCCGTTCCCGTGCGCCGGTCCGGGCCGCTTCGGCCCGCTCGGCTGCGCGCTTCTCGGCCGCGGCGACCGACTCCCAGGCAGCGGCCACCCTTGCGGCGGTCGCCTCGACCGCCGCGGCCGACGCCAGCACCGGATCGGCGTCCGGCATCGGTCTGGAAGTGGCAGCCCCGGCTCCGTACGGCGCCGAACCGACCCGGACGACAGCGTCCACCGGCGCGTCGGACCGCTCGACCACCAGCAGCGGCACGAGGTTCCCGGTCGCCGTCAACAGCACGAGGTTCGACCGCGCGTCCTCGACCAGCGGCCGGACGAAGGCTAGATGCGCCGCGGCCGACACGTCCCAGTACTCCGAGTCGCCGACGACGACATCGACGATCTCCGCCGCGGCCGGCAGGACCACGGTCGTGACGTGGCGCACGCGCGTCGTCACCGTGATCGGGGCGTCCGCGGCGCCGGCCGTCACGCCCGACCCCTGCGCCGCGGCCGGCGCGGCGGCCAGGGCGCAGCCGAGTACCAACGCCGACGCCCTCATCGCATCACCCCCTGGACCACGACCGCCCCGAACCCCGCGAGAATCCCGCCCACCACCGCGCGCGTCTTCCATGTCGAGCGCGGCTTCGGACGGTCGAGCGACCACTCGGTCTCGGAATCGCCGATCCGCAGCCGTCCGGCGCCCAGCACGTGATCGGCGACGTACAGCCCGTCGTCGTGCAGCTCGTAGGACAGCAGCGCAGGCTCCACGCCGCGGCGGCCGAAACGCCGGTCGGCCTCCTGCAACTCGTAGAGCGCCGGCGACTCCTCCGCCCGCGAACGCAGGTAGGTGAACCGGCCGTCGTGCCACATCGCCTCGACCTCGAACGGCGGTCCGAACGCCGCCGGATCGAGCCGGTACGGGAACCGCAGCCGGCGGGGGTACTCGTCCCGCCAGCGCGACCACACCGCCTCGTGCTCCGCCCACACGGCCGCGACCTCCGCCGATGCCGCCTCGTCGAGCGCCTCCCGCTCGGCCACCGCCGCCGACAGCTCCTCCCGACGCCGCGTCAGCTCGCCACCCGCCACGAACCCGAGCGCGGTTCGCTCCAGCTCGGCCGGTGCCCGACGCGCCTCGTCCTCGACGTAGACCACCAAGTCCGGGTCCGCGTCGGAGGATTCGGCCACCAGCAGCGCCCACACCCGGCCGCTGTCGGCGACTAGGGTCACGTTCGACGCGACGCCCGCTTCGAGCGGCTTGATGTAGGCGACGTTGGCCGCCGCCGACACGTCCCAGTACTCCGCGTCGCCCGCCACCACGTCAGCGATGGTCTCCTCGCGCGGCAGCACCACGGTCGTCGTGTGCCGCACCTTTGCCGCGACCGGGATCGCGGTCCTGCCGGCACCGTCGGTCGCCGTTCGGATACCCTGTGCGGCGGCCGGTACCGCCCCCAGCAGAGCGCAGCAGGCGATGGCTGCGAGCCTTCCTCTCATGGTGTCCTCCCTTCGTCTTCACCCGAGCACCGCCGCCCGGTGGTGATCCAGTCCTGCCGCCAGGCGCACGATCGCGCCCTCCACGCCGTAGCGCGCCACCATCTCGGCGCGCCGCTCCGCCTCCCCCGCCGAGGACGTGTAGAGCCAGTAGCTCTCCGGATCGACCGTCAGCCGGAGCACGGCGGCGGTGGTCGGCCGGCGCAGGTACAGCTCCCGCTTCGGCTCCAGCTCCCGGACCGTGCGCAGCTCGTCGTCGTTCAACTGGAATGTCGCCTGCCCGGCCGCGGGGAAGTCCGGGTTGGCGAGGAAGATCCGCGTCGGCATCGACTCCAGGAGCGCCGCGGCGCCCGCCGTCTCGGTGATGTCCGTCACCGACTGCGTGGCGAGGATCAGCGCCGCGTTGCGCTTGCGCCACGTCCGCGCCGCCTCGGTGAGCCGGCCCAGCACCACCGGATCCCGCAGGTAGCGCCACGCCTCGTCGACCACCATCAGCTTGAGGCGCGTCGCTTCGGCCGGCGATTCGATCTCGGTCCGCAGCCGTTCGAGCAGGTAGAGCAGCGCCGCCGCGCACCAGTCCTCGTGCTCGACCGCGCCCGCCAGGTCGATCACCTGCCAGTCGGCCAGCGTCAGGTCCGCGCCCTCGACCGGCGGGTGGTCGAACCACTTGCCCCACGCGCCCGAGCCGTGCCAGCGCGAGAGCGCCGGCCACATCGGCGCCGGCAGGGAACGGACGAGGTTCCCGAGCGACCGGCGCGCCGGGGCCAGCGCATACAGATCCTCGATGCGCGCCCGGACTTCCGACAGGTCCCCGCTCGACCCCTCCCAGCCGCCGATCCGCAGCAGCCGCAGCACCCAAGCCGAGAGGAACTGGATCGTCCGCTCCGTGGGCTCCAGGCTGAACGGCCGGAGCGGAATCGCGTCCTTCTCCGGAGAGACTTCGAGGTAGCCGCCGCCCAGGAACTGCGTCAGGGCGCGGTAGCTGCCGCCGAGGTCGAGCACCAGGACCCGCGGCTTGTACTGGAGGGCCTGCACCAGCAGGAAGTTGAGCGTGAAGCTCTTGCCCGAGCCGGTCGCCCCGAGCATCAGCGTGTGGCCGACGTCGCGGCCGGCGAACAGGTCGTAGTAGTAGGGCGTGCCGGCCGGCGTCTCGAAGACGGTCAGGGGCGGCGCGTCGAGGTGCGCGCAGCGCCGGTCCCCCTGCGGCGGACCGAAGAGCGGCGCCATCGACGCCGCCACGCCGGCCGACACGAAGACCCGCCGTGGCTGCCGCGATGCCGGTTGGCCCGGCAGCCTTCCGAACCAGACAGCGAGCTGTCCGTAGGACTCCCGCGCCGCCTTCGCGTCGAGGCCTCCGAAGATGCGCTGCATGTCGGCGCCCCACTGCTCCAGTTGCTCGCCCGCGCCGCGAGCCGCGACCGACACGGCCACGTCCCCGTAGGCCACGCCTTCCGTCTCCAGCTCGACCAGCGCCTCGCCGGCGCGCTTCGCCTCGATGCTGGCGGCAGCATCCTCGAGCGCCGCCGCCGTGCCTTCCTTCTCCTGCATGTGGGCGACCATCGAGTAACGCTTGGAGAAGTAGTGCCGCTGCGCCGAGCGCATCTTCCGGCGCGCCGCCTCCCGCGACCACGGCCGCCACTCGACCACCACCGTCATCGGCGCCGGCAGCGCGTACAGCTCCGCCAGTGCGTTCGCCGTCACCGCCGCCGGGGGCGCCACGCACGACCAGACGCCGAACCGCTCGCCGCCCACGTGCAGCGCCCGCCGCTCCGCCGCCACGTCCTCGCCCGCAAGCCGCCAGTTGACGCCCGCGCCGGTGCGCATCCCCACGGACCACCCGCCGATGCCGCCGTTGACCACTCGGTAGAGCACGGCCGCCGCCGCGTCCGCGGTCAGGATCTCGATCGGCGTCACGTCGACCACGCGGGCAGCCGCGGCGGCCACCTGCGCCGCTTCGCGCCTGACGGCGCGGGCCAGGTCCTCGGCCAGGTAGACCGACTCGTGCGGAGCGCGCCGCCGCCGCAGCCACTCGGACAGATACCGCCGCCACCACGAACGGCCAGCCCGGCCGGCGGCCTGCCGTAACCCGGCGTCGAAGCTCCAGACGACGTGCGCCTCGACATCCTGGACGCGGTCGGCCAGGAACGCCCGGCGCTTGCGCTGCGCCAAGCCGGCGATCTCCGCTCCCGCCGGCGGCAGGTCGAGCGCCGCGGGGCGACGCTCGACGATCCACGACATCCGCACTTCGGGCGGGAGGCCGGAGAGCATCCGCTGCCACCGGCCGCACACCGCGTCGAGGTCCTCGGCCCTGCGCCCGTCGACCACCGCCGGCGTCAGCCTCCCCACCGTCAGCAGCTCGCCGGCCCGAGTAAGGCAGGTCCGCTCGTCGATCCAGCCCCAGTACGGCAGCTCGTGGGCCAGCGCCCCGGCATCGTCCGTCACGACTCACCCCGCTCGATGACGACAACGGGTGACCGGTCCAGCAACAGTCCTGCGTCGTACCGTGGCCGGTAGCGCACCGCCGCGCGGATGACCGCGACGAGGTTCTGGTCGTGACGCCACGCGAGCCACCCGGCCGCATAGAGCACGCCGAAGACCAGCCCGCCCGCCATCAGGCTGTTCACCGCGTTCCAGATGGCGGCCCCCAGCGTCGCAGCCAGCAGGAAGAACCGCCGCTCGACACCGAGCACCGTGAGCGGCTGGCTCAGGATCGCGTAGCCCCGCCACTGCCTTCGCCCGCGCATCAGAAGAGCCACAGGATGAAATTGGCCGCGCCCAGCGCCATGCCCAGCCCGAAGATGATCCCGGCGAGCGCCTGCTTGCTCCCGCCTTCCTGAAACGCGAACATCAATCCGCCGACCACAATCGCCACCAGCGCCAGACCGCGCGCGATCGGCCCCGTGAACGCCTGCTGGAGGTTGTTGACCGCCTGCACCCAGGGCGACGTACCCTGCGCCAGGACGCGGCCCTCGGCCACCACGATCAGACCCGCGACCATGCTGCTCCACACCCGCGCCCGCTCCCGCATCGCTCTCCTCCTCCCCCGTCAACCGGCTCCGCATTCGGCCGCCACGTACCAGACTGCCGCGGCGAGCAGCGCCAGCCCGACCCCGGTCGCCAGCCCGGCGCTCGGACCCTCGCCGTCCCTCGGTCGCGCCGCCAGCACGCTCCAGACGCCCAGCGCATACAGGCCCGCGACCCACACCGCCGCTTGGCAGCACCCCCAGCCGCCGGTCACGAGTAGTCCCCCGCTTCGTCCCGCGCCAGCGCCTCGGCCAGCGCCGAGTCCTGGCCGGCGCCGCGGCGGATGGCCCGCTCCACCACGTCCACCTTGCGTCCCACCGTGCCGAGGCCGATCACCCGCGCCGCCGCGTAGACCCCGGTCCCGAACGTCGCCAGCGCCAGCCCGCCGTACCCCGCCACGTACCAGCCGTGGTCGACGACCACGACCCGCCAGAACGGGTGCAGGTACGTCAGCTCAACCCACAGCGCCCAGACGCTGAGAGCACCCGCCGACGCCGTCAGCCCCACGCCCACCTTCCACGGCCTCACAGCTCGATCACCTCCGGTTCCTGGCGAAGCCGGCCGCCACCCCGGCTGCGGTCACTCCCGCCGCCCAGTGCGCGTCGCACCGTCCGGGCGGCGTGCGCCGAGGCGGCGTAGAGCGCGAAGCCAGCCTTGGCCTTCGCACGGATCGCCCGGCCGCGGTAGTGTTCCGACGCGACCTCGACGTTGCACCGCCCGCTACGGCCGGCCGCGTCGACGTACTCGATCTGCGCGTCCGGCACGAGCACCCTGCCGTCCTCGACCGGCAGCCCGAGCGCCGCCGCCACGCGCAGCCGCTCCTCCTCCGCCGCCGCGCGATTCGCCGCCTGCCGCGCCCGTTCCGAGCGCCTCGCGACCTGCCCCTTCAGCTCCGCGTCGATGCGCACCAGGGTCACGCGGCCACCCGCCGCCTCGATCCGCGCCTGCGCCGCGTTCACGGCGCGATACACCGCCACGTCGTGTCCGATCTCCGACAGCTTCACGGCGCCCGAGAACGTGCGCTGCGTCGGCCTTCCCGCCGCCCGCCACAGCGTCTCCGCCTGCGCGGCCCCCGCCGGCGTCGCCACCAGGACCGTGAACTCCCCGCCCTTGGGCCCGTGCGCCTTGCGTCGCTCGACCCATCCGGCCCGCTCGGCCCGGCCGATGCCCCGCCGGGCCGCATACGGGTGTCCGTCGAACTGCCGCTCGACCAGGTCCCGGAGCGCCACGGCCCGGAATGCGCCGACATCCCTCACCGCGGCCGCGATGCGCGCCTCGACCGTCCGCCGCGGCTGCCGCGCGTCGTACTCGCGCCGGTGCCCGCTCCGCTCCCGTCGGCCCGCCCGCTCGTCGGCTCGACCCTCCCGCCGCACGTCACCGCCCGGCTCCCGGTCCGGCATCCTCGCCGTCATCGCACCCGTCCTCCGGCCAGATCGCTCCGCTGCCGCGCCTGCCCTCGGCCGGCAGCCGCGCGGGACGCATCGCCGACGGCCAGCCGCCAATCCCGCCCCTCCAGCGCGACCACTTCGCACCGGCCCGCGATTCGGCTCGACAGCCGGTCGTCCCCCATGAATACGCCGATCTGGCTCGGCGTCTTGTTCGAGGTCCACACCGTCCGGCGGCCCGCGTCGTGCCGCGCCTCGTAGAGCATCAGCAGCGTCCGTCGCGTGTAGTCCGTCGCCGCGTCCCGCTCCGCCCCCAGGTCGTCGAGCACCAGCAGCTTCGCCGCGGTCAGCCGGTCGAACGTCTCCGTCCCCTCGGCCGCCGCGTGCGGCTGGAGCCGGTAGAGCAGCATCGGCACCCGCGCGAACGCGATCGACCGTTCGCCCGACCGCCACAGCTCGTTCAGTACCGTGCACGCAAGCCGCGTCTTGCCCGTCCCGACCGGACCGCACAGGAACAGGTCCCGCCCCTCGTCGGCCACGCGGGCGAACGCGCGCGCCGTCTCCAGTGCGTGCCGGTTGTCGGCCGTCTTGCGCCACGTCGACCACCGCGCGTCCCGGAACTCCCGCGGCACCGACGGCGGGGCGGCGTTCGCCGCCGTCCAGCAGCCGCACCGCCGCAGACGGCTCACGCCCTCGACCTCGACCGACTCCCAGCCCGGCGTCCGTTCGCACCGTCCGCACCCCGCGCTCATCGCTTCGCCCGCTCGATCACTGCGTCGTACGCCTCGCGCGGTTCCGTCGACCGCGCCCCGCCGTCGCGGCCTCGCAGCGACGCCTTCGCCTGCCGCCGCGGTCCCTCTTCCCCCGCACCCCCTTCACCCTTGGCCATTGGCCATAAGCCGTTAGCCGTTTCGTGGCTGCGCGCGCGAGACGGGAAACTTCCCGAACGAGTGCGGGAATCTTGCGGAACCAGTTCCGGACTGTTGCGGGAATATTCCGGGACCATTTCCAGAGAATTCCCGGAATTGTTCGGGAATTGTTCGGGAGTCGTCCGGGAGGATTTCGGCAATGCCGGGACCTTCACGCCGCCCGGATGTACGGACCACAAGTGCCGTGTCTTGGCGCTGACCGCCGCCGATGGCGGCAACGGATGCATCGTCCGCAGCGGGTACCGCACCCGCTGGAAGTCCTGCCAATCGGCCTGGTACAGATAGCGGGCACGCTGGTGCTCGAACGCCGCCACGAGGCCGACCCTTACGAGTCGCTCGATGCACGTGCCGATGGCCCGCGCCGGCCGTCTGCTCAGCGCGTCATGCGCCGCCTGGAACGCAACGGCGTCGGCCCGCATCACCCCGAAGTCGTCAGCCCCGAGCACGTAGGTCGTCCACACGCGGTACTCCAGGTCCGACAGGCTCGACACCTTCGCCGAGTGGCCGAGCCGGGCGTGAAGGAGCCGATCGGCGGGCATCGCTACACCCTCCCCGACTCGCGGATCCACCATGAGCCGCCGTCCTCCCGCGCCGTCCCCCGGTCCCGAACATCCCGCATCAGCACTCGCACTCCGGTTCGCACAATCCGCAGCGCGCCCACTCCGGCCGCTCCGCCAACCTCCGCACGGTCACGTCTTCACGCTCCTCCCAGTACGCGGCCACCAGCGGCCAACAAGACGGGCAGACGAACACCGGACCGCCGGTCTCCGGCTCCACGCACCGCCACGGACCGTCGGCGATCCGCAACGTCGGCAGACCGACGCCCTGGCCATTCATGCCGTTCGCCTCCGCCGTCCGGGCGCGGTCGCCTTGAGCCCGCCGACCTCGATCCACCGCAACAGCGCCGCCTTGCTCCAGCGGGGCCGCTTGTCGATTCCGGGCAGCGGCGGCACCGGGAACACACGCGCCCGCAGCCGCCGCTTGACCGTCGACGGTGAACAGCGCAGCAGCTTCGCCACGTCCTCCAGGAACAGCACGTCCGGCAGCTCGCTCACCACCTGCGCCTGCTCCTGCTGCTTGCTCTCCCGCGCCTCGCGGGCCTTGGCGAAGAACCTCCTCATGCCGCACCTCGCAGCACCCGCCGACGCGCCTCGGCCGCGGCTCGTTCGGCCCGCGCCAGCCGGTCGAGCGCCGACTTCGCTTCCGCGTTGAAGCCGGGCGGCGGCTTGCGGTGGCCGTTGAGGATCAGGTTCAGCTTCGTCTGGCTCACGCCGAGCATCGATGCAAGCACGTGCTGGGGCAGCTTCAGCGCGGCGAGACGGCTCCGGATCGTGCGAATCATCAGCATCACCCTTGTTGAGAATTGCGGGACTATGTTAAGCATCATTTAACTGTCAATGGGGTAATTATTTGTTATTCTGTGCACGTGACCATCGTCGGAAAACGCCTGCTAAAGGCCCGTAAACTAAGGGGGATCTCGCAACTGCGGCTCGCCACCGACACCGGCAACTCGCCTCCGCTGATCTCGATGGTCGAGACCGGCCGGGCCAACCTGTCCGTCGCCAACCTGTCGGCCGTCGCCAAGGTCCTCGGCGTCGCTACCGACTTCCTCTGCGGCTTCAGCACCGACCCGACACCCGCCGCGCAGCTCGCACACGAGCTGGCCGCCGCGGAGACCCGCATCCGCGACCTCGAAGACCAGCAGCAGCGGGGCGGCTCAGGCGACGACGGCGACTACATCGGCGTCTCGGAGATCGCCTCGGCGGCGGGCAGCGGGGCCGTCGTCGATGACGAACGCATCACCGGGCGGGTCAAGTTCCGGCGGGCGTGGCTCGCGCGGCACGGACTCAGCGCCCGCGACTGCCGCATCATCCAGGTCCTCGGCGAGTCGATGGAGCCGACCCTTGTCGACGGCTCCTCGATCCTGGTGAACCGCGCCGGACGGCGGCGGCGCCCCGGACACATCTTCGTCGTCCGCACCGACGATGGCCTGATCGTCAAGCGCGCCGACAAGGACCGGGCCGGCGCCTGGCAGCTCGTCAGCGACAACCCCAACAAGCAGGCATGGCCGACACGCCCCTGGCCCGCCGGCGCCGTCGTCATCGGCGAGGTCCGGTGGGCCGCTCGGACGTTCGTGTGAGGAGGAGCCGGATGAGATCCGCCAGCCAGACCGACCGGGCCAAAGACGCCCGCCATCGTGCCCGCCGGCGCGTCCGGGTCGCCGAGGGCATCTACAAGGACCGTCACGGACTCGCCGCGACCGTGAAGGTCAACGGCGTGCAGCGCGAGATCCGCTTCCCGCCCGGCACGCCGCTCAAGACCATCCGGGCGAAGCGCGACGAGCTGCGCGCGAGCCTGCGAACGCTGCCGGCCGGCGCGCGGCACACCTTGGCCGACGACGCTGAACGCTATCTGGACCAAGTGACCGGGAACCTGATCGGCAGCGCCGAACGCCGTCGCGACGTTGAGGTCTGGCTGCCCCGTTTCGGCCACCTGCGGACACTGACGCTTGCCGAGCACCTCGCGCCGCTCAACGCGCAGCTTCACGAGTGGCGGCGCACCCGTGCCGCTTCGACCTGCAACCACCGCCGCCATGCGCTCATGCACCTGGTCCGGCTGCTGTACGGCCGTCGTGCGGCCATCGACCTCGAAGACTTGGTGCGGTTCCCGCTACCGCTGCCGCGCCCGCGCTGGGTCGACCGGGCGCACATCGAAGCCGTCCTGGAGCGGCTGGCGCCGGACACCCGAACGTCCGCGCGGTTGCGCCTCATGCACTGGACCGGGATGCGTCCCTCTCAGATGGGCCGGCTCGCGCGAGCGGACTTCCACCTGTCGGATGCCGTTCCGTACGTGAACGTACCGCGCGGCAAGGGCGGGCGGCTCGCCGCCATCCCGCTGGTGGACGACGCGCTCGACGCCGTGCGCGACTTCATCGCCGCCGACGCCTTCGGCCCGTGGTCCACGCAGAGCGCCAACAAGGCGATCCAGATCGCGGCCCGCAAGGCGCGGCGGGAGCCGTTCACGGTCTACCAGATCCGACACTCGTTCGCGACGTGGCTGCGACACGCTGGCGCCGACCTCGCCGACATCCAGGACCTGTACGGACACACCGACGCCGCCACAACGCGGATCTACGCGGCGCCGACGCTCGCCAAGCAGCGCGACGCCATCCGGCGCCTGCGCGCCGTGCCTGCCGGCTGAGCGCGGCCTCGGAGCCGGTACGCCCAAGCCGACGAACAACTACAATGATGGTCGCAAGCACGGCATCGGGCGCGCGCCCGACGGTCGAATCGAGGCAGACATGGCACGATCAGAAGACGAACGTCGCCGCCTCACGGGGGCTCGCGCGGTCGAGTTGCGCTTCAAGATCGACGCGTACTCCGCCGCCACCATGCCGATGGCGCGGCTGGCGCGCTACCTGGACAACCTCGCCACGGTGCTGGGCGAGACCAACAGCGTGCATCTCGTGAGCGTCGAGGCGGGAAGCACCGTTCCCGTGCTGACCGTCGAGCAGGAGGCGTACGCGAAGGTGAGGCAACGCGCCGCCGAGGTCCGCAACCAGGACGGACCCGCCCACGTCCAGAAGGCACGGCGGGCCATCGAGGACGACTTGGCGGCCGACAACGCAGCGCAGGCCGAACTCGTCGACGAAGACGGCACCCAGATCCTGCGCTTCGCGGGAGCGACGCGCATCGACGAGCCCGAGTACGGCCCGTTTTCGCAGCCCGGAACCCTGGACGGCGTCCCCATTGTCGTCGGCGGCGAGAACGACCCCGTCCCGGTCCACCTCGAAAGCCCCGACCGCGTGCACAACTGCCTCGCCGCGCGGGAGTTGGCCAAGGGCATCGGCCGACACCTGTTCACGACGACGCTGCGGGTCTCAGGCATCGGACGCTGGTTCCGCGACCGCGAGGGCGCGTGGACCATGAAGTCCTTCCGCATCCACGACTACGCCGAGTTGCCGTCGGAGTCGCTGGCCGACGCCACCAGGCGCCTCCGCTCGATAGACGCGGGCTGGAAGCGGCGCCCCGATCCGTTAGGCGATCTGGTCGCCTTGCGCAGGCTGGAAGGTTAGTGGGGGCGTGCGCGTTGCGTTCGACTCCGTGATCCTCGGGGCCTACCTCCACCCCGAAGCGGCGTACCCGAGGCCCGTGGACCGGGTGCCCGAACGCCTGGCGTACCTCGTGGAGACGCTCGAAGCGGCGCAGGCGACGATCATCATCCCGACGCCGGCGCTCAGCGAGTTCCTCGTCCTGGCCGGCGGCGATACGCCCGCCTACGTGGCCGAGCTGGCCGACAGCAGCCTCTTCGCCGTCGAGCCCTTCGATCTGAGAGCCGCCATCGAGGCCGCGGCTTCGCAGCGGCGGGCGATCGATGCCGGGAACAAGAAGTCGGGTGCGGCCGGCCCCTGGCAGAAGGTGAAGGTCGACCGTCAGATCGTCGCCATCGCCAAGGTGCACGGCGTCGATGAGCTGTACTCGGACGACGATGATGTTCGACGGATGGCGGAGGCCGACGGCGTTGCCGTCAGAGGCGTCGCCGACCTGCCCCTTCCGCCCGTGGATCCGCAGCCGCCCCTCTTCTCGGAGGACGATTCCGACAGCGGCTGACGCGGCCGAACGGGTGTCGGGCGGGTCGGTAGCCGCGGGTTGGCTGACCGGTCGTCCGGCGGCCGGCGTGCTACGATCTCACCAGGACTTTGCGATGGCAGGAACCCGAAGGGCTGCTTGTGTCGGGACTCGGCGGGGCGGACGGGTGTTCACGCCGCCGCTCGGGGCGGTGCCGGAAGGTCTCTGCCAGCCGTTCGCGGCTGGTTTCCGGGCCGTTTGGCTGGCAGAATCGGCTGGCAGAGTTTACGGCCATCCGCGTAAGTCCTTTGTTTTCAACGAGTGGGCCGCTAGCTCAACTGGTAGAGCAGCAGACTCTTAATCTGCGGGTTCGGGGTTCGAGTCCCTGGCGGCTCACCAATACACTCGACAACTTGCGGGGATCGGTGCCGCGCCGACGTTCCTCGTCTAGCGTGGGAATCGGGGGATCCCATAACTCCCCCTGATGCCGCCAATCCAGATCTCGTCATTCACCTCGATGGCCACGGTGCCGACCTGGAAGAACTCGTTTCCCTTGTAGTCCACCAACTGCTCGACCTCGAACGTCGTCGGATCGACCTCGGCCACGCGAGCGGCCGACAGCTCACAAGGCTCATCGCCTTCACACCGGGTCACGTGGCCGGCGGCGATGACCTTGCCAGCGGGCCCCCAGCGCACGTTGTCGACGTTGAAGCCCACCGGAATCCGGTCGACGCGCACCGGGGTCTGGCCGCGCGACACCCTCACGAGCGCCCGGTCGCTCCAGCCCCCGACGTAGAACCACTGCCCATCCTCCGAGGACACGAGACCGTTGGGACCGGGCATCCGGCTACCGGGCACTTCGACCCAGTCCGTCGTGGGATGCCATTCCCAGAGCTCCCCCCCTTCGCGGTCGAAGTTCGTCGCCCCGAGATAGCCGTCCGGCAGCGCCGTGATTGAGTTGATGCGGGCGGTGCCCTCCGGGGCCGGGATGCATCCGAGCCACTTCATCGTGGGCTCGGTGCCGCCGACGTCCAGCGCAAAGACCTCGATGGCCTCGCGCGCGCCATGACCAACCACGTAGAGCGTATGCACATCGCCGCTGCCCTCCCGCAGGGTCAGCCCGTGCGGCTGGAACACGTTGTTCGGACCGGGGCAGGCGCCATAGGTATCCCGGTCGTGCTCGGGCGGCAACGCTCCCGCGGGAAAGATCTCCCGGACGCTGTGATCCCGAAGGCTGACCGCGTAGACGGGACCTTCCGAATCGGAGTATCGCCCCGATGCGATCACCCAGGCGCCCGGAACCTCGTAGAGATCCTCCGGATTGGTCGTGCCGCAGACGAACTTCACATCTCCGTCGGGATCGCAGGTCTGGGCACCGAGAGGGTGCCCGCCGACAAGACCCAGTACCGACGCGAGGAGCAAGAGCACTCGCAACATGGCGTACCTCCAGACTTTCGTGGCGCCTCGAAGTATACCAGCGCTCACGAGTCGGCCGGGGCGGCCAGGCGGTAGCCGCCCTCAGGACACCGCCACCGGATTGATCGGCGCGCGAGGTGCGCATCGCGGGCGCCCGGCCCATCCGGAAGCGGTATGCTCCACGGCGACATGACCGGCTCAGTCGACGCCATTCCGCTCTCCAACCTCAGTCTCTCGCTGCTGCCGGCGCTGGTGGTCATCGCCATCCTCCGGCGCTGGTCGGCCGGCGGCGGCGCGGCGCTCTACGGCGTCGGCCGCATGGTCTTGCAGCTCGCGCTCGTCGGCTACGTGCTGACGTTCATCTTCGGCACGGGACATCCGGTCGTCGTGTTCGCGACGCTGACGGTGATGCTCGCGGCTGCAGGCTGGATCTCGCTCCGGCCACTCGCGCGGCGGCGGCGGGCCGTCTACCCGCGGGCCCTGGCCGCGATCGGCGCGGGCGGGGTGTCGACCCTGGTACTTGTTTCGCAGGGCGTCCTGGCCGCCGACCCGTGGCACGACCCGACGGTGCTGATCCCGCTCGGCGGCATGGTCTTCGCCTCGTCGATGAACGCGGTCAGCCTGTCGGCGGAGCGGCTCGACGCGGAGCTTGCCCGCGGCGCGGCGTACCACGACGCGCGCCCCATCGCGATGCGCTCGGCGCTCATCCCGCAGGTCAACTCGCTCTTCGCGGTCGGCCTCGTCTCCCTGCCGGGGATGATGACCGGGCAGATCCTGTCCGGCATCCCGCCGTTGATCGCCGTGCGCTACCAGGTCATGGTGATGGCCATGCTGTTCGGCGCCGCGGGGATGTCGGCGGCGTGCTTCCTGGCGCTGCAGCGGCCACGTTACCCTGCCAGCCACGAGAACCCGGGCCAGGAATCTGCGGCGTAGAATGGTGCAGATTGATGCTCATCCTGAAGATGGCGTGGCGGAACATCGGCCGCAACCGCCGCCGCACGGTGGTCACGGTCGGCGCGATGGCGTTCGGCCTCTACGCCATGGTCATCTGGTTCGGCATGCTCGAGGGGATGCTGAACGACATGGAGGAGACCGTCGTCGAGGTCGAGCTCGGCGACCTGCAGATCCACGCGCCGACCTACCTGGACGACCCGTCGCTCTACACGGACATCGACGACGCCGACGCGGTGGTCTCCAGGCTGGAAGCGGCCGGCTTCCGGGCGAGCGCGCGGCTCGTCGGCGCGGGGCTCGCCGCGGCCCACGACTCGGCCGCCGGCGCGTCGCTGCGCGGCGTCGACGTGGAGGCCAACGCCCGCGTGAGCGTCATCGCGACCCGCCTCGCCGAGGGGGCGTGGCTCGACGACGGCGACCCGGCGGGCGTCGTGGTGGGCCGGCGGCTCGCCCGCGCCCTCGATCTGGCCGTGGGCGACGAGCTGGTCGTCCTGAGCCAGACGACCGACGGCGGCATCGCGAACGATCTCTACGCGGTGCGCGGCATCCTCGAGAGCGTGAGCGACGCCATCGACCGTTCCGCCGTCTTCCTCACCGCAGCGGCGTTCCGCGAGCTCTTCGTCATGCCCGAGGGCGCGCACGAGATCGTGGTGCGCAAGCCGGACGACCTCGAGCTGGCCGCCGCCCTGGCGGCCGTGCAGGGTCTGGCCCCCGGCCTCGACACGCAGTCGTGGCGGGCGCTGGTGCCGACGCTGGCAACCTACCTCGACTCGGCCCGTCAGATGATGGGGGTCATTTCGGCCATCATCTACATCGTCGTCGCGATTCTCATTCTCAACGCCATGCTGATGGCGGTGTTCGAGCGCATCCGCGAGTTCGGCGTGCTGAAGGCCCTCGGCATCGAGCCGCGCCAGGTGCTGTCGCTCATCTTCGCCGAGAGCGCGCTGCAGACCGGCCTCGCGCTGGCGATCGGCTTGGCGCTCTCGGTCCCGACGCTCTGGTACCTGGCGGCGTTCGGCATCGATACCGGGGCGCTCGGCGGGGTGAGCGTCCTCGGCTCGACGTTCGCCACCGTGTGGCGGGCGGCGGTCTCCCCGTTCACGTTCGTCAACCCGTCGCTGACGCTGATCCTGCTGGTGCTCCTGGCAGTCATGTACCCCGCCCTGAAGGCGGCGCGGATCAGCCCGGTCGAGGCGATGCGGCATCAGTGAGAGGTCACCGTCATGAAGAGCAGCAGTCTGGCGGCGATGGCGTGGCGCAACCTGTGGCGGAACCGGCGCCGCACGGTCATCACGCTCGCGGCCATCGTCTTCGGCGTCTTCCTCTCCGTCATCATGATGGCGATGCAGGATCGCAACTGGGCCGACATGATCCGCCTGGCGGCCCGGCTCGGCGCGGGCCACGTGACGCTGCAGCATCCGGAGTATCTCGACAGCCCCACCCTCACCCGTGCGGTCGAAGGCACGGACGAGCTGCGGCGCCTGGCCGCGGGCAACCCGCGCGTCATCCGCGTCGTGGAGCGCATCACCGGCTTCAACATGCTGTCGACCGCGCGCGAGAACATCGGCGCCGGCTTCATCGCCGTCTCCCCGGAGGACGAGGACGAGGAGACCCTGTCGCTCCTGGAGGCGATCGTCGAGGGCGAGTTCTTCGCGTCGGCGGCGGACGGCGGCATCATCCTGGGCGCAAAGCTCGCCGCGAACCTGGACGTCGAGCTCGGGTCGCGGGTGGTCTACACGCTGACCGACCGGGAGGGCGAGATCGTGAGCGGCCTGGCGCGGGTCTCCGGCCTCATCGAGACCGGCTCGCCGAGCGTCGACGGGGGCATCTGCCTGCTGCCGATCGACACCGTGCGGGAGCTGGTCGGCTACGGGCCGGACGATGCAATCCAGGTGGCCGCGTTCGTCGACGATCAGCGCGTCACCGACCGCGTCGTCGCCGACCTCGGCGCAGCGGCGCCGGCCGGCGTCGCGGTGCTGCCGTGGCACGAGCTGCAGCCGGACCTGGCGGTCTTCATCGCCATGAAGGTCGGCGGCTCGAAGGTGATGATGTTCGTGCTCGCCCTGCTCGTGGCGGCCGGCATCTTCAACACCCTCTTCGTCAGCGTGATGGAGCGGCTGCGCGAGTTCGGCATCATGCTCGCCGTCGGGTTCAGCCCGGGCCAGCTCTTCCGGCTGGTCATGTTCGAGAGCGCCTGGCTGGCCGCCGTCGGCCTGGCGGGCGCCGCGCTGGTCACCATAGGACCGTACCTCTACCTGGCCTCGACCGGCATCGACATGTCGGGCCTGGTCGCGGCGGACCAGATGGAGATCGCCGGCGTCGGCATGTCGTCCGTGATGCGGGTCGGCATCTACGGCGAGAGCGTGGTGCTCATCGGCACGTCGGCGCTCGCCGCCATCCTGCTCTCCGGCATCTATCCGGCCTGGCGGGCCGGGCACGCCGATCCGGTGGAGACGATCCGGCTCGTCTAGGAGTCCCGGAGGCGATCTTGACGAGCAGCGCCGACGGTGCGGATCCGGTCGTGGAGCTGGAAGACGTCACCAAGGTCTACCAGCAGGGCGACCAGCGCGTGGAGGCGCTGCGCGGTCTCACGATGGCCGTGCGCAGCGGCGAGTTCACGGCCATCAGCGGCCCGTCGGGCTCCGGCAAGACGACCGCGCTCAACCTGATCGGCGCGCTGGACACGCCGACCTCGGGGACCGTCCGCCTGGAGGGGGCGGACCTCGGGACGCGGTCCCGCCAGGCGCTGAGCCGCCTCCGCCGCGACCGCATCGGCTTCGTGTTCCAGGCCTACAACCTCATCCCCATCCTCAGCGCCTACGAGAACGCCGAGATCGTGATGGCCGTGCAGGGCGTGGCCGAGGCGGAGCGCCGGGAGCGCGTCATGGATCTGCTGGCCCGCGTGGGGCTCGCAGGCCTGGAGCAGCGGCGCCCCCTGGAGCTCTCGGGCGGCCAGCAGCAGCGCGTGGCCATCGCGCGGGCGATTGCGGCCGGCCCGGCCGTCGTGCTGGCGGATGAGCCCACCGCCAACATCGACTCCGCCACGGCCGAGGCGCTGCTCGACATGATGGAGAGCCTGAACCGGGAGCAGCAGGTCACCTTCCTGTTCTCGACGCACGACCCGCGGGTGATGGGGCGCGCGCGGCGTCTGATTCGCCTCGTCGACGGCCGCATCGAGAGCGACGAAGTGCGCACCTGACATCCGCCGTCGCGGCGCCGAGTGCGGCCGGGAGGAGACATCAGCCATGACGAGCATCGACATGGGGCAGCAACCGGCGGTGGGCTGGGCGGTGCTCGGAGCGGTCGTGGGCGCGCTGGCGGTGCCGGCGGCGGCGCAGGAGGACGAGCAGCCGGCGTCCGGCGAGGTGCCGCAGTTCGCCGAGGAGGTCACGGTCCGGGTGACCGCCCGCAAGCGCGAGGAGAACCTCCAGTCGGTGCCCTTCTCCATGGTCGCGCCGACGCAGCAGACCCTGCGCAGCCGCGGTGCCGAGAGCATCGAGGACGTCTCGGCGAACGTCGCCGGCTTCTCCGTCCAGAACCTCGGCCCCGGCCAGAGCCAGATCGCCATGCGCGGCGTCTCGGCCGGACAGATAGTCCGCGACCAGCCCGGCGTCAAGGAGCAGGTGGGCGTCTATCTCGACGAGTCGGTCATTTCGCTCTCCCTCTTCACGCCCGACATCGATCTGTTCGACATGTCGCGCGTCGAGGTGCTGCGCGGCCCGCAGGGCACGCTGTTCGGCTCCGGCTCGCTGTCGGGCACGGTGCGCTACATCACCAACCAGCCCGAGCTTGGCGTGCTGGAGGGCACGGGCGAGCTCGGCTTCAGCTCGGTGCACGACGGCGGCTTCGGGAACAACGCCAAGTTCGCCGTCAACATCCCGATCGGCGAGGTGGCCGCGGCCCGCGTCACCGCCTACAACACGGTCCTCGGCGGCTTCATGGATGCCGTGCAGCCCGACGGCGCCATCGACGCGGACGTCAACAGCGGACGCCGCACGGGCGCGCGCCTGGCGTTTCTCGTCCAGCCTAGCGAGCGGCTGTCCATCACGCCCCGCGTCCTCTACCAGGAAGTGTCGCTGGACGGCTGGAACCGGATCGACGACTACAACATCCTGGCCAACCCCTACACCACCACGCGGCCGCCGGTACGGCTGGGCGAGCGCCAGTTGTTCACGCAGTTCGACGAGCCGTTCGGGGACCGGTTCGTGCTGGGCGACCTGAAGGTCGAGTACGACTTCGGCGGCGTGCTGCTGACGTCGATTACGTCGGTCACCGACCGCGACGTCGAGGTGGTCCGCGACTCGACGGCGCTGGCCGCCAGCGTGGCCGGCGGCACGATCGGCCTCCCGGAACCCGTCTACACGCTCGACGCGCCGCTCATCGACACGACGGCCGCCAGGGCCGTGACCGAGGAGCTGCGGCTCTCGGGTGCGAGCGGCCGCGTCGACTGGGTGGGCGGCCTCTTCTACAGCAACGCCGAGCGGCGCTACGGCCAGAACCTGCCCATCACCGGCTTCGAGGCCGCCTCCGGCATCCCGACCCGGGGCGAGCACGCCGCGCGCGACGAGCTGTTCTGGTCGGACCTGCTGTACGACTTCGACCAGCTCGCGGTGTTCGGCGAGGTGTCGGTGGCGGTGACCGAGCGCTTCCACCTGACCGGCGGCCTGCGCTGGTACGACTTCGACGAGCAGCGCATCCAGACCTTCGACGGCATCTACTCCGACCCGGGGACCAACCGGGGCGACATCGCCGCCCGGGGCGTGGCGCCGCGCTTCATCGCCAGCTACGACGTGACGGACGGCACGCAGGTGAACGCCCAGGTGTCGAAGGGCTTCCGCCTCGGCGGCATCAACGATCCGCTGAACGTGCCGATCTGCACGCCGCGCGACCTCGAGACGTTCGGCAACCGCGACACCTGGGAGGACGAGGAGCTCTGGAACTACGAGGCGGGGACCAAGTCCACCTTCCTGGGCGGGCGCGGCACGCTGAACGTCTCCGGGTTCTACATGGACATCCGCAACCTGCAGGCGACGGTGACGGCCGGCTCCTGCTCGTCGCGGATCATCTTCAACGTGCCGGAGTCGCGCAGCGCCGGCATGGAGCTCGAGATCGCCGCCCAGCCGACTCCCCTCTTCGACTTCGCCCTGGCCGCCAGCGTGGCCGACGGCAGGCTCCAGTCGACCCTGGAAGCGTACGACGCCGAGGGGCGCTCGACCGGCATCATCGCGGGCATCGAGGAGGGCAAGCGCCTGCCGACGACGCCGCTCTTCCAGACCACCGCGGCCGCCACCTGGCGCTGGCTGATGGGGCGCTGGGTGGGCTACCTGAGCGGGACGTTCCAGCACGTGGGATCGCGCTTCACGCAGATCGGCGACCAGGCGGCGGGCTTCGGCACGGTCGACCTGCTGGCCCTCACCCACACGATCGGCGGCCCGCTGACCCAGGGTACGTTCACCTTCGAGCCGGAGCTGCCGGCCTACAACCTCCTCAACATCCGCGTCGGCGTGCTCAGCGGCGTCTGGGACATCGCCTTCTTCGTCAACAACGTCACCGACGAGCGGGCGCTGCTGGCGCTCGACCAGGAGCGCGGGACGCTGGCCCGGGTCGGCTATCTCACCAACCCGCCCCGGCGCTTCGGCGTCGCCACGCGCTTCGATTTCTAGCCCGCCCGTCCGGGCTGCAGCCGTGCTATAAGGGTGCCATGAGCGAGGCTCTGTCCCGGCGCGAATGGCTGAAGCGAGCGGTCGCCGGCGCCGCGGCGGCGGTGCCGCTGGGTTCGCCCGCGGGAGCGGTCGGCGCCGCCGGGCAGGCGCCCGCCGGCGCGTCGTTCGAGACGCTGACCGCGGCGGAGGGGGAAACACTGGAGGCGGTCACGGCCCGGCTGATCCCGACGGACGAGCACGGGCCGGGCGCCGCGGAGGCCCGCGCGGCCCGCTACGTCGACCGCGCGCTCGGCGGCGCGCTGGCCGCGTGGCTCCCGGCCTACCGCGCAGGGCTGGCCGCCCTCGATCGCTTCGCGGAGACCGCGGAGGGGGGCCGCTTCGCCCGCCTCCCGGCCGCTGATCAGGACGGCGTGCTGCGGGCGGTCGAGGACGGCTCCGCGGCGGGATTCGCCGGCGGCTCGGCGGCGTTCTTCGCGATGGTCCGCTCGCACACCCTCCAGGGCACCTTCTCGGACCCCGCGTACGGCGGGAACGAGGGCTTCGTCGGCTGGGAGCTGATCGGCTACCCGGGCGTCCGCACCGCGGTCACGCCGGAGCTGCAGCGGATGGATGTCGTGCCGCGGGCGCGGCAGGTCTCGGCTTACGACTACCCGGCGTTCGCCGCCGCCCGCAGGAGGCGGATCCGTGGCCGTTGAGCTCCCGCAGACCGACGTCGCCGTCATCGGCCTCGGCGCGGCGGGCGGCGTGGCCGTCCTGCCGCTCGTGGAGGCCGGGCTGGACGTCGTCGGCCTGGAGGCGGGACGCTGGCTGAGCGTCCGCGACCACGCCCCGGACGAGCTGTTCAACAACTACCGCGGCTGGCCCGACTCCGTGCAGAAGGCGAACCGCGAGGTCCCCGTGCACCGGCGGGATGCGTCGGCGCCGGAGACGCGGGCGGCGATCCACCCGATGATGAACGCCGTCGGCGGCACGACGCTCCACTACTGGGCCCAGAGCTGGCGGCTGAACCCGTGGGACTTCCGGGTCGCGAGCGAGACCGCCCGTCGCTACGGGACGTCGCGCCTCCCGGCCGGCACGACGGTGGAGGACTGGCCGTTCGGGCTGGCCGAGCTCGAGCCGTACTACGACCATGTGGAGCACGCCATCGGCGTGTCCGGGCAGGCCGGCAACGTCGGCGGCGTGATCGACGAGCGCGGCAACGTCTTCGAGGGCCCGCGGCGGCGCCCCTACCCGATGCCGCCGCTGCGCGGCACGGGCTTCACGGAGCTCATGACCGGCGCCGCGCGCCGCCTCGGCTGGCACCCGTTTCCCGGCCCGGCGGCCATCAACAGCGAGCGCTACGACGAGCGCGCCGCGTGCCAGTACCACGGCTTCTGCAACCGCGGCGGCTGCCACGTCGACGCCAAGAACTCGACCGCGGTCACCACGATCCCGCGCGCGCAGGCGACCGGGCGCCTCGACGTGGTGACCGAGGCTCACGTCCGGGCGATCCGCGTCGACGGCGACGGGCGCGTGACCGGCGTCGAGTACGTCAAGAGCGGCCACACGTACTTCCAGCCCGCCGGCGTCGTCCTCCTGGCGAGCTACACGTACGAGAACGTGCGGCTGCTGCTGCTCTCGAAGTCGGCCGCCTTCCCGCGCGGCCTCGCCAACAACGGCGGGCAGGTAGGCCGCCACTACCTGAGTCACGCCCAGCTCGGCGGCGTGACCGCGCTCTTCCCGCACGACCTCAACCGCTGGTACGGGCTGCCCGCGCAGGGCGTGGCGGTCGACGACTGGGCCGACGACAACTTCGACCACGCCGACGTCGACTTCATCGGCGGCGGCAACCTCTGGGTCTACTCCGACCGCCGGCCCATCGAGGCGGCCAGCATGAGCACCTTCGGCCGCGCGCCGGCCTGGGGCTCGGCGTGGAAGGCGTTCGTCATGGAGAACGCCGACCGCACGTGCGGCTCCTACCTCCAGAAGACGACGCTGCCCTACGAGGGCAACTACCTGGACCTGCACCCGACGATCACCGACCCGCTGGGCGACCCCGTCTGCCGCATCACCGCCGACTACCGCGCGAACGAGCACCGCATCAACGACTTCATCCAGGACCGGATGGAGGAGTGGTTCCGCGAGGCGGGGGCCATCGACGTGATCCGCGGCGGTCTCGGCACGATGGGCCCGACCACCCACGCCTACGGCGGCACCCGCATGGGCGACAACCCGGAGACCAACGTCGTGGACCGCTGGGGCTTCGCCCACGAGACGCCGAACCTGGGCGTCCTCGGTGCCTCGGTCATGGGGACGAGCGGAGCCCACAACCCGACCCTCACCGCCCAGGCCCTCGCCTGGCGCACGGCCGAGCACCTGGCCGCGAACTGGCGGTCGATCGCGGGCTGAGCCCGGGCCGGGGTCAACGGCCCGGCAGCGTCTCCCCTCGGAGCCAGCGCGCGAGCGCCTTGCCGGGATCGGCGATCTCCTCGACCGAGCTGTACCAGTACGCCTCCCAGCCGGCGGCCGGCAGGCCCGCGAACAGCATCAGGTTCAGCGGGTAGACGTCGCTGTCGCTGCAGCGGCGGAAGTCGTCCCGGAACAGGAAGGTGGGCTTGTCCCAGGCAATCGCCAGGCCCAGCTCCACCATGACGCCCTCGTCGGGCGGGCAGCCGTTGACCACCGCGAACAACCCGTCGGCGTCGCGCACGTCGCGCACGTCGGCCCGGGCAATCCGATGGGCCCAGTTGCCGCCCGCCCTCTCGCCCGGATCGTTGCGCGCGAACGGCTCCCACACATCGGCGCCGGCCGCGTCCAGCGCCTCGACGAGCGCCGCGAGCGGCCCCTGTTTCTGCTGGGCCGAGAAGCCGTAGGGATTCGCGAGATAGAGCGTCTTCCGCATCGTGGGGCCAGTGTATCCAAATCGCGGCGACCCGCCTGTTGCGGCGGCGCGGCGGGTCGACTAACCTGCACGCGATGACCGCGCTGCCCTGGCGGTTCCGCGTCGCGCTCGGGGCGCTGGCCGCGATCGGCGTGCTGGCCGCCGTCGCGGCCCTCCCGAGCACCGCGCAACGCGACGGGCCCGAGCCGCGCGTGGATGCCCTCTTCGCACGCTGGGCCGGACCGCGCACACCCGGCTGCGCGGTGGGGGTCGCGCGGGGCGGCGAGCTGCTGTTCGCCAGGGGGTACGGCGCCGCCAACCTCGAGTACGACGTCCCGATCACGCCGTCGACGGTCTTTCACGTCGCCTCCGTGTCGAAGCAGTTCACCGCGCTGGCGCTCGCGTTGCTGGTGGCCGACGGCGAGGTCGCCTGGGACGACGACATCCGGCGCCACGTCCCGGAGCTGCCCGACTTCGGCGCGCCGATCACGCTCCGCCACCTCGTCCACCACACGAGCGGCATCCGCGACCAGTGGGCCATGCTGCAGATGGCGGGCTGGCGCTGGGGCGGCGACGTCATCCGCCAGTCCGACGTGCTCGATCTGCTGTCGCGGCAGACCGCCCTCAACTTCGATCCCGGCACCGACTACGTCTACAGCAACTCGGGCTACACGCTGCTGGCGGTCGTCGTCGAGCGCGTGTCGGGACAGACGCTGCGCGCGTTCACGAGCGCCCGGCTTTTCCGGCCGCTCGGAATGACGCGCACCGTGTTCCGCGATGACCACACCATGCTGGTCCGCGACCGCGCGTACGCCTACGCGCGCGACGGCTTCGGCCGCTACCGGCTGAGCATTCCCGACTTCGCCATCGTCGGCGCCACCAGCCTGTTCACGACGGTCGAGGACCTCGCCCGCTGGAACCGCAACTTCACCAGCGGCGAGGTGGGCGGCCACGACGTGCTGCGGCAGCTTCAGGCGCACGGCGTGCTGGACGACGGCGCGCGCCTCTCGTATGCGTTCGGGCTCGCGCACGGGACGCACCGCGGCCGGCGCACGATCGGTCACGGCGGCACGGACGCCGGCTACCGCAGCGAGTTCCTGCGCTTTCCCGACGAGGACCTCGCGGTGGCGGTGCTGTGCAACACCGCCGCGGCCAGCCCGGGACGCCTCGCGCGCGACGTCGCCGACGTCTTCCTGCCGCCGCCGCCGAGCGTGGCGGTTGCGGTGCCGGAGACGGGCCGACAGTCGGCGCCGCGGCGTCCCCGCGCGACGCCCCCCGGACGCGGCGCGGGCGGCGTCGAGCTGGCCGATCCGGCCGACCTGGCAGGCTACTACCGGCGTTCCGGCAATGACGTGCCGCTGCGGGTCATCGCCCGCGGCGACGATCTCGTCCTGCTGGCCGGCGGCGTCGAGCAACGGCTGCGCCGGACCGTCGACGGCGGGTTCCGCCTCGGAGGCACGACCGAGGTGACGTTCACGCCCGGCGGCGGCGGCCGTGCGCCGACGCTCCGCGTCGGTGCCCCGCCGCGGCCCGTCTACCGCCGCGCGCTGCCGGTGCGCCCCTCGGCGGAGGCGCTCGCGGCCTACGCCGGGTCGTACTACAGCGACGAGCTCGCCGTGGAGTACACCTTCCGCGTGGAAGGGGGCCGGCTCGTCCTCCGGAACCGCAAGCTGGGCCGCATTCCGCTCGCGCCGACGTTCGCCGACGGCTTCTACGGCCGGGCCTGGTACTTCACGTTCCGCCGCGACGACGCGGGCGCGGTCTCCGGGTTCACGGTGAGCACGTCCCGGGCCTGGAACATCGCCTTCCGGAAACGCGGCTAACCACAACTACCAAGCAAGCGAGGGTGTCATGAAGATCGCCACGTTCCTCACCACCATTGCCGTCGCGGCCGGCGTGCTGCTCACCGGCGGCGCCCGGGACGCCGGCGCCCAGCCGGCCGGGGCCGGCCAGGGATTCAGCGCCGCGGAGTTCGACTACGGGACGCGCTTCGAGCTGCCCGACGGGCAGGCGCCGGAGATCTGGAACCCGGCCAAGCGGAAGCTCGTCGCCGGGGGCCCGATGATCGGGGGCACGGTCCGCGCGGTGGACCCGCGTACCTACTGCGCCATGGCCGGGGCCGGGTACGACTTCGTCTGGGTGGAGATGCAGCACGAGGCCATCTCCTGGGAGCAGGTGGCGCGCATGTGGCGCACCTGCCCGGGGCCGGCCGCCCCCGGGGCGCGTGTCGCCTACGCCGACGAGCGCGAGATCCAGCACGCCACCGACATGGGCGCCCTGGTCGTGGTGGTGCCGACCGTCGACAGCGTCGAGGAGGCGCAGGCCGCGGTCGACTGGACCTACTTCCCGCCGCTCGGCCGGCGCAGCTTCGGCGGGGGCCAGGGGCCGCGCGAGATGTGGACCGGCGTGCCCGGCGGCTACCGCCAGACCTGGAACGACAACGTCGTGCTGATCCTGATGATCGAGACGCTGGAGGGCGTGGAGAACGCCCGCGAGATTGCCCGCATTCCCGGCGTCACGGCGCTGTTCGCGGCCAGCGGCGACCTGGGCAACTTCTCCGGCTTCAGCGAGGGCGACCCGGAGTACGAGGCGCTGATCACCGAGGTCGCCTCGGCGGCCGTCGAGGCCGGCATCCACGCCTGCGCGCCGCTGCGCTGGGCCGACCGGCCGTCGTTCACCTGCTTTCAGGCCGCCACCGAGACGGCCAACATCCTGCGCGGCGCCCAGGCGGAGATCGGGCAGGCGGAGCAGCGCTTCCGCGGCACGGGCGGCGGGGCGCCCGCGGAGCGTGCCGGAACGGCCGCACTGCTGGCGGAGCTGACGGCGCAGTGCGGCGCCATCACCTACGAGGCCGACTGCTATGCTGCGGTCGAGAGCGCCGCCGCCGGCGTGCGGGACGCGGCGGAGGCGGAACGGATGCAGGTCGCCCGGCGCATTCGCGAGCTCATGGGCGTGAACCCCAATCAGGCCGCCCGCATCGGCGAGATCGCCGCCGGGGCCGGCCTGGCGATCGGGACGCCCTGACGTACGCCAACCGGGTCGGCCGGCCGTCAGTGAAGATCCAGGCTGCCGGCCGATCGCGTTCTCCCAACCTCGCTATCGCGCATGAAGCCCACATGAAGCTCCTGACACTTGTGCCGATCACTACCGCAGTCTTCGTGGCCCGGCCGTCGGCGACTTGTGTTGGAGACGGCCACTCAGTGCCAGGCGTCCAGCATCTTTTTCAGCCGCTTGTAGACGTCGCGCCGGTGGCCGACGGCGACGACCAGAATCTCGATGCGGGATTCGATGAGGCGGTAGACGATCCGGTAGTCGCTGGTACGCCAGGAGCGCAGTCCCTTGAGGGCGAGTTGCAGCGGCTTGCCGCGTTCGGGATCCGCTCGGAGCTTCAACAGGGCAGCAAGCATGCGCCGGCGGATGGCGGGATCGAGCCTCTTGATGGCGCGGGCGGCGCTAGTCGCGTAGACGAGGGTCCACGTCATCCCAGACGTCCTCGTGCTTCAGCACCTCGCCAGCTTCCGTTTCCGCCAGACCCTGCTCGATCGATTTCGCCAAGTCCTGGTCCGCCAGGATCTCCAGCGTCTCGATCAGGCCCTCGTAGTCGGTCAACGAGAGCAGCACGCCCACGGGACGTCCGGAACGCGTGATGATCACCTCTTCGCCGAGCGCCTCGACGTCCGCGAGGAGCTTCGCGAGATGGGTCTTTGCCTGTGACAGGGGAACGGTGGTCATGGCGGCTCTCCAAACCAGATTATAGGCCTTGGTTCTGGTCCATTCAATGGAAGTCCCGGCTGCCGGCCGTCGGCGGGCGGCTCGGGATGGCCGGGGCCCAGAGCTCGTCGGCGACGATGTGGACGACGTTCGACTGCGCCTGCAGCTTGCCGGTCACGCCCAGGAACGACGCGGTCCGCGCCAGCACGGCGTAGTCGTCGAACACCCGGTTCCAGATGACGAGGTTCACGAAGCCGGTCTCGTCCTCGAGCGTCATGAAGGTCACGCCCGACGCGGTGCCGGGCCGCTGACGGCAGATCACGAGGCCGGCGTAGCGCACCTGGCGGCCGTCCGGCAGCCCGGCGACGGTGCGGGCGTCCGGCAGCTCCTGCGCCGCCAGGGCCTCGCGCAGCGGGGCCAGCGGATGGCCGTGGGTGCTGTGACCGCTGAAGCGGTAGTCCCAGTCGATGGTCTGGAACTCGCTGAGCGGCGCGAACTCGGGCAGGGGCTCCGACGGGACGAGCGGCAGGGCCGTCGCCGGCAGCTTCCCGAGCCCGTGCGCCTTCCACAGCGCGGCCCGGCGCCGGCCCTCGAACGGCGCGAGCGCGCCGGCCTCGGCCAGCCGCCGCAGGATGCGCTCGTCGAGCCGCGTGCGGCGGGTGAAGTCCGCCAGCGAGGCGAACGGCCGCTCCGCGCGGGCCGCCGCGACGCGCCGCCAGTCCCGGTCCTCGGAGAAGCTCTTCACATACCGCAACCCCATGCGAACACCAAACCGCCCTTGCTCGTTATCGACAGGCTCGAGGGTGCAGTCCCAGTCGCTGGCGGTCACGTCGACGGGCCGCACCTCCACGCCGTGCCGCACCGCGTCCTCGACGATCGTCGCCGGCGTGTAGAAGCCCATCGGCTGCGCGTTGAGCAGCGAGCAGGTGAACACGTCCGGGTAGTGGCAGCGGAGCCAGGCCGTGGCGTAGGCAATCAGCGCGAAGCTGGCCGCGTGGCTCTCGGGAAAGCCGTACTCCCCGAACCCGCGGATCTGCTCGAACACCCGCTCGGCGAACTCCCGGTCGATCCCCTTCGCCATCATGCGGGTCACCAGCCGCTCCTGGTGCCGCTCGATCCGCCCGGTCCGATGCCAGGCCGCCATGTCGCGGCGCAACTGGTCGGCCTCGCCCGGCGTGTAGTCGGCCGCCACCACGGCCAGCTTCATCACCTGCTCCTGGAACAGCGGCACGCCGAGCGTCTTGCGCAGCACCGGCTCGAGGCAGGGGTGCGGGTAGACCACCGGCTCCTCGCCGCTGCGCCGCCGCAGATAGGGATGGACCATCCCGCCGGTGATCGGACCGGGCCGCACGATGCTCACCTCGATGACCAGGTCGTAGTAATGGCGCGGCCGGAGCCGCGGCAGCATCGCCATCTGCGCGCGGCTCTCGATCTGGAAGACGCCGACCGTATCCGAGCGGCAGATGCGGTCGTAGGTCTGCGGGTCGTCGGGCGGAATCCGGTCGAGCGACAGGCGCCGGCCGTAGTGCCGCTCGAGCAGCCGGAAGCCGAGGTCGAGCTGCGTCAGGGCGCCGAGTCCCAGCAGGTCCACCTTGAACAGGCCGAGGTCCTCCAGGTCGTGCTTGTCCCACTGGATGACCGTCCGGCCGGGCATCGCCGCGTTCTCGATGGGCACCAGGTCGTGGACCGGCTCGTGACCGAGCAGGAAGCCGCCCGGATGGATCGAGAGATGCCGCGGGACGTCCCGGATCTCCTCGCACAGCCGGAAGAGGTGCTCGTGGAGCGGCGCGGTCGGATCGAGCCCGGCGTGCGCCAGCCCCGCCGCGTCGAGCGGGCTGCCGTGCGACAGCAGCCTGGCGAGGCGGTCGACCGCCGTCGCGGAGATCCCGAGCGCCTTGCCCACCTCCCGCACGGCGGACCGCCCGCGATAGCGGATGACGTTCGCCACCATGGCGGCGTGGTCGCGGCCGTACTTCCGATAGACGTGCTGGATCACCTCCTCGCGCCGCGCGTGCATGATGTCGAGATCGATGTCGGGCGGCTCGTGCCGCTCGCGCGACAGGAAGCGCTCGAACAGCAGCTCGACCCGCGTCGGATCGACCGCCGTAATCCCGAGGCAATAGCAGACCACCGAGTTCGCCGCCGAGCCGCGGCCCTGGCAGAGAATCCCCTGCTCCCGGCAGTAGCGGACGATCTCCCACATCGTCAGGAAGTAGCCGCCGTAGTCGAGCTCGTCGATCAGCGCCAGCTCCCTGTCGATCTGCTCGCGGATGGCTGGCGGCGCGTCGTCGCCGAAGCGCGCGCGCGCGCCGCGGAGGGTGAGCTCGCGCAGCCAGGCCGACGACGTCCGGCCGTCGGGCAGCCGCTCGGTCGGATAGCGGTAGCGGATCTCGGACAGGGTGAAGGCGCAGCGCGACGCCACCTCGCGCGTCCGCTCGACGAGCGCCGGCTCGTCGGCGAACAGCCGCGCCAGCGCGTGGGGCGCCTTCAGATCGTGCTCGGCGTTCGGTCTGATCAACCGGCCGGCGGTGGCCAGCGTGACCCCGTGGCGGATGCAGGTGAGGACATCCTGGAGATCGCGGCGTGACGGCGTGTGATACAGCACCTCGGTGGCGGCGACCAGGGGCAGGCCGGCCCGTTCGGCGTGCCGGCGCAGGCGCGCTTCCTGGCGGACCTCCCCGGCGTGCCGGTGCCGGGTCACCAGCGCGTACAGCCGGTCGCCGAACGCCTCCCGCAGCGGTCCGGCGACGGGGCCGGGCTCGGCGTCGCGGACGAGCAGGCTGCGGCTGCCGCCCCAGAGCGCGATGAGCCCCTCGGCCCGCTCGCAGACCTCCGGCCAGGTGACGCGCGACTCCCCTTTCGGCCGCCGCAGCCGGCCGGCGGTGAGCAGCCGGCAGAGGTTGGCGTAGCCGGTCCGGTTCGTCGCGAGCAGCACGCAGGCGGAGGCCGGCGCCGCTGCCTCCGCGTCGGCCTCGGTGTCAGTGCCGGTGTCGGTGTCAGCAACGGTGACCTCGGCGCCGACGATCAGCGGCACGCCGAGCTCCCGCGCCTTCACGTGCGCGCGCACCACGCCGTGGACGCCGTCGCGGTCGGTCAGGGCCAGCGCCTGCAGCCCGAGCGCGTGCGCCTGCTCGACCAGCTCGTCGGGGTGGCTGGCCCCTTCGAGAAACGAGAAGTTGCTCTTGCACCAGAGCGCGGCGTACGCCATGGCCCCGCTTCACTGCACCTGTCCCTGCCAGCGCCAGCGCCGGTGCGGCCGGTCGTAGTAGATCCAGAGCACGTCGTCGTCGCGCATCCGGGCGAAGTAGTACTCGCGGTGCACCACCGACCGCCACCAGCCTCCGGACACCAGGTAGGGTCCGGCGAGATCCCTGACGTGCCCGGAGACGCCGCCGCGCACCAGCCAGCCGTCCGGCTCGTGGCGCGACCGCGGCGGCAGCGGCAGCGGCCGGGCATGGATGCGCCGCACCAGCGGCCGGCAGGCAATCTCGCGCGGCACGGAACGCGTCAGCGCAGCGAGCGGCTCCCAGGCGAACTGCGCTTCCGGCAGGTGCCCTTCGGTGAGACGCGCCCGCAGCACCGCGTCGTCGCCGAACTCGGCGCGCAGGCGGGCCAGCGCGCGGTTGGCCGCCGCCAGGTCGCGGCGCGGCCGCTCGACGAACAACCCCTGCTGCGCGGCCGCGGTCCGGACGGCGCGGCCGGTGACGCGCAGCTCGGTGACCCCCGCGCGCAGCGCCAGCGCTTCGAGGCGCAGCCGCACCAGGTTCAGCAGCTGGCCGACGTCCGACGTGGGCGCGGCGGGGCGGATCTGCTCGGCGTGCGAAGCGCCGCGGTCGAGCCGCAGGTGCAGCGTCAGCTCGGCCAGCTGCTCGTGACGCTCGGCAACGGCGCTGAGCAGCCGGTCCAGCAGGCGCTTGACGCAGAAGAGGAGGCGTTGCACGTCGGTCTCGGCCGCGTCGAAGTAGTGCTGCGCAGAAAGCGGATCCGTAGCCCGCAGCGGCTGCAGCGGCACCTGCAGATCGTCGGCGGCCAGCCGGTGCAGGCGCTGCGCCTCCGGACCGAAGCGGCGGCGCAGCCCGGCGGGCGGCAACTGCAGGAAGGCCCGCACCGTGCGGACGCCGAGCTTCCCCAGGCTGTCGCGGAGGGCCGGGTCGATCCCCAGCCGATCCAGCGGCGTCTGCCCCGCCAGCACCCGCTCCCTGGCCGCATCCCGGACCACCGCCGCCCGCTCGCCGGCCGCGACGGTCTTGGCGATCGCATAGGTGCCGAACCGTGTGAAGCCGACGACAGCCGTCGCCTGCAATCCGCACGTGCGGAGCGCCGCGACGATCTCGTCTGCCCACTGGCGGAGCGATGCATACAGGTGCGACAGCCCGGAGGCGTCCAGCCAGAAGACCCCCGGCTCGTCCCGGCAGGGCTCGACGCCGGGACTGAAACGGCGCAGCCGGGCGAGAGCGTCCGCCGCGCCCCGCTCGACGTCCGCGGGCGGCACCTCGCCGGCCTGCAGCGTGCGCGCCAGCGACAGGCCGGCGGCGTAGCGCATCCCCGCGCGCACGCCGGCCGCGCGCGCCGGCTCGTTCACCCACAGGACGACGCCCTGCGGCTGGTCGCGATCGACCACCGCCACCGGCCGGTCGGCCCAGCCGGGATGGCGCTTCAGGAGGAGCTGGAGCGGGAAGGCCGGCAGCTCAACGCACGCCATCCGGTCCACGACACCACTCCTCGGCGCTCCATCCCGGACCGCGCCGCTTGTCCTTGAGCACGCGTACCTGGCACGCGAAGCGGCCCTCCCCGCGGCGCGTGCGCCGCGTGTGCCCGCGGACCGAGACGAGCGACCCGAGCGACGGCTGGCGCTCGGTCTTGGCCGTCAGGCAGAGGACGAGCGTGCCGTGGGCGAGCGCCTGCTCGGCCAGCCGGGTCTGCGCGCCGAGCGGCAGATCGAGGCAGTCGCCCAGGTCGATGATCAGCAGCCCGAAGGCGCCGGAGCGGGCGAGCTGCTCGGCGGCCCGCACCCGCCGGCGCACGCCGGCGAGCCTGACGACCGGCAGCGCCGCCAGGTCGACGCCGCCATCCGCCGCATCGGGCGGAAAGAAGGTGCTCTCGGCCGGGCTGATCCACGCCACCGGCTCGCCCCGCTGCTGCACCTGGCGCACCAGGCCGAACGCCAGGGTGAGCGAAGGCGAGGCGCCGGTGCCCGACAGCTCCGCCAGGCAGCCGCCGAGCGCGGCGCTGGTCCAGTCCGCCGGGGCCGGCGCCGACAGGGCGCGGTTCACCCAGGTCCGGGACGCGGAGACGAGTGCATCGAGCCTTATCGCTGCGTTCGCCATGATGTCGTCTGCCTTGCGTCGTGAGCCCGCGCTACGGGCTCACAGGATCCGCCGGACCTCGATCACCCTCCCGAGGACGACCACCGCGGCGGCGTCGAGCACGATCGGATCGAAGGCCGGGTTCTCGGGGCGCAGCTCCACGTGCCGTCCCCGCGGCCTGAAGGTCTTGACCGTGGCGTCGCCATCGACCCGCGCCACGACGATGTCGCCGGGGGCAGCGGTCGGCTGCCGGCGCACGATCACGATGTCGCCCGGCAGAATGCCCACCCCGGTCATGCTCTCGCCGCGCACGCGCAACGCGAACAGCTCGTCCGCGGCTGCGCCCCGGGCGGCGACCGGCAGATAGCCGTCCGGGTCCTCGACGGCTTCGTCGAGCGCGCCGGCCGGCACCTGGCCAAGCAGCGGCGCCAGCACGGTGCGCCCTCCCCCGGCCAGCGCCGGCAGGCCGTACCCGCGCGCCCTGTGCCGGCCGGCCACCAGCCGGCCTTCCGTGACGAGCTGCTCGAGGTGCTGCCGGGCCGTCTGGACCGCCCGGAAGCCGAACGCCTGCTGCACCTCGCGCACCGTCGGGGGCTGCCCCGCGAGCAGCCGCTCCCGCACGAACGCGAACACCTTCGCGCGCGTCTCGCCGGGGCGTGTCCGTCCCATCCTGCGGACTATAGCATACATTTGTCTGTTTACAGTAACGCGCCACTTGCCGGCATCGCAGCGACCGTGGTACAAACTCCTGGCAAGGAGACCTCCATGACACGCCAGCGCACGTTCGTCGCCGTTCTCGCTCTCTGTCTGCTGCCGGTCGTCGCCGTCCCGTCCCATGCCGGGAACGAAGCCGAGGAGGCAGTGACGTACTACCGGGACATCCTGCCGATCATGCAGGGCAACTGCCAGAGCTGCCACCGGCCGATCGGCCAGAACATCGGCGGCCTCATCGCCCCGATGTCGTTCATGAGCTACGAGGAGACGCGGCCCTGGGCCCGCGCCATCGCGCACAAGGTCGAGGCGCGCGAGATGCCGCCCTGGTTCGCGTCGGCGCCCACCGGCGTCTTCTCGAACGAGCGCGGCCTGAGCGATGCCGAGATCGACACCATCCTGAGCTGGGTCGAGGCCGGCGCGCCCGCCGGTGACGCCGCCCATGCACCGGCGCCGAGGCAGTGGGTGGAGGAGGCGAGCGACGGCTGGTCGGTCGGCACGCCCGACTTCACCTTCAAGATGCCCGAGCCGTACTTCGTCGAGGACGACATCTACGACCTCAACATCATCTTCTTCAAGACGCTGACCGAGGAAGAGCTGCCGGAGGACACGTGGGTCAGGGGCTGGGAGTTCAAGACCGGCACCGCCGGCGTCGTCCACCACATGTGCGCCTCCGTGCGGCCGCCGAGCATCGAGGCGCCGGTCGACGGGACTGTCGTCGACGAGGGCGCCGACACGGCCGGCCAGCTGCTGAGCTGCATCGCCGAGGGCGGCGAGGGCGCCATGCTGCCCGAGGGCTTCGGCGTGCTGCTCGAGAAGGGCTCGACGCTCTCCTTCAACATGCACTACCACAAGGAGCCGGCGGACGGCTCGGGCGTCTGGAGCCAGTCCGAGATCGGCTTCTTCCTGGCCGACGGGCCGGTGCGCTACAAGGTCAAGAACGACACGGTGGGGAATCGCAGCTTCGAGATTCCGCCGAATCATCCGAACTACCGGATCGGCTCGTCGCGCCTGCTCGAGAAGGACACGCTGGTGCTGAACTACTGGCCGCACGCCCACATGCGCGCCACCGCGGCCCGCTACACCGCCTTCTACCCCGACGGCACCGAGGAGCTGCTGCTCGACGTGCCGCGGTACGACCAGAACTGGCAGGTGACCTACAAGTACAAGGAGCCGAAGCTGCTGCCGAAGGGCACGCGCATCGACGTCGACTTCTGGTACGACAACACGTCCGAACGGGCCGCGCGCAGGGGCTTCGACCCGAACATGGCGCTGGGTCACGGTCCGCGGACGGACGACGAGATGTCGCTCGGGTTCATCGGCTACGCCGAGATCGAACCGGAGGCGACGGCCACCAACGACAACTGACGGCTGTCTCCTTCGTCCGCATGCGATACCTGCGAGCTCGCCGGCTCGCCGGCGCCCTGGCGGTTGGTCTGACGGCGGTTGCCGTGACCGCGCAGACCCCGCCGCCGGGCGTCGCGGCCGACGGTCTGATCCACGCCGAGCTGACGCTCGACGCACAACTCATCAGCGTGGCGTTCCGGCCCGACCTGCCGGCCGCCGGCGGGACCCATCTGGCCCTGCTCTCCGGGGCCGTGGGCTCCCGCGCGCGGGTCGGCAGCCTGACGGCCCACCGCGCCCTGCGCATCGGCTCCATCACGCCGGGCGCCGAGGCGCCGCCGCCGGTTGCCGAGGACGAGGCGCCGGAGCCGCCCGTCAGCCATGAGCTGTGGCTGGCGCGGACCGTCCAGGGCTGGGAGCTCGAGGCCCACGCGGAAGACAGCCCCGACCCGGCCGTCATCCCGCTGGCGCATCGGGCGACCGACGCCGCGGCGCCCACGCTTTCCGCGTCCCTGCACGCGACGGCGGCCGAGGCCGGCCGCCTCGTCCTGCGCTGGGGCGCGCACGTCTGGAGCGCGGACTTCCGCTTCGACGAGCTGCCGCCGCGACCGCCGGAGGCCCGCCCCACCGCGGGCAGCGACGGGACGGCGCGCGAGCGCGACACCGACACCACCCCGATCTTCCGGCGCAACCTGCTCGACGAGCGCAACGAGACCGCGCTCGTGCTGCCGGGCGGCGAGCGCATCAGCGCCCTCTACTGGAAGAGCGTGGACGTCGAGGACGAGGACTATCCGGCCCTGGCCTCGACGGCCGACGGCGCGGTCGTCGAGCTGATCCGGGCGCCGGTCCTGCGCCTGAGGAGCGAGGTCGGGTTGCGCGTCGGCGGCGCCGACCTACCAACCGGCAACCTCGTGCCCGGGTTCGCCGGCTCCTACGGCCTCTGGCTGCGGCGCGCGGGCGACGGGTGGCAGTTCGTCTTCAACAACGAGCCGGATTCCTGGGGCACGCAGCACGACGAGGCCTACGACATGGCCGCGGCGGACGTCTACTACTCGCGCTCGGACGGCGCGTTCCGGCCGCTGGGGATCACGCTCGCGCCGGCGGGCGCCGGGCGCGGCCGGTTGATCGTGCACTGGGGGCCGCACGAATGGGCCGCCGACTTCACGGTCGTCGACTGAGGGGTCCGAGATGAGCAGAGGCTGGCTCCAACTGACCGGTGCGGCGGCGGTGCTCGCGGGCGTGATCGGGCTGCTGGAGCTGGCGCAGGTTCCGGTCGCCGGCCAGGACCGGGAGGCGCTGCGGACCACCTGGGGCGACCCGGACCTGCAGGGCATCTGGACGACGAACTACGACACGCCGCTCGAGCGGCCGGCGCGCTACGCCGACCGGGAGTTCTTCACGGAGGAGGAGCGGGCCGCCATCGACAGCGAGCGCGCGCGGCTGCTCGGCCTGTACCGGCGGCGCACGGAACGCGGCACCGAGCAGGACGTCGGCGGCGCCTACGACGCGACGATCTTCCTGACCCACAAGCACCTCGGCCCCCGGACGTCGCTCATCATCGATCCGCCGGACGGACAACTGCCGGCCCTGACGCCCGCGGCGCAGCAGCGGCGCGACGAGATCGACGAGTACAACCGGGCGCTCCTGCAGGCCACGGAAGCCTGCCGGCAGGGCCGCCCCGGTTGCCCGCCGTACGGGCCGCCGTCGCCGCGGCGCGAGGAAGCGCCGCCGCACTACCTGACCGTCGAGGTGAACCGCTCGTACCATCCGGAGGACCGCAGCCTGTCGGAGCGCTGCATGGGCAACCGCCTCCCCGACTTCGGAAACATCACCGGCTTCTTCCTGCAGATCGTGCAGTCGCCCGACACCGTGTCGATCTTCTACGACACGGGCCAGGGCCAGGGCTGGCAGCGCGTCATCCCGGTGAGCGACCGGCCGCATCTGCCGTCCACGGTACGCCAGTGGCGGGGCGACTCGCGCGGCCGCTGGGAGGGCGACACGCTGGTGGTCGACGTCACGAACTTCACGCCCAAGACCGACTTCTTCGGCTCGCGCGAGAACCTGCACCTCGTCGAGCGCTGGCGGCGGATCGACGCCGAGACGATCGAGTACGTCGCCACGATGGAGGACCCGACCACGTGGGTGCGGCCCTGGACGGTCACCTTCGAGCTGAGCCTGCAGGACAACCGGGCGAACCGCATCTACAAGGAGCCCCGCTGCCACGAGGGCAACTACGGCCTGCCCGCCCTGCTCGCCGGCGCCCGCGCCGAGGAGCGTGCCTTCGCGGAAGGCCGCGGCCCCGATCCGGCCACGCTGTGCGTCGCCGGGCCAACCGGCGCCTGCGGCGGATTCGCCTTCGGGTTCGCCGAGTCCGGGGAGGAAGCCGACCCGCTGCGCCGCTGACGCGGCCCGGCGCTCACGACGCGTCGGGAGCCGGCCTGTACCCGACCGCCCAGAGATCGAAGCCGCGGCGCTCGACCCGCACGCGCGCGAATCCCGCCCGCACCAACCTCGCGCGCAGGGTCCTGGCGGTGAAACCCGTCTTGTGCGCCATGAACCGGTTGCCGCGGCCAATCGAAGGGCGGTGGCCGTACACGACGTCGATCGGGTGAATCGGCCCGGCCGGCGACTGGTACAGCACGTCCTCCAGCTTGTCCTCGGCGATGTAGCGACACACCGTCTGCAGGTCGGGCAGGGTGATCAGCGCGAATCCGCCGTGCTTCAGCACCCGGCGGAACTCGCCCAGCACGATGGGCACCTGATGGGCGTAGAGGTGCTCGACGTTGTGCGACGACCAGACGGCGTCGACCGACCCCGTCGCGACGACCGACATGTCGAGCATGTCGCACACGATGTCCGGCTGCACCGCCGGGTCGATGTCCAGCCGCACCTCCTTCCACACGCCGCCGCGGAAAGTGGGATGGAGCTTCGCAGGATTGGGGCTGCCGCAGCCGACGTGCAGCACCGTTCGCGGCGGTGCGGTCTCGGCTTGCGTGGTCATCGCCCACCTTCTCCAGAGTCGACTGGGGAGTCGACACGGCCTAGCGTGTACGCCGCCGAGGTTTGCTTCGTCTACCGCACCTGCAGGCTGATGCTCGAGGCGTGGTCGGCGCCCATGTAGATCGTGTTCTGCGCCACTACCGGCGGCGAGACGCGCCTGGCGAACGGCTCGCCGGTGTTCGGGTTGACGTCGAACTGCGGGAAGCTGCTGCTCGACACGTCCACGCGGATGCGGTGCCCCGCGCGGAACAGGTAGCTGGTGCTCCACAGGTCGACGGTGACCTCGACCATCTCGCCCGGGACGAGCGGCTCCTCCTTGATGGCGTACGCGCGGCGGAAGCTCGGCCGGTCCTGCTCGAACGACCGGAAGCGGGCGCGCACGATCCCCTCGGCCACGTTCATGGCGTAGCCCTCGGGATAGTCCGCGGACGGCGGGTGCTGGTCGATCAGGTTGACCACGAAGTCGGTGTCGACCGCGCTCGACGAAACCCACAGGCGCGCCACGACGGGGCCGGAGACCTCCACGTCCCGCTCCAGCGCCGGCGTCTCGAAGACGAGCACGTCGGGCCGCAGGCGCAGCGGCAGGTCGTCGTCGCAGTGCGGCAGCTCGATGCGGCAACGCTGGTCCTGCGGCCCGGCGCGCACCGGCAGGCCGGAGCTCACGCGGCCGCCAATGGACGGCACGGGGTCCGCGGGATCGTGCGTGTAGGTGATGGAGCCGGCCGCGGCCGTCCCGGTGGTCAGCGTGCGGTCGGCGCCGAGGTAGTAGTCGACCGGGCTGGAATCCGCGGGCGGCCACTCGGTGAACTCCTGCCAGGTGCCGCCGGCCTGCAGCCGGCCGTCGGCGTTCCTGACGCCGTCGCCGCCCTCGATGCGGAACGCCCGGATCAGGTTGCCGGGCTCGACGCCGCGGTCCCTCCCCTGCACGTGCTGGTCGAACCACCTCATCATCTCCACGCCGACGTGGATCGGCGAGTCCGGCCCGAGGTCCACGTCGCCGGCATACGTGCGCAGCGAGTACACGTTGCCGTGCTCTCCGCCGCTGATGACGAGATGCACGGGCGACTGGCGGCCCTCGCCGTACGCCGCGAGCTGATCCAGGGTGCCGCCCAGGAACGCGTCGTACCACTCGCCGATCAGCAGGATGGGCACGTCGGCGGCGTTCGCGAAGTGCTTCGTGACGCCGTTGCCCATCTGCTGCCAGTACTCGTCGTACAGCTCGTGGTTCTGCCAGTCCTGGTACCAGTCGTCGTAGCTGGGCGTCAGCGCGAGCGGCGAGAAGCCTTTGGCCAGCGGCGACAGGCGCATCAGCCGCAGCGAGTTCTCGATCTTCCGGTTCTCCTGCAGCGCCGCCTCCACCTCGGGACTCACCGCGGCCTCCTGGCCTTCGGCCGCCAGCCGCAGCACGTAGTTGACGTTGTGCGACAGCAGGAAGGCCCCGCCGCGCCAAGCGCCGTCCTCGTGGTAGTTGCCCGGCCCGACGCGGATGGCGGCCGCCACCAGGCCCGGCGGGTTCTGCACCAGGATGGCCTGCGCGGTCGACGCGAAGTAGGACGAGCCCGTGGCGATGATCCGCCCGTCCGACCAGGGCTGCTCCCGGATCCACTCGACCGTGTCGAACCCGTCCGGACCCTCCTGCGGATAGGAGGAGAAAACGCCCTCCGAGTCGAACTTGCCGCGCACGTCCTGGACGACCATCACGTAGCCGTTGCGCGCGTAGTCGTTGCCGTCGGGCGCATTGGGATAGAAGCGGTACTTGCTGTACGGCGTGCGCTCGACGACCGTGGGCCAGGGGCCGGGCAGGGCCACGCCGTCGCGGGCCGGCAGGTACAGATCGGTCGCCAGCCTGACCCCGTCGCGCATCGGCACCATCACGTCGCGGACGATGGCGACCCCGTACTCCGGCTCGTGGGCGTCGCCCGCAAGATAGGCCCCGCCGCCCGACGATTGCTGGCCCGACAGCGTCCCGGCCGCCGCAGCCAGCAGGGCGACCAGCAGACACAGCTTCGGAAGTCGTTGCGGAACTGCCGTCATCTGTCTTCCTCTTCCTCGGCCCTGGCGCCGGCCAGGGTGTTGTACATGGCGTAGTTGCCCTCGTGGCAGGCGTACTCGAAGAGCGGCCCTTCGCTCTGCCGGATCGGGATGCGCGCGGTCCAGGGACTCGTCCACGTATCGGGATCGGTCACCGTCACCTCGTACACGAGCGTGTCGGCGCCGGCTCGCGTGAACCGCTCGACCAGGCGCAACCCCGCCTGCGAGCCCTTGAAGTTCGTCTTGCCAGAGAAGTTGGTCGTCTCGACCACCAGCGCATCGCCTTCCCAGCGCCCGCGCGGATCGCCGTGCCACTGGCGGATGCCGGCGGCCACGTGCGGTCGGCCGTCCAGCGGAATCACCCGCGTCTCGTGGATCATCTCCATGTGGATGACCACGTGGTCGGCCGTCTGCAGTATCAGCGTGTTGTTGTTGTAGAAGTCGGGCAGCCGCGGCAGCCCGCGCGTGAGGCAGCGCTCCCACAGGCTGCGCCCCTCGGGGCCGTCGCTGTGGCGGCGGTGCTCGATGTCGCGCGCCGAGACGCCCTGGTTCGACTCGAGCGTCAGCGTCTCCCGCCGCTCCCCCGCCGGCGTGAGCGGGGGGACCCGGCCGTCCGGCGGATCCACGATCAGCGACGTCTGGCGGGAGACGTCGCGCTCCGGCATCCAGAACTGATTGTAGCCCTGGAGCAGTATCGGATCGCCCGGCCGGGGTCCGCCGGTGTCGACCCGCCGCTGCGCGTTGGCCGCCGCGGCCGCCGCCAGCTCCTCGTCGGTGAGCTGCTGCCGCTCACCCAGCCCGGCGGGCCGCTCGAGCGGCGTGACCACGTCGTTGGCCCACAGCCCCTGCAGGTCCGGATCGCCCCAAGGCGTGCGGCCCTGCGCCGCCGCGGGCAGCGGCATCGACAGCGCCAGCGCGGCGGCGGCCGCCGGCAGGACGCGCCCGCGGCCTGTCATGGAATCGCCCCTGTGGTGGTCAGCCGCACCCGGTACAGCCCGGTGGAGGCCGTCATGTACAGGGTCTGGCCGTCATCGCCCCAGGCCACGTTCGCGGTCACCTCCCCGGTCATGATGGTGCCGAGGTGGACGCCGTCGGGCGAGATCACCCAGACGCCGCCCGGCCCGGTCGCGTAGACGTTCCCCGCCAGGTCCACCTTCATGCCGTCGGCGACGCCGGCGGCGCCCTGCGGGTCGTCGATGGCGAAGAAGACGCGCGGGTTCGACGCGCCGTCGGGGCCGAGGTCGAAGGCCATCCAGCGGATGTCGTCGGCGGCCGAGTTCGCCACGTACAGAATCGACTCGTCGGGCGACAGCGCAATGCCGTTCGGGCGCGGCACGTCCCGGTCCAGCAGCTCGAGCTCGCCCTCGGGGCCGAGGCGGTAGACGCCGTTGTAGTCGAGCTCCCGCAGCGGCGACTCGTCCCGCCCCTCCAGGCCGGAGCCGGGATCGGTGAAGTACAGCCAGCCGTTGGACGCGTAGGTCGCATCGTTCGGACCGTTCAGCCGCCGGCCCTCGTAGTGCCCCACCAGCGTCGTGCGCGTCCCGTCGTCCTCCAGGCGGGAGATGACGCGGTTGCCGTGCTCGCACAGGACGAGCCGGCCCGTGGCGTCGATCGTCAGGCCGTTTGAGCTGACCGACCGCAGGCCGGTCAGGTCGCCCTCGTAGACCGGATCGATGTAGGTGCGCGCGCCGTCCGCCTCGCTCCACTCGTAAACCTCGTTCCCCCGCACGTCGGAGAACAGCAGCCGCGACTGGCGCCGGTCCCACACGGGGCCTTCGCTGAAGGCGAAGCCCTCGGCGAGCTTCTCGATGCGCGCGTCCGGCGGCACGATCGCGTCGAGCCCGGGATCGACGCGCACGATCGATCCGACGCTCTCCGGGGGCGCCTCCGCCGGTTCGGGTTCGGGAGCAGGCTCGGGAGCGCCGCACGCGATCAGGGCGCAGGCCAGCAGCAGCGGACAAGCACGCAGCAGTTTCGTCATGATTCTCCTCGTCATTCCGGCAGCGCGAAGGCCGACAGCGAGTGCCCGGCGATGATGGTCACGTACTGCCTGCCGTCGACCTCGTAGGTCGTCGGCCCGCTGGCGATCTCTCCCCCGAGATTCACCCGCCAGAGCAGGTCGCCGGTGCGCGCATCGTGGGCCTGGAAGTAGCCCGAGCGGGCGCCCGTGAACAGCAGGTCGGAGGCGGTGGTCATAATGCCGCTGCGGATGACGTCCGCCAGATCGAAGCGCCAGCGCTCCTGGCCGGTCAGCGCGTCGAGCGCCAGCACCGCGCCGTACCCGGCCTCGGCCGTCCAGTCGTTGATCGGGCCGCGCCGCGTCGGCGGCGTCGCGGCGTCCGGCACCGGCGCGTAGGCGCCCGGGAGTCCGCCCAGGAAGCTCTCGCCCGGCTCGTACACCTGCGGCTCCGGGTTGAAGATGGAGGCCCGCTCCTCCCAGGCCGGCACATAGAACAGCTCGGTCCGCGGGCTGAAGGACGGCGAGTACCAGTTCGTCGCGCCCGCGACCGCGGGGAACGTCGGCTCGCCCGGCGGCTGCGGCGTCTCGATCGGCCGGCCGCTGTCGTCCAGCCCCGCCGCCCAGTTCACCCGGACGAACGCGCGCCCGGTCAGGAAGCGGCCGGTCGCCCGGTCCAGCACGTAGTAGAAGCCGTTGCGGTTGGCCCACAGCATCACCCGGAACAGGGTGTCGTTGCGCTCGATGTCGGCCAGCACGGGAATCTGCACGGCGTCGTAGTCGTACGGATCGCCGGGCGTGAACTGGAAGTGCCAGCGCAGCTCCCCGGTGTCGGCGTCGAGGGCCACCACCGAGCTGGTGTACAGGTTGTCGCCGGGCCGCTGCGCCGGGTTCCAGTCGGGCCCAGGGTTGCCCACGCCCCAGTACGTCAGGTTCAGCGCCGGGTCGTACGAGCCGGTCAGCCAGACCGAGCCCCCGCCGTGCTTCCACGCCTCCGGGTCGCAGTAGGTCTCCGGGTCCGGCGGGCAGGGCTCCCACGTCTCGTGGCCCGGCTCGCCCGGCCCCGGAATGGTGTAGAAGCGCCAGACCTCCTCGCCGGTGGCCGCGTCGAGCGCCGCGACGAAGCCGCGGATGCCGCGGTCGCCGCCGGCGGTGCCGACGATGACCTTGTCCTTGATCGCCAGCGGCGCCAGCGTGAAGGAGTACGCCAGCGACTTGTCAGCCACCTCGACGTCCCACAGCTCGGCCCCGGTCACCGCGTCGATGGCCACGACGTGCGCGTCGAGCGTCGCCATGAAGAGCCGGTCGCCCAGCACCGCGACGCCGCGGTTGTTCGATCCGCAGCAGGCGCGGTGGTCCGACGGCGTCGGATAACGGTAGATCCAGAACACGCGCCCCGTTCGCGCGTCGAGCGCGACGACGTCGTTGGGCCGCTGCGTGACGTACATGATGCCGTCGACCACCAGCGGCGTCGACTCCCAGGACGGCCCGAACGTGGTCGACTGGTAGACCCACTGCCGCTCCAGGTCGCCCACGTTGTCCGGCGTGATCCGATCGAGCCGGCTGTAGCGGTCGCTGAAGTAGTTGCCCGAGTACGTCAGCCAGTTGCCGGGCTCCTCGACCGCGTGCTCGAGACGGTCGGAGCCGACCTGCGCTCCGGCGGCCGCGACCGCGAGCCCCCACAGGAGAACCGACGCCAGTAGCCGTTGCCGCGCCGTGTGTCGCATCGTCATTGGCATGAATCCCCGCAATTGCCTGCAGCCAGATACAATACCACCCAATCCCCAAGGAGCTCGCCAACCGCATGCGCAGACCCTGGCTTTCGTGGTTCGCCCGCGCCGTTCCCTTGCTGACCTGCCTGCTCCTGGCGTCCGCCGGCGCCGCCGCGGCGCAGGCGCCGGGCGGCGTTCCCGTCTTCGAGCTCGATCCGTCCTGGCCGGCTCCGCTGGCCGACCCGGACGCCCCCTGGCCCGACCTGGATCGCAACGCCACGTCGGTGGCCGTCGACCCGCGCGACCATGTCTGGATGATGCAGCTTCCGACGCCGGCGGAGCTGGAGGCGGAGAACGCCGGCGGCCCGCGCGTGCCGCGGGTCTTCGAGTTCGATCTCGCGGGCAACGTCATCCGCAGCTGGGGCGGCCCGGGCACGAGCGACGTCTGGATGCTGGAGCCCGACCCGGACGTGCCCTACCCCTCCGGCACCCCGGCCGAGCACGGGATGTTCGTGGACCACGACAACAATGTCTGGGTGACGGGCAACGGTCATGTGGCGCTGAAGTTCTCGCCGGCCGGCGAGCTGCTGCTGCAGGTCGGCGAGCCGGGCCGCACGAACGGCAGCAACGACACGGCCCTGCTGGGCAACTCCTGCGAGCTGACCGTCGACCCGGCGACCAACGAGCTCTACGTGGCCGACGGCTACAACAACCGGCGCGTCATCGTCTTCGACGCGGCGACCGGCGACTACAGCCGCCACTGGGGCGCGTACGGCAACCGCCCGGTCGATTTCGAGCTGACGGACGAGGGCCTGTACTCGGACGACTCCCAGCTCTACGCGCCCGACGCGCCGCCGCAGCCGCAGTTCCTCGCCGTGCACTGCGTGCGCGTGGCGCGGGACGGCACGGTCTACGTCTGCGACCGCCAGCGCAACCGGGTGCAGGTGTTCCGGCGCGACGGCACGTTCGTCACCGAGTTCCCGGTCGCCCCGGACACGCCGGCCGAGCTGGGGTTTCCGCAGGGGGTGGGCGCCGTCAACTTCGGCTCGGCGTCGACCATCGGCTTCTCGACCGACGCGGAGCAGCACTACCTCTACGTCGGCGACAACATGAACGACGCGATCTGGATCCACCAGCGGAGCGACCTGGCGCTGCTTGGGTCGATCGACACCAACCGGGCCGCGAACCACTACCTGTCCGTCGACTCGGCCGGCAACATCTACAACAGCGGGCTGCAGAAGTTCGTCTTCCGGGGTGTCCGCTAGGGTTGGCGCACCCCGCGCGGCGGGGCTGGCCATCTTCGGCATGCTCGCGCTCACCATCGCCGGCGCGGTCTGGCCGGCCGTCCCGCCGATGGCGCCCGCCGTCCTGGCGTGGGTCGCGCTGGCCGTGCTGTGGGCGGGGGTCGGCCGGCGGCAGCAGGTGCAGGTGCTGGCGTTCATCGCCGCGGGCCTGGGCGCCTTCCTGTGGGGCGTCAGCCACGGGGCGCCGCTGCGCGTCGACAGCCTGCTGGGCCAGAACCAGCCGATCCTGTCGATGCTGGCCTCCATCACCCTGCTGCGGCTGCTGAACCGGCCGCCACGGGTGGGCGACGCGGAGCTGCCGCGGGGCCTCGGCGCCTACTTGCAGAGCATGCTGGGCGTGCATGCGTTCGGGTCGGTCATCAACATCTCCGCCGTCATCATCATGTCCGATCGGCTGGCGCGCGTCCGGCCGCTGGGGTTCGACCAGGCGCAGCTCTTCAGCCGGGCGTTCAGCACCGTCGCGTTCTACTCGCCGTTCATCGGCGGCGTCGCCCTGGCCCTGTCCTACACGCCCGGCTCGAGCCCGGTGGTGATGATGCTGTTCGGCGCCCCGCTGGCGGCGGCGGCCTGCCTCTGGCTGTACTGGCACGCGCGCAGCGGCCGGGCCGGGGACATCGAGAGCTTTCGCGGGTATCCGCTGCAGCCCGCGGACCTGAAGATTCCGCTGACCCTCGGGGCCGGGGTCCTCGTTGCCGCCGCGGCGCTGCCCGGCTACTCGGTGCTGGCCCTCATCACCATGGTCACGCCCGCGCTGGTCCTGGCCGTGCTGCTCAAGCGGCGCGGCCCGGGCGGCCTGCGCCCCGCGCTCGCGGAGTACGTCGAGACCCGCGCCCCGCAGATGGGCGGCGAGCTGGCGCTGTTCCTCGGGGCCGGCGTGCTGGCGGCGGGCGTGGTGGCGGCCGCCGCGGGCGCGGGCGGCTGGCTGCTCTTCGCCCGCCTCGACGCCTTCCACGCGAGCCTGCTGGTGCTGGCGTTCGTGGTGACGTCGCTGGCCTGCATCCACCCGGCGGTGCTGGTGGGCGTCACCGTGGCGCTGCTCGAGACGGTCGAGCTCGATCCCACGCTGCTCGCCACGACGTTCGCCATGGGCTGGGGCCTGGGCTGCGTCGTCAACCCCCTGTCGGGCGTCAACGTGGTGCTCGCCACCCGCTACGGCGCCAACAACTGGCGCATCGCGCGCAGCAACGTCGCCTTCAGCGCGGCGCTGTACGTCGTGGCGGTGGGCCTGCTCTACCTCTACGAGCACACGCGGCTGTAGCGCCGCACGAGCCGGCGGTCAGTAATCGTCCGCCGCCAGCGACGCCCGCATGATCTCCTCGGCGTTGCGGTGGACGATGTGGCGGTTGGCGTAGGCCGGGTGGGCCCAGTTCACCATCCGGTCGTGCCGCTTGCGGGGCCCGTAGCCCGCGCTGGTGGTGGCGGCGATGAGCCGGGTCCGGTCGAGCTCGACGTAGCCCTCGGGCGTGAACTGCGCGATGATGAGGTCGCCGTCGTCGTTGTTGACGAAGTAGCGGTCGCGGTGGCGCACGATGAACGCGCCGCCCCAGCGCGCCTGCGGCGTCATCTCGCCGCTCATCCACAGCCGCTCGCCGGTGCGGGCGTCGAGGCCCCGCAGCTCGCCGTAGCTCCCCACGCCGTAGACGTAGTCGCCGATGATGACCGGCGGGGTGATCACCGTGTGCAGGCCGTCGGTGTCGGTCGGCATCTCGCTGCGGCTCGAGCCCTTCCACATCAGCGTGGCGCCCGGCCGGTCGGTGCTCAGCCGCATCATGAGCGAGCCGTTGTAGAACTGACTGACCAGCAGGTAGTTGTCGACCTTGAGCGGCGTGATGACGTTCATGCTGGAGCCGGTCTCCCACGGCTCCTCCCAGTACGTCTCGCCGGTCTCGGGATCGAGCGACGCGAGCCCCGCCGTATGCCAGATGACGAGCTGCCGGACGCCGCCGGCCTCGTAGATGATGGGCGCGCTGGAGCTGCCGCCGCGCACCTCGAGCGCCCGCCACAGCTCGGCGCCGGTCCGCTTGTCGAACGAGACCACCAGCGCGTTCGGCTCGCCGCCCACCACGGCGATGAGTTGCTCGCCGTCGACCAGGGGCGCGCTCGGCGTGCCCCAGGGCGCCATGCTCGCGTCGTACTCGACGAGGTAGTTCCGGTGCCAGATCACCCGTCCGGTCTCGACGTCCAGGCACCACAGCAGCCCGGTGGCCCCGAGCACGTAGACGCGGTCGCCGTCCACGGTGGGCGTGGCCATCGGCCCCGCCGCGTACGACGCCATCAGCGCGCGATACGTCGCCCCCCACGAGTAGCTCCACAGCTCCTCGCCGGTCTGCTCGTCGAGCGCCAGGACCCGCTCCGTGCCGTCCAGCGTGCGCGACTCGGGATCCTCCAGCCAGTCGGTCACGAAGACGCGGCCGTCGGCCACCGCCGGCCCGGCGAACCCGTTGCGGATCGGGACCCGCCACTTCACGTTCAGCCCCGCGGCGGGGAACCTGTCGATGATCCCCGTCTCGTGCCACACGCCCAGCCGGCTGGCGCCCCGCCACTGGCGCCAGTCCTCGGCAGCCACGGTCGCCGCCGCACAGGCGACGGCCGCGGCGAGCGCCGCACCGAGCCGCAGCCCGGCGCGCCCCAGATCCCTGATCCGCATCGGTTGCTCCTCTATCAGACGGGGCTGCGCCCCGAGCCCCCGGTGTCCGCTTGCGGGGCCCCACTGCTAGCAGCCCGTGGCAAAAG